>CAYPFC010000021.1:1420-9564 GCA_964409815.1 uncultured Pseudobdellovibrionaceae bacterium
CCCCAGCCGGTTACTTCGGGAACCAGTACGGCCTCGGCTTTAACTACAATGGCTACAGCGGATCGATGGCGTACAATAATGGCGGCTATAACGGCGGCTACTATCCTTGGAATGGCTCGAGCTCCCTCGGTTCCCTTCCCGCGTACATGACCGGCAGCGGTTATCCTTCGGGAAGCGGATTCAACCCCTACGCTCCGGCGATCGCGGGCCCCGTGCCGGCGTCTGCTGGCGGGCGCTAACAGACTCGTACAGAATAATTCTTAAAGAACGCGCCGGGCCTCGCTTGACTCCCTCTCGTCATGAGCCAAGCTATTTGGCACATCAATTCCTAAGAGGGGGGCTTTTGCCATGGGACGATGGACCGCGATACTCATTACGGTACTGACTTGGAGTCAATTCAGCTTCGCCGGCCACACGCTTGATGAGAGTTTAAATTTACTCAACGTCAGCTCGCCGAACACAAAAATTCTGATCGTGAAATTCAAGGATTCGATCCCGGTGCGCGCGATTCAGCGCCAATCCGATCCATGCGCGAACTGCGCGATGCAGCCCAAGCGCATGTCGCCCGTTTTCGCCCGCGGCGCCGAGACGTATGCGTTCGAGCGCGCGCAACGCAAAAACAAGGGGCCGCACCTGGAGAACTATTGGAACTACGCTTTCGACCGGGCGCTCACGAAAGAAGAGGCGGCGAAGACTCTGAAAGCGATTTATAACGACGACCGCGTCGAGTTCGCTTACTTCGAGCCGCGCGTGGCGCCGCCCGTGATGAACCAGCTGATGCTTCCGCGCAAACCTCTTCCCGTCGAGCAGCGCGTGCAGCCGACGCCCGACTTCGAAGCGAAACAATATTACCTCGACGTCGCTCCCAACGGCGTGGAGGCGCGCCACGCGTGGTCGCTGCCGAACGGCGCCGGCCAGGGCGTGAAAGTCATCGACATCGAAGTCGGTTGGGATATTCGCCACGAAGATTTCAACGTACCGTTTTACGTCGCTCCCGACAGCGACGTGGATGAAGATCATGGGACCGCGGTTTGGGGCGAGATCGCCGCGAAACGCGACGGCAAGGGCATGACCGGAATCGCGAACGAAGCGCAATTCGGCGTATCGATCGCGAAGTGGCCGTCGGACGAGTTCTGGGAGACCCAGGTTCCGCGCGCCCTCGACCTCGCGCAGGCGCAGCTCGGCCCCGGTGACGTGATCATCATCGAGCTTCACGGCCCCGGTCCCGACAACGGACGCTACATGGCCGTCGAATACTACCAAGCGATCTTCGACGTGATCAAAGCCGCGACCGATCGCGGAGTCATCGTCGTCGCGGCCGCCGGTAACGGTGGCTCGAATCTCGATCACCCGTCGTACAACGGGGCCTTCGATTTGAGCGTGCGCGACTCGGGCGCGATCATCGTGGGCGCGGGCGCCTCTCCCGGCAGCCGCCACCTCGAGCGTCTTTACTTCTCGTGCTACGGCTCGCGCATAGACGCGTTCGCGTACGGTGAGAACGTCCCGACCACGGGCTATGGCGATCTTCAGTACCGCGCGAACGCCACGTACACGTCGAGCTTCAGCGGAACATCGAGCGCGACTCCGATCGTGACCGGGGTGGCCGCCGTGCTCTCGGGGCTCGCGAAGGCCAAAGGCAAGAACTTGACGTCGAAGGAAGTGCGTGATGCTTTGCGCGCGACTGGAACGGTTCAAAAGGGGAACGTGAACGAGCGCATCGGAGCTTTGCCGAATCTGCGCCAGCTGATTCCCGCCTTGCAGCTGAGTCAGTGATTTAGAAAATGCGCGACCTAGTCCTTTCCTTTGCGGAGAAAGCGGCGGACAAGGTATTAGGTCTGCGCACCTATCCCGAAAGCGCTCTTGAGCGCCCGAAGCTGATTGCACATCGCGGCGCCTGGGATTGCCCGAATTGCCCTGAAAATACAATGGCCGCGTTCGCAAAGGCGCGCGATTTGGGAGTGTGGGGCATCGAGTTCGACGTTCACTTCACGCGCGATCAGGTTCCTGTCATCAATCATGATCCCGACCTATTCCGATTGCATGGCATCCGCGGGACCATTCAGGGCATGACCGCGGACGAGCTTAAGCGCTCGGCGCCGATGGTGCCCACCTTAGAGGAAGTTCTTTCGCTCAAAGGAGTCCATTTCTTTCCGGAAATCAAAACCGCGCTCACGCCCAGGCTGCTTGAGGTCCTCGCCGCGCATTTTCGGGAGCTCGAGCCGATTACGCAGTATCATTTGCTCGCGCTCGATCCGGATCTGGTGCGGCCGACGGCGAAATTCCCGGCGCCGGCTTGGATGCTCGTCGGTCAAGTAAACTTGAAAAGTTTGGTCCGTATTTCAGTCCAGCGCGGGCTTGGCGGGGTCGCCGGCCATTACTTGGGCATGACTCGCATGCAGCTGGACTTCCTCCGCGCCGCGGGCCAGAAGGCCGGCGTTGGTTTCATACCCGATAAAAATCTTTTCAACCGCGAGTGGGGACGGGGCGTGGACTTCGTGTTTACGAACTCCTCCTTTGCCGTCACCCGCGCACCGCGGACTTAGATGTTGAAAACGGATTGAACCCGTAGCATGATTCTTTCAAAGAGGAACTTCAATTGAGCCATAAACAAGTTTTGATTATCGAAGATGACCGTGGAATCAGCGACGCCCTCTCAGAGCTGCTCGAGTCGGAGGGCTATACGGTCTCCTGCGCCTACAATGGGGAAGAGGGCCTGAAGTTACTCGGCCAGTCGAAGAGCTCGCCCTGTTTGATACTTCTCGACCTCATGATGCCGATCAAAGACGGCTTTCAGTTTCGCCAGGAGCAGCTTCTCGATCCGCAGCATAAAGACGTTCCGGTCGTGGTGATGTCGGCGGACGGCAACGTCGCCGAGAAGAAGCGTCGTATTCGAGCCCAAGATTACATTCGAAAACCTGTCGATATTTCGACCTACCTGAACGTCGTTAAGCGCTACTGCGGGTGACTCCACCTTGGTCCAGAGCTGCGCTCTTGGACTACCGGACGCTCTCCTTACAATTTTAAACTGAACCTACATTTACAAGGTGGAGGTTCGAAGTGCGTTATTCGCTGATGTTGGTGGTTGGTCTTTCTCTGGTGTTGGGCGCATGCAAATCGACACCTTCGCACGGCCCGGGCCGCACGCCCGCGCAGGCTTTCGAGGAGCACAATCACAGCGCTCCCGACGATTTCGCGAACAGCGCCGAGTTCAAAGCGACGGAGCTCGACGCCCGTCACACCTTCGTGATTTCGGACTCAAAAGGACACTTCGGTTATCACTTCACGGCGTTCAATAGCCCGCACCAGCACCAGGTCATCGCCAAAATGAAAGTCACGCGAAGGAAGATGAGCGAGCAAGCGGTGCAGACGCTCCTCGGCCAAGCGCCCACGAACTCTTACTATTCGATTACGACGAATCCCCCGCGCGTGAAGGTGCGCGACATCTTCACTGGAAAGCTTAAAGACTTCCGCGCGACGCTTTATGACGGGCTGATCCTGGAGGACAGTCGCATTCGCCTCGATACCGACGCGGGTCTTGCGATTGAGAAGATTTTGTACACGCATCCGATGATCCCGGCCGAGCAGAAACTGGTGAACGCGACACACATTCTCTTTGGGAGCTATTCGAAGAAAGCGACGACCGATAAAAACGGCAAGGCCGTTCCCGCTGTCGATAAGCCATCCGACAAGTACGCGATGGCGCACTTAATCCAGGGCGCGGACAACTACGAGCAGCTTCTGCGGGTGACGATTACCAGCGGACCGATCAATTTTTACGACTACCAGCTCTTGTCGATCAACATTCCCGACAATACGCCGCTGACGGTGGGCCAGTCCTACGACGCCACTTTGAAAGATGGAACGAAAGTGACCGTGAGGGTCGACCGTCAATTAATTTTAGAGGATCGCACGGCCAACTAGCGCGCGCTCCATATCTTGTGCCATTCCCAAGCGTGCCGGATGATCTCCTCGACTTGTCCGGCGTACTTCGGGGTCCACCCCAGCTCTTTCAACGCACGTGAGGCGTCGGCGACCAGGCTCGCCGGCTCTCCGGACCGGCGCGGAAGCAACTCGTATTGGACTTCCTTGCCGGTAACTTTACCGACCGCATTCACGATCTCGAATACCGAAAACCCTCTCGAGTAGCCGATGTTCATGCGGTCGTGCCGCGGGTTCTTCATTAGGCTTTCCAGCGCTTTCAAATGAGCCGCGGCGAGGTCCTCGACGTGAACGTAGTCGCGCACGCAATAGCCGTCGGGCGTGGGATGATCCTTGCCGAAGATTTGCATTTTAAAATTCGGATCGGTCACCGCCATCAGCAGGCGGGGGATGAGGTGAGACTCGGGCTCGTGCGCCTCACCGATGCCGGCTTGATAGGCCGCGCCCGCGACGTTGAAGTAGCGCAGGCACATCGAGGGCCACTTGAGATGAGTCCACAGGTCCGCGAGAATCTCTTCAACCAGGTGCTTGGTCGTTCCGTACGGATTGATCGGTTTCTTCGGAGCCGTTTCAGGAATCGGCACTTGCGCGGGCTCGCCGTACACCGCCGCCGTGCTCGAAAAAATAATCGGCACGTTCGGATGATGCGCCCTGAGCGCGTCGAAAAGCGAGATCGAACCCGCGACGTTGTTTTCGAAGTACATCAGCGGCCGCTCGATGGACTCGCGCACCTCGATCTTAGCGGCGAGGTGAATTACGGCCTCGATGTTCACGTTCTGCAGCTGGATCACGACCTTTTCCGAGTCGAGAATGTCGCCTTCGATGACCGGGCCCCATTTCACGAACTCGCGATGACCGGTGGAGAAGTTGTCCAAACAAAGCGGCGTCTGGCCGCTGTCATGAATTGCTTTGCAGATATGGCTGCCGATGTATCCGGCGCCTCCGACGACCAAAATCATGGCGCGAACATAGCGGAAGCCGGCGGTCTCGTGAAGACATTTTCATCCGGAATACGGTTTTCGCGTTTCACTCTGAAACCGGACCACGGAAAATTTCTCTTGCGCCGAAGAAGGATTGAAGATGAATTCTACATGCGAGGAGTGAAACGATGAAAAGATGGGCCCTTGTCCCGATGTTACTGATGATGAGCGGGTGCGTTTCGAATGACGCGCAAGTGAAAGAGGCGATCCGAAAAAATCCGAAAATTGTTTTTGACGTGATTGAGGAGAATCCCGAGCTCTTCATGGAATCCGTGAACCGCGCGGCCCAGGCGGCGCGCCGTAAAGAGTACGAGTCGCGCGCGAGCCAAGCGAAAGCCCGTCAGGAACAAGACCTGAAAAACCCGCGCAAGCCGAAACTCTCGAAAGAGCGCCGGCTCTTGGGAGGCGACGGCGCGCCGATCACGATCGTCGAGTACGCCGACTTTCAATGTCCCGCGTGCCGGATGGCGTACCAGTCTCTCACGGCCTTCAAGAAAAAATATCAAGGCAAAGTGCAGTTTTATTTTAAAAACATGCCGCTCAGTTTTCACAAGGAAGCGATGCCGGCCTCGCGCTACCTTGAGGCGATTCGCCTGCAGAGCCCCGAGAAGGCGTTTAAATTTTACGAGTATGTCTTTCAGCACCAAGGCGAGATGGCGGCGAAGGACTTCCTGAAGACGGCCGCGCGCCACTCCGGCGCCGATTTGAAACGCTTAGAGAAAGATCTTCAGTCGGAGGCGGTCAAGAGCACGATCGCCGAGGACATGAGGGAGTTCGAGGAATTCGGCTTCACCGGAACGCCCGTCGTGATCGTCAACGGCGTCGCGCTCGAGGGCGCGCCCGCCTTCGAAGATCTTGAGCGCGTGGCCGAGCAAACTCGTTGAGCGCGGGCGCCGCTGAAGGTATAAGCCCGTCATGACGTCCGCCGACAATTGCGAATTTTTCGTGGTGGCCCTGCCGGGACTCGAGGATCTGGTTCAACGCGAGATCCTCGAATGGTTCCCGCGCCTGGAGCCCAAGACCGAGCACGGCGGGGTCACGGTCTTTGCGCCGCTGGAGATCGGGCTTGCGATGAATCAGGCGCTCAAGACGGCGACCCGGATTTTACTCCGCGTGGATTCCTTCCGCTGCCGCGACTTTCCGAAGCTCTACAACACGGTCAAAGAGATCGACTGGAAGACCTGGGTCGATCCGACCTGTGAGCTCGAGGTTCACGTTTCGACGAGGCTTTCGCGCTTGAAGATCAAATCGCGCATCGAGGAGACCTGCAAGGACGCGTGGATGGATTATCGCCGCGCCCTGAAGCTGACCGCCGCGCGCGGAAAGAAGGCGGCGCTGTACGTGCGCTTCGTCGAGGATCAGTGCACGCTCAGTCTCGACACCTCCGGCGAGCGGCTGCACAAGCGCGGGATGCGCGAGAACATCGGCGAGGCTCCGCTGCGCGAGACCATCGCGGCCGCGCTGATTCAGCTCGTGGGCGCGGATGTCGACGTTGTCGATCCGATGATGGGAAGCGGAACGTTCTTGCTCGAAGCCGCGACCCGCGACGATTTGGTCGAGGCGCGCGGATTCGCGTTCGAGCGTTTTGCGCGCCAACCGAAGACCGCCCCGAAGCTCGAGGCGCCGCGCGCCCGGGTGAAGACGCTGATCGGTTTTGAAAAGGACGCGAAGGCCATAAAGGCCGCCAAGGCCAATCTCGAAGGGCTTAAAGGGGCGCGCGAGATCGAGCTGATTGGGGCGGATTTCTTGAGCGCCGAGCCTCTCCCGCCGCCCGCGCGTCCCCGCTGGCTTTTTTGCAATCCGCCGTACGGGGAGCGTTTGAAAGTGAAGGAGCCGCTCGGCGAGCTTTACTCCAAGCTTTTCGCGGCCGCGGAAAAGGTCGTGAAGCCCGAGCGGGCTTGTTTTCTTTTGCCCTCCAAGGCCGTTAAAGGCCGGTTTCCGCTGCCCGTGGGCTGGAAAGTCTTGGAAAAGCGGCCCTTTTTGAACGGAGGCATTCCGGTAACGGCGTTCGTCTTTACCCGAATTCAACCCAATCGTTGACCCAGGAGGGGTTTATCGCCATTATGGCCCCTCAATTCATTAAGAGGATAAGGCGATGAAATCAGTCACGGAATTTTGGAGCGCGACGCTGGTCAGAGGCTTGAAAGCTAAGGAAGCTTTGGCGGCGGAAGGCAAGTCTCCGGAAGAAATTCAAACGAACCTGGGCGAGACCTTCAAAATGGAAGGCGACAAGCTCAAGCATTTCCTCGCCGCGATCGACGTCGCCGCTCAAAATCAAGAGAAGCTCAGCCGCGTTTTGGTCGTTGCATTGAACGAAGGTGAGTCCGCGCCCCCGAAAGGCGTGAAGGTCGAAGAAAACTACTACATCCCGGAATTCCAAGTCGCCGCGCGCGCGGTGAACACTCAAAAGTTCGACCGCGACGCCGCCAAAAAAGGCAAAGGCGGCGGCCGAGATGGACGCCCGAAGACTTCGCCGTGGGGCCTAACTCCCGAGGAGAAGGCCGCGAAAGGCAAAGGCGGCGGGGGTTCGAAACCTCCGGCAACCACTTAATCTTCGCGGGCTTTGCGCAAGATCATTATCTTTCAGCACGTCGGCCACGAACCCTTGGGCACTCTCAATCCCATGCTCAAGGCGGCCGGCTTTCGCATTCGCTACATTAATTTCGGCAGAGATCCCGGCGCTGAGCCTTCACTCGACGGCTATAACGGACTGATCGTTCTTGGCGGTCCCATGGGCGTCTACGAGGCGGTCGCGCATCCGCACCTTTCGGTGGAAATGCGGCTCATCGAAGAGGCCTTCAGGAAAAACATCCCGGTCTTGGGAATATGCTTGGGCGCGCAGTTGATCGCGCACGTGCTCGGCGCGCCGGTGCGCAAGGCTCCCCAGTGGGAGCTCGGCTGGTACGAGCTTCATCTGACCGAGGAGGGGAGGCGCGATCCATTGTTCTCATCGTACGGCGCGAGCGAGCGCGTGTTTCAGTTGCATCAAGACATGTTCGATCCGCCCGCGGGCTGCGTGCACCTCGCGCGCACGGACATGTGCCCGGGGCAGGCGTTCCGGTTTGGCGAGAAAGTCTACGGTCTGCAATTTCACCTCGAGGCCGACCGCCCGATGATCTTGCGCTGGCTCGGAAGGGCGGAGAACCGCGATTTGATCGCGCGCTCGGGCGGTGTCTTTACGGCCGAGCAACTCGAGCGCGACACCTCCGCGCACATCGCGCGGTC
>CAYPFC010000021.1:9664-19026 GCA_964409815.1 uncultured Pseudobdellovibrionaceae bacterium
GCGGCGCCCGTTTGGGCTCAAACCGATCCCGGCTTTCACCGCATGCCCCGCAATGCTCCCCGCGAAGAGACGAAATTCAAGCTCGCGAAAGTAGAGGCTTATAATCGTCAAGCGGCCGCGCAAGGCTTCCCTCAGATCGAATACAAGGCGGAATGGGTCTCGCTCCCGGGCGGCGAGCGCGCGCTCGATTTCACCTTTCTTAAACTCGCTCCGGAACAGTTTTTGGCCGTCCGTGACCTTTATGGCGGCTTCAGCCCGCTTGAGCCCTCGGCCCGGGCGAGCAATTATAAACTCAGCGATTTTATGCCTCCCATGATCCAGGCGCTCATCGGGCATCGCTTCGAGTATATCGAGGGCCGCGTTCCCGAAATCAACGAGGGGCGGAAGGGCTTCGAGCTTAAGTGGGGCGCGGAAGGCAACGTCAGCGAACGTGTCACGGTCTCGGTCAATTGCTGGGGCACGGTGTACGGAGCGATTCAAGGATTCGCGGCGAACGCCGCGCCACCGGAAAAGTTCACCGCTTTCTTCACCGGCCGTTTTCAGGCCGACGCGTTTTTCTCAAAGCTCGGCGAGAGCGTGGGGAGGACGACGGTCCCGAAGGGGCGGGTGGTGCGACTGCCGAAGGAACTCGGCGCCCAGACGGGCGATTTCCTCATGCTGTATCCCGAGCGCCAATGGTACCTCGAGTACGAAACGAACGGCCGCGGCCATGTGTTCAAGGAAGTGAAAGGGCGTCGCGAGGCGATGCTCGAGCATCTCGCGATTTACATCGACGAGGGCTTGGTATTTGAAAAGTCCAACGGAGGCTCTTACGACCCGTTCCGCTTCATGCCGCTGAGCCTGGCCGCGAAAGACTACGTCGAGGACGGACCGCTTGAGATTCAAGTGCGTCGCTACCGCGGCGGAAAACTTCCGCCGGCGCAGAAGACCTTCGGCGGATCCGCATTCGCGATCGATCCACGCTACAAAAAGCCGCTGCCCGAATACATGAATAGTTTTATTCTGCATCATCGCGAGCCCGCGTTCCCGGTTCAGGATCAATTCTTTGAAGACCACTCGTACGCGGTGGACGTGAAGGTCATTTTGAATGAGAAAACCGGCCGTTATGAGCTCGCGCCCGAAGCCTATGAGCGTGTTACCTATGATGTCCGCAAAATCCTGGAACGCGCGAAATGCATGACTGCCGCGGGTGCCAAGCTCTGACCTTCGGCGAACTCATAGTTTTTTAGAATATAAATATTCCTAATATACACGGGTCGAAGGTCCAAATCCTCCGGGTCCCGTATCGCCAGGCGCGGGCGCGTTCACTCAAGATATTCCATAACTACAACAAGGAAAGAACGCATGATCCGGAGAGGTCTTTTTTTGGCTTCGGCCTTCATGATTTGCGCGTCGGCCGCACTCGCCCTGCCCAGCGAGGAGTCGATGATCGAAGAAATGGAAGAAGCGTTTTACCATGGCGACGACGCCGAGCTTTTGAGCGCGCCGTACCCGTTCGCATGCAAAAAGGCGACGGCCGCGCAAAAGAAGATCGTGAACAGCGGCAACTCGAAGAAAACGAAGTTCCTGAACGGCTGTAAGGCGGCGACCGCCGATTCCTCGTGGTGCTCTCAGCTCATTCGGCCGAACCCCGAAAGCAAGGACGTCTTCGCGTGCACCTATGGTTCGGGCCAAACCCACCAACTCATTCACCCGGACGAGTCGACCTGGAAACACGCCTATGAGGCCGTGAAGATCGTTAAAGAACTACACAATAAAGGTATATCTGTTTGTTTGATTTACAATTGGTGGCGTCCCGAGCCCTATAACGCGAACGTGGGCGGAGCGCCGGGTCGTCACCCCTACGGAACCTCGGTGGATGTGCGTTTTTGCTCACCAGAGGCCAAAGAACGCGCGTTTTTGGAGCTCTGCCGCATGCGTAAAGCTGGCCGGGTGAACGCGGTTGGCTATTATTCCACGTCGGCTTTGCACTTTGGCGTGGGGGATAAACAGGAAAACACGTGGGGTAAGGCTTGCCCTTAGATCCATTTTGGTGCTAATTTCGTTTGCAGTAAGTTTAATCGCTGGTCTCAGGTCTCTAGATGCATTCCGCCTCTGTCCTCTGATTCGGCCCCCTAGCCTTTCGGAGGTAAAAAATGGGTAAAAAACTTTACGTAGGAAACCTTCCCTTCTCGGCAACAGAAGACTCGCTCGCGGACACGTTCGCGGCTTGTGGAACTGTTGACTCGGTCAAGATCATCACCGATCGCGATTCGGGTCGCAGCAAAGGCTTCGGCTTCGTGGAAATGTCCTCGGACGACGAAGCTCAGAAAGCTATCGAGATGTACAATGGCCAAGACTTCGGCGGTCGCAAACTGACCGTTAACGAAGCGAAGCCGATGGCCCCCCGCGAAGGCGGCCGCGGCGGCGGCGGCGGATCGCGCTGGTAATCCCAGTTCGATAGTCGGAAAGTAGACTAGACGTGAAGACCGGTCGGGAACGACCGGTCTTTGCATATGAGAAGACCGGCAAGAGCCGGTCTTTTTATTTCTATCCCAGACTAGACCCCGCGGCTCACGCGGATTTCTTGCCCGGACGCTATAATCTTTAGATGAGAAGGGCGCTCGCACTCGCAACACTCATCTCCATTACAGCTTGCAGCCACACGCCCACGCGCGCTCCCGCGCACGCGGCCGCGACGCCGGTCTATTCGCTTTCGAAGTTCAATTGGATCCACGTCGACTACCAAACGTTCCAGCGTCACGCCGAGCCGCCGCCGTTTCGGGCGGGCGCGCGTCTCGCCGATAACGACATCGTCGTCAAGCGTCTGCAGGCGTGGGCCGACCGCATCCACGCGCTCGTCGAAGCCGACTACCGCGCCGAAAACGGCGGTGCTCCCTTTACCACGCCCAAACCGAAAATCGTCGTCGTACCCGCGAAGACGGCGCAGGCGTGGGCCGCGGGACTTCCGGTTTGCTTCAAGATTCCCACGCGGGTCGCGGGCGCGGGCAACGGCCAAAAGATTTCGGGCCACATCCACCTCGAGGGCGACAGGTACTATGAGCGCCGGGCGAACCCTTTCAAGCCGCGGCCCGTGACGTGCATCTCTTCCAAGGACGACGTGCGCGAGTTCGCCGTGTGGTTCAATTCCCTCGGCGGTAAGTGCCAGCTTTTCCTGGAAGGGGGAGAGCTCGTGATTCGCGGCACAGTCTGCGCTCCTCGCCACGGCGGCGTGATCGCGGAGGCGGGAGGGGTCGAGTTCTACTCGGTCTCGAACTACATCCACTTCACGAGCCAGATGATCGCGATCAGCGAGACCGAAGAGGGCGCGGTTGGAACGCTCGCCCACGAGCTCGGCCACTACTACCGCACGCACACGATTCAGGATCTCATCGGGATGAAGTACGCCTTTTGGTACCAGCAGGAGCATCCGCCGCGCGCCGGGCTCCCGCTGAAGCTCGCCAATAGCGAGGAATACAACCGCACGCGCGAGCGCCTGCTTCCGTATCCGTTTCCGATCGTCGAGGGCCGCAAGTTTGGGTATGTCCTGCGCGAGTTCCTGGTCTCTCACCTGCGTGCGCCCCTCAAAGAAGCGTGCGGAGAGACCTGCGCGTGCAAGGACGCGGTCAACATGGTCCACCGCCCGTGGACTTCGGACTTCGTCGGTTTCGGCCACAGCGTCCCCAAAGCCAGTCGCGCGGCCTACCTCGCCTACGAAGAGGAGCTTTTGAAGTGCAGCGCTTCGGTGACGTTGGCCGATACGGCGCCGTTTCGCGAGGCGTTCGAAGACTCCAGGGCCGCGAAATATATCTCCGAATTTCCGGTCGAGAATAACCTGTTGGCATTGCTCGAGGCTCTCAACGACAAGGCGATGGAGGTCGATCGCGAGCTCCGCGAATTCGAGGCCCACTTGATCAAAGACCGCGTTGGATACTACACGTCCGAGCAAGAAGCCGACGATTTCGCCGTCGAATACTCAAGCAAACTCGGTCTAAATCCGATGAACGTGAACTTGGAAAAGTTTCGCCAGTACCGCGCGGATCCCGACTTTGACGAAGACGAGTTTCGCGCGCGATCGGGCGGCTTGAGTTACGAACGCTGTCTTCTGTTAAGAAACTCAGGCTGGAGCGAACCGGTTCCCATTGGATCTCTAACCGATATCCATCACGGGCCCTGCTTTCGCTTGTATAACATGGACCAAGAAGTGAAGGCCCACGGATGGTCGCAAGCGACGACGCCGAAACCTTCGTTTAAGGAGAGTTGGACTCAAGTACTGCGTCGCGCTCGTGAGGTGACTCCGCGCGCGGACACTCCTGTTCCGGAAGCATTACAATTTCCCGTTTGGCCATCGGGTGAGCCGCAACCGTCAGGACTGATTATTAATTGATGACGCCGTTCGAGGGATTTGGCACAACGAGGCCCACGGGCCACAGGAGGCACCATGTTGAAGGCGATTTTATCGCTTCTCATTTTTACCGTTAGCCAGGCGAGTTTCGCGATCGCGATTCAATGTCGTGTGGCTTATCCTGCCGGCACGCCGATTCCCAAAACGCACAATATCTGCATCAAGGATGGCGAGAGCTCCAGCGTGCGCTTCGACAAGAAGATCGACATCGATTCGATCCGCGTGTTGAAGACCGACGGCGCCCTGGAGTGCTCGGAGTTCGACTCGGATATCGGAAAGTTCATGTTCGACAAGAACGCCTCGAGCCTTATCATGGGCCCGACGCTTCCGACGGGTTGCTATCTGATTCTTTGGAACGAAGCTTAAGAATCCATGTCTCGGAATGAGACTCTCGGCGCGCGAGCTTAGGCTCGCGCCCGCAATCTCCGCTACACTAATTTTATGCTTACCCATTTAATCTTGTACGTTTTCGTCTTCGCGATCGTGATGGTTCAGTTTGTCGCCAACCATGCGCAAGCGCAGAAACCTGATATTCCCGAATGCGCAGGCGAGCTGAATGTGCGCTACTGCAAGCTCCGCGCGGACGATCGCGAAGTGGCCGATACGGCTCTCAAGACCGCGAAGGCTCTTTATGTGCAAGGAAAGTACGAGCACTGCCTCGAGCAGTTGGACTCGGCCGAGCGTATCGCCGGGACATTCAGAGATTCAGGTGAGATCCGAACGCTCTGTTTACAGGGGGCGGAACTGGTTTTTCGGGCGAGTGAGCTCGAGCGCCGGGATCGGGAGCAACAGCGGACTCGGGGCTCTAAAAAGTCCAACTGATGCTCGCGCGCGCATCGCGGCCCGGATCCTTGATCGCCGAAGTATGACGGCGGTAGTCCCGATCGTACGCATTATTCAATCTGAAATTCACTTCCAGATCGCGCCACGTGTAGCTCGCGTAATAATCTTGCGCGAAGTACGCGGGAGACGCGTCGACGCCTGTGGGGACTTTGTCTTGCTCGAGGGCGTAGCGTAAGTCCGTTCCGAGCTCGAGGTCCTCGGTGACGTACCACGCGAGCGTCGCCATCCATTGGTCCGCCATCGTGTCGGAGAGCGGCTCCCCGGAGTTCTTGTCGAGGCTCCGGACTTGCGCGTACGAGAGTCCAGCGCCCCAATAGACTTTCTGTAAGAGCGCCGAGAGCTCGTAGCCCTCTAGGCGTACGCGATCGAGGTTCGCGAAGATCGTCGTTCCGCCCACGATATCCACTTGTCGCGAGATAAAGTCCGTCGCTTCGGTTCGGTAGTACGTCGCGTTCAACGCGAGAAGAGTTTCGTCGCCGATCTTGATGCGGTTCTTGGTGCCGATCTCGTAAGTTTCCGATGTCTCGGGCTTTAGATCCGGATTCGGTTGAAAGAAGTTTCCCGGGAAATGTTGACCCGTGATGTAGATGTCCTGGAGGCGCGGGGCATTGAAGGCTTGCCCCCATCCGGCGAAGACGATTCGCTCGTTCGCGTACTCGTACGTAACGTAAGATTTCAGCGACGTATGCGACTCCTCGTTCGAGGCCGCGGAGCCCGTATCGTCGCTCAACTTGTACATATCGTGGCGCACTCCGGGGGTAAATGTCAGCTTCCTCCACGTCAGGGAAGGCTGAAGATAAAAGCCCGTCTGCTCGTTCGCGCCGTCGGGAAACGTCTCGAGCGCGGCTCCATCCCGATCGCCGTCATTCTCGTCACGAAAGTGATCGACGCCGACGGTGACGATGGAGGTTAGGTTTTCTCGCCAGCTCTTGCGCCAATTCGTCCAAGCGTCGATGCCGGTCGTGGTGACTGTCTGAGTGTCCACTCGTCCATCGCTCACCCTGGTCTTTTCAACTTCCGTTTTTCGCCAGAACGGTTTCGCGCGAAGATCGAAAGTATCTCCCAGGAAAATGTAGTCGCCAGTGACGTCTTGCTTGAGAACGTCGTTGTCCCCAAGCACGTTCGTCGTGCTCAATTCTTGCTCGGGATCCAGAGGCACGCGTGCCTCATCTTCGAAGATATTCATCTTTAGCGTGAGCTTCTGTCGTTGCGAGATTGAGTATCCGAGAGCCGAGTAAAGGTCGTCCGATTCGCTTCCCGAATACTCGAGGCGAGTCCCGTCGCCAAGGCGCACGTCGCGACTCTTTGCGCGTCGATAGGAAACGAGGGTCTGGATTCGGCCATCGCTTTCAAATCCGGTCACGCGCTGCCCGAAACCTTCGTTCGCGCTCTGAGCGTCAAGCGCGAGCTGGACGCCTTGTTGCTTTCCGGTTTTCTTTGCGAGGTCGGCCGCGGTCGCTCGAGTGAAGCTCACTACGCCCCCCATCGCTCCGCTACCGTAGAGCGAGGACCACGGTCCTTTGACGATCTCGACGGATTCCGCGAGGGAAAAATCTCCGAAGAGCCGTCCGTTGTGACCGCTCTGAAAATTCTGGCGGACCCCGTCTTCCAAAATAAGAATGCGGCCGGCATCGAGCCCGCGGATCTGGGGAATCTGCGCTTGATTGCGGGGGCCGCCGGTGAACTCCACGCCCGGAGTTTGTCCGAGCGCTTGCTCGAGCGTCGTCGCCGTGCGCTTCTTGATGGCGGGCTCTGCCTCTTTCATTTGGCTGCCGGGAGCCACGACGAGCGGGGTCGCCTGCTTGTCGAGGTCGGTCGTGACTTGAATGGCATCGAGTTTTTGAATTTCGGCTGCGGGCTCTTGCGCGAGGGCGGGCCCGCTTAGGGCGAAGAGAAGCGCGACTAGTTTTTCTTTTCGAAGAAGTCGGAGTCGTCCACGGTGCTGCCTTCTTGATGCTCGGACAGGGTTTTCTTGGCTTCCTTGCCCGTGATGCCCACCCACTCCGGATAGAAGATCATCAGAAAGATGTATGTCGCGAAGCCAAAGGTGACGAGGCCGATAAAGAAGAAAATAGCTCCAGTTCCCATTTTTCATTCTTAACACACCGCCTGAGGCAAGGTCATGAGTTTCATTTCGATTTTGGCGCAAAGATTCTTTAAGCGCTCGTAACGCTGCTTCGGGAAATCCTCTCGCGCCAGGGCGGGCGGGCAGAGGTAAATGGTGCAGGTCTCTCTCAAATGGGGCGGTACCAGGCAGCCTCCGCAGCCGATAAATCGGAGGCGGGCGTGGGTGCCGTGCTCGAGGCGGTGGCCCTGCGCGCGGGCCTGCTCCTCCACGTGGCCGCAAATGGAATCCTTGCAGGCGCAGTCCGTAGTCGCGCAATCCGTGCAAAGGCCGCGCGTAAACTCATAGAGCCAACGGTAAGCTTTGATTTTATGCCGGAGGAGCGTCTGGCGTCGTTTTTCAGGGGACATGAGGCCGATGTACCAGTTGATAACCCGGGACGTCCAGCGTACATTCCGCGCATGAGTAAGAAGAAGCCCGTCGACCTGTTCGGCGATGAAGATACGAAGCGTCCCGTTAACGAGTTTGAAGCTCTACTGAATTCCTCCGGCGTGCAGGCGCGGGGATTGGGTCCAGGCGACCGTTTTCGCGGCGAAATCCTTGCGGTAAGCGGTCAAGAAGCTTTCATTTCCACCGGTACTCCGACCGATGCGGTGATGCCGCTTGCGAGCGGCGCCGAAAAGCCCAAGGTCGGTGACTTCGTCGACGTGGTCGTCGTTCGCGCGCGCGAAGGCGAAATTTTGGTGAAGCCGGTGGGCTCGCGCGGCGGCTCGGTGGATATGGATTCTTTGGAAGACGCGTTCGACATGGAGATCCCGGTCGAGGGGCTCGTGACCGAAGCGGTAAAGGGCGGATTCAAGGTGAAGGTGCAGGGGCAGAACGCGTTTTGCCCGATTTCGCAAATCGATTGGCGTTGCGTGAACGCCTCCGATTACGTCGGACGCAAATACGAGTTCATCATCACCAAGTTTGATAAGGGTCGTGACCTCGTGGTCTCGCGCCGCAAGATTCTTGAACAGGAGCGCGCGGCGAGCGAAGGCGAGTTTCAAACTTCGGCGCAAGTGGGCGACATCTTCACGGGGACGATCTTCCGCATCGAGAAGTACGGCGCGTTCATTCGCTTATCGAACGGAATTGAGGGCTTGATCCCGGTCAGCGAGATGAGCTGGAACCGTATCAATCACCCGCAGGAAGTCGTGAATCTCGATCAGACCGTTCAGGTGAAACTCTTGGCCGTCGCCGAGGACGGCGATCGGCTGAAGGTGAGCTTCTCTTTGAAATCGGGTGGCGGCGTCGATGACCCATGGCAGACGCTGGAGTCCGCGTACCCGGTCGGCACTCAGGTCGATGGGACCGTCGAACATCGCGAGGCGTTCGGGTTGTTCGTGCGGATCGCGATGGGCGTGACCGGATTGCTCCCGCGCTCGGCGTGGCGCGATTCCACCGAAGCTAAGGAGTATGAGAACAAGCGCAAGGGCGACTCCATTAAGGTGCGCATCGCGCGCATTGATTTGGACAATCGCAAACTCTCGCTCGCGCTCCCCGGCGAGGATGACGACGAAAGCTGGCGCGAGCACACCAAAGGCGCGCCGTCGAAGAGCTTCGGAACGCTCGGCGACCTGCTGAAGAACGTGAAGGTCAATAAGCCGTGAGTGGCGGCAAAGACGTAAAACTGGTTTGGTCGGATGATCCGAAGGACAAGGCGAAGATCGGCGCCGTCGAAAAGCCGGCGCAGGCTTCCGAGGATTTCGTGAAGAGCCGCAACTGGGTCGCCGTTTTTCGTATAGAGAAGGGCGGCCGTGGCGGCAAGACAGTGACGGTGATCGATCAGCTTCCGAAGCACGAGGCGTTCCTTGAGCAGCTCTGCAAGGAGCTTAAGAGCAAGTGCGGTTCGGGCGGCAAATACTCGATGGAAGGCAAAGAGGGCCTGATCGAGATCCAGGGCGACAAGCGCGACGCCATCAAGGAACGGGACTGGAGCCGGGAGCAGCATCGGCTGCTCCGCCGGAGCGACGTCTAGGCGCGTGCCGGGCGCCATGCAGACCCTCCCGCAGGCGCTCGGCTTCCTCG
>CAYPFC010000022.1:0-17607 GCA_964409815.1 uncultured Pseudobdellovibrionaceae bacterium
ATTTTCAGAAACTCTTAATGGATCGCGACGAGCGCCTGCACCGTTGGGCGATTTTGGGTCTGGAAAAGACGACGGGAATGCGGCTTTCGGATAAGAAAGAGCCGCTCGAAATCAAGCGCCAGAAATGGCTTGCCCGCCTCGGCGTCGAGGAAATTTAGGAATATTGCTTCGGAGCTTGGTCGGTTCCGGGACCCGCATCCATCTCAGATTCTATATTTGGAAACGTCAGGCGGATGATCGTGCCTTTCGCGCTGGACTCGATGCCGATCTTCCAGCCGTAGAGCTTCGAAATGGAATGGATCAGGGCGAGCCCTAGCCCGTTGGACCGCTTTCCGATCAGGTTCGAAGTCATGCCTCCGCGATTAAAGGGCTCACCCAGTCGCTCCAAGACATCCGGTGGTATACCCGGGCCCGAGTCGATAAACGCGATCGAATGATCGCCAATTTCAATCGTGACCGGCTTGTCCGAAGGAGAATATTTCAGCGCGTTGACAGCGAGATTGTTCAGCGCGTGCTCGAGGTGCTGAATGTTAGCCATAATGTCAAAATCGGATTTGAGCTCAAGCCCAAGACGCCCGTCATAATAAGCGTTCAATCGCCGAATGCAATCGGCCGTGACTTGGCCCGCGCGAACGACAAAAAGTTGAGAGCCGATAGAGGCATTTTCGGTCTCGGCCCAAGTCAGAAACGAGGTGATCGTCTCTGAGATTCCGAAAACCTCGGAGAGAACGCTCTCCGCTACTTGTTCGGATACCTTATTCTGAGTTACTCCTTCGGCCATCTGAGCCTCGATCAATGCCATCGGGGTCTTGAGTTCGTGCGCCATTTGGTAAGACCAAAATCGAGACAATCGATAATCTTTGTTTACGCGCTCGATGAGCGTCTCGAAACTTCTCAGCAGGTTGTAGAGCTCATCTCTCGAAGCGCGACTTTTGGTCGCGTATTTTTTCAAATATCCCGGCAGCGGAGGGAGGCCATTTTTTCCTCCAGCGCCGCCGGCAGCGTTTTGCACGAAGGATGAGAGCTGGGAAATCGGACGCATCAAAAGCGAAGTGAGAATCCAAGCGCTCAGCAGACCGACCGCGACAATCGCGCCCGTGAATAACGTATTCGACTTCGAAAAATATCTCGGCGAAATCAGAGCCTCGTCGATCAGTACTCCCACCTGCAGCGTCCGGTCGTTAATTCGCGGCAACTCCAGGTTCAGAATTCGAATATATAGGCCGTTTTTGTGAATGGATATCCAACGGGGAGTTCGCGGGACCTCAATGAGCGGCAGTAAGCGAACCGCCGCGCTCTCAAAAAGAATATCGCCCGCATTATTCCGGATAATAAAGAACTTCCCGATGCGATTTTCGCCAAGCTCTTCGGAAATGATCGCATCGACGCGCTCGAACGCGATTTTTCTGAGATCACCAAGCTCGGAGTCGAGGAGCGCCGACGCGGTTTCGCGAACCTGCTGATCGATGAGATCTATTTTCTCATGTCGAAGGAGCTCTCCGTGCAAGACGGACATCCCGACAACGACCAGCGAAACGACTGACAAAATGATCCAGAAGAATCTAGCTTTCAATCCAGTATCCCGAATTGCGGGCGTTCTTCACCTGGACTTTCGAGCTCATGCTGAGGAGTCGTTTGCGAAGGTTGGCCGTCGTGGACTCGACGACATTAGACTCCACATCAAGTGCGCCCTGCCAAATCGAGTCCAAGAGCTCGCTCTTGCTGACGACGCGCCCGGGACGATCCGATAGCGTTTTGAATAGCAAAAATTCCTTAGCGGGAAGAGCGTCTTGTCTTTCGCCACAGAGTAAAAAGCGTCGCGGAATGTCCAATACTAGATCGCCAACCTGGCGGTAATCAGATGTTTTGACCTGATAGCGACGTACGAGCGAGTGAATACGCGCCAGAAGCTCTTGCGACACGAATGGCTTTCCAAGGTAATCATCTGCGCCTTCGTTGAGGAGCTCGGCGCGCTCGATCGGCGTGTTGATCGCCGAAAGCATTAAGATAGGTGTCTTAGGACGAAGGTTTTTGCATTTACGAACGCGCGATTTCGAGTCCACGCCGCCCAGTAGGCGGTCAAGGATGATGACGCTAAGATCGCCTTCCGTCTCGATACAATAGTCTAGCTCTTCGACGGTGGAAATCCGACGGCATGCGAACCCGGCGTTGGTCGCCAACTTCGAGACGTGGTCGGCTAATCTTTGGTCATCTTCGACAATAAGCATTCGGTACATGCGTGGCACCATATCAAAGGGGGCCTGGGTTTGAAAGGGGCCAGTCCCCGAAAGAATCAAAGGGATTTTATTCAGGGCTAAGAATTCGCGGTTTTACCGGCGTTACCATTTAAGCAATTCAACATGCCTAGGAGTCTCAATGCGAATTTTGATCGTCAGTTTAATCGCCTTAAGTTTATTTGGTTGTGCCACGAATAAAAAAACGGAAGCGCCAGCCAATGTCCAGAATAACACTCCCGCAGAAGTTCAGCAGGAAGCCGAGGCTCTTCAACCCCTCGTGGAGGAGCCCGCTCCCGTGAAGAAACAGAAGCCGGTAACCGCCAAAAAGTCCAAGAAGAGTAAGACCAGTTCGAAGGCAAGGGGCTCTTAGTGAGAGGTCTGACTCTCATCGCGATCGGACTCCTAATTTTTTCCTCAGCGCCGCTCCAAGCCGCGAAGCGCACGAAGAAGGACTTTTACGTGGCGAAGAAGGAGTGTCTAAAGGAAGACCCGGCATTGAAGGGCGGGGCCTTGCAGAAGTGCATTTTGAAACGGCTAAAGAAGCTGAAGTAGATATTTTCCCGTAGGATCCCCCGTGTCCTCCTGAACGCATGGGGGGTCCTTTTTTCTCTCAAGATCAAAGAAAATTTAGATTTCTCTCATCGAGATTCCCGCGGGCCGTATTAGGTTGGTTGCACTCAGGGAGAGTATCTCCTAAGTCTGATAGCCCAAAAATCCTTGGTTGCTCCTGTGGCCGAGGTGAATGTTCGTAGGCTCCTGCCTGATTCAAGACGGGTGGGAGCCATTTTTCTCGAAAATCGCGTTAGTTTTGCTGATTGTTCTGTTTTTTCTGGGCCTTAGCGAGCGCGCGCTCAATTTGAATCTCGCGGCCGATACGATAGAGAATGCCTTTCTCCTCCATTCCGTCGCTCGGCAAAGCGCGCGGATCGGAGAAGAAATCGCGTTGAAGAGCGGACTCTTTCACGATGGTCACCTTGGTGGCGGCCTTCGACTCGAGCGCGCCTTTGACCACGCGAATGGTGAGCCGGTAAGTTTCACCGTTCGTCGCCGAGTCCGGTTTGTAAGGCGGGGACCAAACGCGATTGCCGCGAATCATGTCGGTCTCGAGCATGCCTTGATCCATATTGCTCACGCGCAAAGGATATGGCTGGAGAACCAGATTCACCGATCTCCACACCTCTTCAAAATTTGCGAAGTACACTTGTTCGCGCGGGCCGTAGTAGGTAGGCGGCCCGGCGCGCTCCTCGAAGAGCGCGCAGGCGGTGACGCTGAGACAACTCAGCGCCACGAACAGAAATTTAAATTTCAACCGCGTTGCGTGTGACATGCGTGACCGTATTCAAGTCTACGCCAGTTCCGCCGTTGGGAGCACCAACAAAGTTCGAGGGACGTGCCAAAAACATAACTTCCCAGCGGTATTTGCGGTCGGGACGTTTCGTGATCGCGATTTTAGGCAGCTCAACCTGCTGCAGCCACGCGTTCGACCAGACTTCCCACATACGGGTGCGACGCTCGTTCTTGATCTCGCCGCCGGTGATCTCTTGAATCTCGCTCAAGACCATGTAGCTGGCGACTTGGGTGAGGCCGGCCGGAAGAGCGGGCACGTCGAGCGTGAGGATTTGCCCGTTCAGGCTGGGCTTTCCGACAAGCGGCAAGAATTGCGGAGCGACTCCGTTCGCGGCGGGTAAGAACGCGAATGAGAACTTGCCGAAGTCAGGATTGGCCGAGTCCGCGTTTTGCGGGACCGCGCCGCCGAGCGAAAGCAAGGGTTTGAACATTTTCGCGAAATTCGATTGCAGGCTCGCGGCTTCTTCCAGAAGGAGCGAGAGCACCGAAGCTTGTCCGGTCGACGTGTTGGCCTTGAGGTTCAAGGCTTGTCCCGCGGTGAGGCGCTTGAGATCCGAGGGCATGAATTTGCCTTGGTTCTCAAGGAGCGCGAGGCTCAGCATGATGTGGCCGGCCGCGAAGTTCGGCGCTTGCACGGTAACTGCGGTGTTGAACGGCATCTGATTCACGGGGAAATTCGCGCCTCCGACATTGGCTTGAACGTTGACGGGGAGCTGTCCGCCTTCGACGAAGGTGAAGTGATTCACGACTTCGAAAATGGATTTTCCGCCGCGGATGTCGTTAACCACGCGCTGGAGCGGGAAGTTCCCGCGTGTCGCCGATACCAAATACTGGCCCGGCTCACGAACGTAGGCGCGGTAGTTCGGCTTGTTGAACTCGATCGGGAAGATGTAGTTCTCGCGCTGTTGCGGAAGAACGAGGTTCGACGGGATGTCGATTTTGTTTCCGATGATTTCGATCGTGTCGTTCTTCGGGCTCAAGACCGAGGAGATATCGAACGCCAGCATGCTTTCGCGGCTGAGCGCGGGAATCACGAGGGCGAAATCGACTTTGCCGTCCGTCGGCAGGCGACCGAAATCGGTCGGAGTGCCGGCAATCTCAAACTCCTGCGTCCCTTCCTGGCGCGCGAGCACGATGGTGTGATCGCCCGGAAGCGCGACGGGGAGTGTGGTGATCACGTAGCCCGGAGCCTGGACGGTCACGGGAAGCGCGGCCTTCCAATCCGCCGGAACGCCGACCTGTCCGCTGCTGTTGGTGGTGATGACGTTGCCCGAGAACGGATTTCCAGTCTCGTAGCCGATCAGAATGGTCGCGCCCGAAACCGGGTTACCCTGGTGGTCGACGACGTCGAGCATGTTGTGATGAGGCGCTTCGATGCTTTCGGGTTGGAAACCCGGAGCTTGCAACTGCGCCAGCGGGCTTTGCTGTTCCGCACAAGAAATCGACGCGCAGAAAGCAACCGCGAGGATGCCTAGGCGCTGAACGAACGAGTTCATAATATTCCCCCTAAATTGAGTTCCCTTACCTAGGGGAAATTCAAATGTTGATCTGGACAAAGGTCAAGCGATTGACAGGCGGTTCACGGCTCGCGCCTAACGCTTTCCGTTAGCTTTCGTGTCTCATTCTAAGCCGTGAATTAAAAATGCTCAATTTTCCCGACTTTCGTACCGATAGGAAGGTGCGGGGTAATAGCAGGACGTTTTCAGCGCATTTCTGGGGGGTAATTGTATGCGTGCGCTTAAAACGCTGAAATCCAATAAGGGTTTCTCGCTTGTCGACGTTCTGGTCTCCGTTTCTATCTCTGCCGGTATGATCCTGGCCTTCACGAATCTCAGTCAGCATTTGGCTTCTCAGCAGGCTCGAAGTATCGCAAAGGCGTCACTCTACGAAATCAGCAATGACCTTCTCACTCAAACTTACTTTCCCGAGGGGTGCCGTGCGGTGTTCGCCGGACAAGTGTTGGGCTTGAGCGCGAGCTCCGCGGCGGTGAAAGTGCCGGCGGGGGGCGCGTTGCGCGAGTCCGGGGCGACGATCCCGAACACCAACGGATTGAAGCTCTCGAATATTCGCTTCGAGAAAATTTTGGACCCGAGGGTTACGCTTCAAAACGGACGGCAGATCCGAACGGCGTCGTTGGTGCTGTCCGGAGGCCAAGAGCCGATCGGCTTAGTGAAAGGCCCGCAGTTTCGTGACGTGACTTCGACGCACTTGATGCTCGAGATCGACGGCGCGGGCGTGATTCGCGACTGCTACAATATCGCGAGCGCGAACGCCGTTGCCGTCGCGACGTCCGTGACGGCCTCGGAAGTTTGCGCATCGATGGGCGGGAGTTTCGATAGTCGGACGAGCCGTTGTGAGCTCAACACCAGCCAGATATGCTCGGGCCTTGGGGGCACATGGACGAATGGCGCTTGTCACTTGCCGCAGCAGGTGGCATCGGCTCCGTCCACGCCATCGACCCCGGCCAACCCGATGGGCCCATCCAGTGGGTGGAGAGGCGGGACTGGCCCAGCCAGCACCCCTCAAACGACGACGTTTGGGCCGGCGGGCAGATCCAATACGGACTCGGTCCACGCCAGCTCACTTCCCAATACCAATTGAGTGCTGAAGCGCTTCACAATATTGACAGGGCTTTCCGTTTGAAGGTAACTTGACGCCTCTCGTTACCTAAGCGTTTTACCCATGTGGCGGGGTAGCTCAGTTGGTTAGAGCAACGGAATCATAATCCGTGTGTCGGGGGTTCAATTCCCTCTCCCGCTACCAAATTCATCTCCCAAATTTGCGCTTCGGGTGTCCATTCCCTGAAAAACGGGTGGCGGCATCGTGCCGCCAGCCTACGGCCAAGCCCGTTTTAAACGCCCAATTTTGGGAGATGAATTTGGATTGATTTGGGAGAAGTCGCGATCTGGAACTCCGCAACCTTTAGATTGCGGAGTTCGTGAGGGTTCCTTGCGCGGGGCTAAAGAGGACTTGCGGGGAGCCACACGCGGATACCTTCGCCGCGACCATTGGCATCCGCGTTGCTGATCTTCACTCGGAACTATGGCCGCCAAGAATGACGTCATTCATAGATCGTCCCGCGCCCTCGTCATCCTCGACATGTTCAACCCCTTCGACTTCGAACGCGCCGACCAGCTCCTCAAAAATACGAAACCCATCGCGGCCAAGATCGCCGGGCTCCGCGCTCGCGCCAAAAAGGCTCGCGTTCCCGTAATCTACGTCAACGACAACTTCGACCACTGGCGCTCCGATTGGACCGCCATCACTTCCCACTGCCTCCGCAAAGGTTCACGCAGCGAACCCGTTGCCAAACTCCTCATCCCGGATTCCGACGACTACTTCGTGTTGAAGCCGAAGTACTCCGTATTCTATCTCACTTGTTTAGAGCAGCTGCTCGAAGACATCGGCGCTAAGGAAATCATCCTCACCGGGATCGCCGCCGACATCTGCATCCTCTTCACCGTCCATGACGCCAGCGTGCGGAATTTCAAGGTCACCGTTCCCAGGGACTGCGTGGCCGCGGAAACCACGAAGCAGAAACGCAATGCGCTCGAGTTGATGAAGAAAGCCTTCAAAGCGAAGACTCCCGAAAGCGCTGCAGTTCGCTTTTAGTCCCCGGGGCTAAAGTGGACGCGCAACTGGGGCGCGCCGCGGGTGCGAACCCCGCGTTACACCGATGACGGTTAGGGCGACGATCATCATGAAGGCGAGCGCGTAAGGCCAGATGTTCGCGAGCGTCGTCAGCAAGCCGGTTTCAGAATTTTGCGTTGTCGGAGGCACGGGTGAAGGAACGGAAAGCTCCGAAGAGACATTTCTCACGCCTTGTATCGATCCGGCGACCGCTAGCAGGCGATCCCGCGTCGCTTCGTCGGGAACGGTGCCAAACAGATGGACGGTGCCCGTATTGTCATTTACGGATGCGCGCACGCTATCAAGGCCCGCGAGGGCGAACAGGTCGGAAAAATTTCTTTCAACTTTCTCCGCCGAATGAAATTGAGTCCGCGCCCGAGGGGAAGGAGCTTGTCGAGTCTCAACCCGCGGTACTGGAGGGGGAGGTTCCGTTTCGACGGGCTTTTGCGCGCACTGCACGCAAAACGCGAGCATAAAACTAAATAAAAGTTTAGGGACTGCATTCGTGTTGAAATGTTTCATTCGATCACCTCCACGAGTGAGCTGTGCAAGATTCAGGCTTGCTCAGGCACGCTTCCTCCTTCCGGATGTTCGCGGGATGGAGGATCGGGTCTTTGTGACCGCTGCCGTGGGGCCCGCACTGACCGCCGGATTGGACTCGGATTCGGTATTTTATAACGTCATGGGCGCGGTGAACTACAACGTCAGTGAGCCGTTCTCCGGAAAATTTTTTGGAGACCTCGCTATGGGGTCTGATTCGGACTCCGCGCGATTCCTGAATTTCGGAGTCGGTGGAGGCATGAGGTTCGCGGCGCGGAATTCGAATTGGGACGTGAACGTCCACTACACCGGCTTGACCGTAACCAATGAAGGCAGTCTCCTTTCGATGGTTGGCCTTCGCGGTGGTGTGAATTTCTAATTTCCTCACAAACTAAATGCCCGCCGGACGCGGGCATTTAGTTCTTTCATCTCGGTGAAAGGAGCTAGTTGCAGAAGGGGAGATCGGGCATGATCTTGCAGAGCTCGTCGCAAACGGACTGATCGCCGAGCGGGCAATCTCCGCCGCCACCGCCGCCTCCTCCGCCGCCTCCGTTCGGATTGAACCAACAAAGTGGACGCCATCCCTCAGACTCCACGCCTTGCACGCAGGTTCCGGTTTTGTAATCGGAATCACTGACCCACTCGCTCACGGGCTTGGGACAAAGAGCGCCCGCGAAGTACGTGTCCATGCGACACTGAGTTTTCGGGTGATTGTCGTCCATCTTCGATGCTTGAGTCGTGTCGGGAGTGTCGAACTTCGGGCGGGTCGTATCCTTGCTCAGATCTTGGAAGAGATACGACACCGCTTCGGCCCCCATCGAGATGCGCATGCACACGTCGCGCTCGGGATTCGTCGTAAAAGCCGCTTGGCACTTCGCGCGCGCGACCGGATCGATCTGCGCGGCGCCGACGATGCTTGCGTTGTCTTCCTTTTCAAAGAAGACGCGTAAGCACTTGAGCGTTCCGAAATAGTCCGAGCCGCCTTCGTTGGTCGCCCATTGATTGCCGAACATGCCGGCGATCTTCGGAGCGCCCCCGATGTGGTGACCCATCTCGTGACACGCGATCAACGCTTGTCCTTCATAATTCATATCCGGGTGGCGCGCGATACCGCCGTACATGTTGATGATCCACTGATTACCCTGCTGCTGGGCGCTCGCGTTCACCGTCGCGTCGGACCACAGTCGATTGATGACCAAGGTTTTGCCTTGCTGGGCGAGCCAATTTCCGTACATCTCCTGAATGCGATCCATGATCTTGTGATACTGAGCCTCGGTGATCCCGCCACCGCCGCGAATTCCGGGATGGCTCTTGTCGCCGACCGGAATCTTCATGTCGTTCTCGGGCACGAAGCCTTCGCAAAGATGTTTGGTTCCTTGTGCCGCCCCGGTCATCAATGTGACGGACGCCACCGCAGCTATAAACAATACGAATTTAATCTTGGACATTTCCCTCTCCTACTCATCCAATGAGTTTACCTTTCAGAAGAGCGTAGCAACCGCTGGACGTTTGGCTATCCCGTATTGCAATAGCCACGTGCGCCTGGACTTTCGTCAGGGAGGGAAATTAACGAAGCCGCCTATTTCGGCGGCTTCGATTCGAGATGCTTATTGTGGATATTGATTGAAGTCGGGAATTAGCAACCGCCGTTCGGGCAGCCTTTAATGAAAGTTTCCGCGAAATCGTTGTAGCTCAGGATCTCGATGTTGCCGTCTTTCTTGATGTCATCGTAGAGCTTCTTGAGGTCTTCCGCTTGCACCGGGTGAGACAGAAAAACGAAATTGAACTGACGCACTTTCGCGGCGTCGCGAATGCGTTTGAGCGACTCGCCCAGCACGAGCTTGTTGTCTTTGGTCACCTGCAAAGTCACCGGATCGTGGAACACGGCCACGCCGTTGATCATGCGAGCTTTAGAGCCGACGCCCTTTTTACCTTCAAGATCCTGCTTCACCATGATCGAGCGCGGTTTGATCGGCAATCCATTGATGATTTTTCCGACAAGCTTCGGATCGTCTTCAATCGCTTTATCGTTCAGCATGATGTCGATGATGCCGGCCTCTTTCAAGAACGGCTGACCCGTCTGATACTTGTTGCACTTCAGGTAGGCGTCGAAATCGTTCGGCTTCAACTGCGCGACGCTCGCGTATCCGCACGGCTTACCCAAGAACGTGTGATCCGTTCCCGCGCGACGATGCAGATCCCACATGACCAGAGGCTGAAACAGAACCTGTAGCGGCGTGTGGAAGAGCGAGAAGGGGATTCCTTTGCCCGCTGAGGACTCCAGGTGGCGCAAGTTGTCCTTGTTGCAGAAGCCGAGCGCGTCTCCTTGGGTGAACGAGAAGACGATATAGGATTTGCCCGCCTGAATCTTGCGCGCGGTTCCTTTGTGCGTTTGCGTGAGAGAAGACGGCGGCTTCAGCTTTTCGAAAGCCGACATGTTCGGCGTTCCGCCAATGCGGAAGATTCCGCGCTCGGTGAGGAAGTCAATGTCCCGACCCTCATCCGACCACGTACCTACACCGATGGTGCCGTTGTCGTAAATGTCGAGGATCTCGCTTTGCAGTTTCTGGGAGCCGTCGACATAGATTCCACCCGCGTCGAGGAACGACATGAACAGTTTGTTTTGCACCATGAAGTCGATGCCTTTGGTGCGGCCAAAACCCGCCGGCGAGAACGCCGCGAATTTCTTGCTCGCTTTACCCAGATAATTTTCGCGTGCCCATTTGAGTGCGGCGATGTTCGCGGCGGCCTTCGCCTTCTGGTCTTTCGTTGCCGGCCACTTGCCACGTAAATCGACGCCTAATTTGAATCCCCAGGAAGAGAACTCGGCTTCAAGGGCGGCCGGCACGATCACTTGATTGTCGATGCCGGAGACCGTGATGGCCACGTTCTCGACCAGCTCCGCTTGTCTGTCTTGGTCAAAAACCACCATGGTGTTCACGGGAGCGCTGAACGTCGAACCTATGAAAAGATCTTGGCTCGTGAACAAGGCCTTCGGATCTTCGATTTTCACGGTTTTGTAGCCCAGCTCTTTTTCCGCGAGCGTCAGCCAGTAGTTGTCGGTTTCCGTATCGATATTGAAAAGAATGGGCGTTTTGCGGCCGCGATTCGCGAGGCCTTGCAGCGATTCCGCGCTCATTTCGTATTTGCGCGGGAACGCTTTCCCGCGCGCGCCCTGGAAGTCCACATAATATAGGACTTTGCCGGAGCCGCCGCCGTTGCCGCCGTTTTGTTCTTCGACTTCAGGCAGATCGGAGTCACCGCCGGAGCCGTTATCACCGGAGTCACCGCCGTTCCCGTTCCCATCGCCATTGCCATCCATATTGTTATTGTCTGCTGTGAGATCGGGACGGTCGTTCCAATCGATGTCGGCATTACCGACGGATTGGATATCGGCTTCGACCTCGGCCGGTAGATCTTGTGCGCAGTTTTGGAAACCAAAAAGAGTGACGAACAAAGCGAGCGCGATGGCTGCTTGAGAGAACTTTACCCCTTGGAACATGTGAATAACCTTCCCCGGAGAGCGAGGATAAAGACTGTTCGGCGGACCCCCAAAAAAACTTTAGACCAAGGTCGTGGTTTTTTGAATGTCGTCTCATATTGAGAAATTCTCGAGAATCTAGAGCTTCCGGGGCCAGTTCAGGTTGGGATTGCCGTGGTTACCGGCACGGGGAGTATCGAAAGAAATTCTTCCCTCACGTTGTTCGCAAACTGCATCTGGATTCTTCAATGCAAACTCACCAGATCGTTGAGTAACACCGTCGGTTCGAACTAGATTTTTCCTCGAACCACGGCAACGCCGAATCATCGGCGCCGCACACACGGAGACATCAGATGAAATACATCCTTCTCGCATTGCTCGCGTTCTCAGCCTCGGCTTTCGCCGCCGATTTCCCCGAGCAGGACATCACACTCGACGCCGAACAGGTTTTCCTACTCTCCCTTGATCCCGATCACGACGATGACGACTGCGAAAAGAAAAAGTCCACCGAGTGGACCTGTTTCGCGCGCGACGCCCGCGGAAAATCCCTTGGCGTGTCGACGTCGTTCACCCGCCGCGATCTCGCCGCCGGTCGCGCGCTCGCCAGCTGCCGTCGCAAGAGCTCGATCCCTCAGACCTGCCAGATCACTCGCTGCCGTCAACCGAAGCCGGACTGCGATTAATCTAAGCATTTTTGTAAGGGGGCTTTAACGGCCCCCGAGCTTAATCGCCGCACCAATTTTCCCGCACGCGATCATCTTTGCCCCGAAATTTCTCATCAATAAACCGTGCGGACGTCGTAAATTCGTTTTCGCTCCTGGAACTGCGTTTGCTCAAGCATGGTGCAGACAAAATTTTTTCCGTGAGGAGCAAAAATGCAAAACGAAAAGCAATCGAACTCGAAGCAAGCTCAAGGCAAAGGCCGTAGCCAAAGCCGCGCCGGCTCGATGAGCAGCCAAGGCGATCGTTCGGAGAGCCAGGATTTTGGCGGCACGACGGGCTCGCAAGCTCAAGGCAGCCAAGCTCAAGGCTCGCAAAGCGAGCAGAAATCCATCGGTGCCGTGATCGGCAACAGCCTTGCGAAGGGCACCCAAGAAAAGATCGACCAGACTCTCGGTCAATTCTCGGGCTTTTACGATTCGACCAAGCGCTACGTGAATGAAAATCCCAGAGAAGCCATTATGGTCGGCGCAGCCATCGGCCTCGGCATTTGGGCGCTGCTCGCGACCAAACCTGGCCGCGTGGTGTTTGAGCGTGGCGCTTCCGTGCTTGTTCCCGAGCTCACCAAATGGTGGGGCGAGAATTTCTCGGGCGGCGCGAATGGCCAACAAGCTTCGAACTCGCGCTCCGTAGGCGGTTCGGCGTCTTCGCAAGAAGAGCTGATGTAGTCGTTCCAACTCGGTGCGGGTTTCTGAAAAGAAGCCCGCGCGAGTTCAAAGAATCTACTTACAAATACCTTCTGATTTTTCGAATGTCCCGTCAGGCTTGACGTAAACGGTGAGTCGGCAACCGGTGAGCATCGCGTTCCACACGCCGATCTTCGGTACGACTCTTCCATCCGCATAAACAAGAACCGTCATGCGCGCTTTGTTGAGCGGCATATCGTCCTCAAGGAATGCGTACTCTTGTAATCCATGTTCCCACGAAGCCTTGAACGCGTTATAGACCGCGCCGTCGGGCTCGTTCCCCGGAGTCGCCGTCCATTCCTGGAAGGACATCGCTTTCAGCTCGCCGTCATCGGGTTCTTCTTCATCGGGCTTGGGGATTTCGCGCGTCGGTTGACCCGCGATCAGCGCGCGCAAGGCCGGCATCAGCTCGGCGTCGAACTCCATGCTTCGTTGAACCACGCGATCCACCGTTTGGTCCCACGCGACGAACACCATCGTCGGGAGTTGTCGCCCCGAAGCGGGTTGAAGCGCGTCGAAGAGCACCCACGAGGGATCAAGCTTCACGGCGTACTGAGGCTTCTCGCCTTTAGGCGATTGGAGCAGATCCGTATCGCCGGAAGAGACGGGCACGCCTTTTTGCGCGCCCTCCACGAGGAAGTTCGCGATTTGAAGCTGGCTGCCGAGCTCCGCCTGTGCGCGATTGAGCGCCGGAATTTCCGCGAGGCACGGCTTACACCAACCGGCGCCGAAGACAATCAGCGCGGGACGCTGTCCATCGAGACCGTATTTCGCCGAATCGATCTTCTGTCCTTTACCGTCTTGGATGCGGCCGAAGCAGCCCGAGACCAGAACCGAAATCAATGCCGCGAAAATGAGCGATCTCACTTAATCTCCCCCTTGGCTTCCACGCGCTTACACCAAACATTGTCGTCAGAGCAGAGGAAATACGCCAGCTTAAATTCACCAGCCTCCTGGGCTTTAGGCTTTTCGGCGAGCGCGAGCGTGAATTTGCGCGCGTCTTTGTCGAACGCGTCGATTCCGTAGGCGCCCGTTTCGTTTTTAAGCTTGAGAGGGCCGGTGACTTGGAGCTTCCACGGTCCATCGTAGTTCAGGTGCGTGCCCGGAGGCGGGGTGACCTGAATCACCGCCGCGCTTCCGTTCACCTTCGCGTCCACCGTCGCCGTGAGCGAGCGGTCCGCGGTCGAAGCGAGCGCGGGAGAGAGGGCGAAGACAGTTACCAAAGCGATTAGTTCTTTCATAACTCTAAGCTCCTCTCTATTGCGCGGCGTGACCCGGATAAAGCGCCTGGCACCCTACGGATGCGACTTGTTGGCTTGATAGGCCGCTAAGCGCTCCGTCGTGGCTTTCGAAACGCGCGCGAGCATTTCGGGATTCTTCGCGAAAGCTTTCTCGTACATTTCTTTGTACACGGTCGCGAACTGAATCGCGAGATCGAAGTCCGTACCCGTCGAAGCGAAGAGCTTCATCAGGTTCTCGGTCATCGCGCGCTGCTCGTTCGCGTTCAGCGTCGCGAGGTAGGCGCGAGCCTCGACTCCCGTTTTGCGTCCGACTTGAATGTCGAGCATTAGGCACTGAATGTCGCGCACGAGCTGCAGCGAACGCTGATCGTCAAGCGAAGCGCCCTTCACGAGCTCGGCGGTTTTCGCATTGAGAGCCGCGCACTGATCGGCGGCGGCGACGTTGCCTTGCGTGCGGATCAAGCGGCCGATCGGAATTCCGAACTCCACGTTTTGGAGCATGCCGAAGTCGGATTCGAGGCCGGCGTAAGCTTGCGAGTCCGCGGCGCGAACGTCGGCGACCGTGGCCACTCCGCGCTCAAGCAGGCGCGAGTGGGCCATCGCCAGGTACGCGCGAAGCTCGCCGACGGGAGCGTTGAACAGGGCGGGATTCGAATCCATGAAGGTCACGAGCTCTTTCAGAGTCGCGAGGTACTTCGGTCCGTCGAACTCCACCGAGGCGACGATGAACGCGTCGATGATCGCGCCGGCATCGGCGGGACGGCCCGCGCGCAGCTCGTTCATTAAGCGATCGACGTAGAAATCGCCGAGCGAAGCGTTGGCTTGATAATCCAAAAGCGCCTGTTTCAAAGTCGGAGCGGTGGTCGCGCCGAGAGCGGTCCAGCGCTGAGTCGCGGGATTGTAAATCATAAACGACGGAAACCATGCGATATCGAACGCGAGGAAATCGAAGCCGTAAATCATCTCGAGGTGCATCTCTTCGAGCTTCACCATCACGAATTGCGAGAGAACGGGTTCCATCTCGGCCTTCATCGCCTCGAGCTGCTTATCGAGAGCGTTACAGGGGCCGCACCACGCGCCCGACATGTCGATCAGAACCGGCTTGCCTGCGGCTTCGGCTTGGACGACCGCGGCTTCCACGATCGCGCGATCCGCCGAACGGAACGTGTTGGTTGCGCTGATGTCGAGGAACGGAGATCCCGCCCACGCGTACGCCGAAAAGAGCGATGCGAACAGAATCGCACTGAGTTTGGTCATTGAATTTTCCCCCTGGTTAGAAATTCCAGCGCATTTGTCCGTCGATAGCGAAACCATCGAGCGGCGGCCGTTGTGCGCATACACCGGCAGTACATACAAGGCCTCCGGGCTCCCGTAAAGCAGCGGCGCGAATCTCGAGCGGCCCCTTCGTCCAAGTCATCCTCAACCCTGTGAGCTCTTTCCTATCAATTCCCGACGTCGCGAGGTAATAGCCATCTTGGTGCGTGCGCGTGATTGCAAAAATCATTTGCCCCATGCGCTCGGCCTTTATCAACTTTTCAATTCTTACCGCGAGTTGAAGCGCCGCGCTTTTTCCCGTCTGATCGGAAGCGGTATTCCCGTTGCGACCCGTTGCCGCATAGTTCTTGTACTCCATTTGTCCCGATAATACCTGCGATAAGTCCGACCCCAGAATTCCAGCGAATTGTTTGGAGTCGATGTTGAGCGGATTCGATCCATGCTCCTGATAGACGAGCACGGTTTTGAACGCGCGCTCCGGTCTCAGCACGGTGACCATATAGGTGTATTGAGTTTCGTAGTCGTCGGGGTCCTCGCTGCGCTCGCCGATCCATTGCGGCTCAATCAGCCAGCCGCTCGCGTCCATGCGCGGCGCCAGTCGCCACGAGCGCACGCCCTTGTTGGTCAGCGGCATCGCCGGATACTCGGTGAGCACCGGAATGAAGGTGCGAGGAATATCATCGCGTTTATCGAGGAAGGTCGTGCCGAGCTGAAACTTCGATTCCTGGAACGGCCGGATGTACGCGTCGACTTGGGTCGCGGAGCTGCGCTCGAGGCTCGGGATCTGCGACTGCTCGACGAAGTATTGCGTATCGGTGAAGTCGATTCCCCAGGATTTCTGGTCGACGCCGAGGCCGTAATGCAAGCGCTTGTCCTGGTAGGGGGTGAGGTAGGAGCTCGAAACCGAGGAGAGCGCGTCGCGATGGTACTGAGCCGCGCCGAGCGACGTTTTGAACGCGAAGTCTCCGGCCGTGAAGTTGTGTGTCGCGGTTACGCCGAACGCGTTCTCGTCGGGCTGTTGTTGCGTGAGATCGATCGTGGGATCGAGTTGCAACCCGAAGAGCTGCTGGCGGATGACTCCTCCAGCCGCGACGATCGACGTGTTTCCGAACGTGCCGCCCGCGTGCAAGCCGAGGAGGGACGCGTTGATGTCCGTTCCGGGCAGCGCGCGCGCCGAGAGCAGCGCACCCTTTCCCCATTCGATCGTGTCATCGCCGAGTCGCACGCGCTTCATCGCGGCGGCCGAGTCCTGCCATTGCACGTAGCTGAAGCCGGCCTCGTCTTCGAAGCGATTCCAGCCGGCGGCGGGCGTGACCTTCTGCCGGATGAGGTTATGCGAGGCGCCCGCTTGCCAATGATCCGAGCGAAAGCGCACGCCGAGCGTATTCGTGCCGACGTCGCTCGTGCCGCCGCCGGCGCGGTTACGCTGCCGGTAATGGACTTCTTCGTAAATTTCCCAGCCGAGCCGCGTGGATTCCTCGAAGCCGCGCGCGGCGATTTTCTCGAGCGCGGGTTCTTTCAGCTCGCGAATGATCTCGAGCAGGTTCCCTTGCGGGTCGAAGGCGAGCGCGAGCGGCAGCTCGCCCGACGTATTGATCTGATAGAAGTACGCGCCGGACTCGTCGTTTAGGTTGGTGTACGGCCAGTTCAGGGTCTTCAAAATCTCGTCCGCTCGAAGGCGGCCCGCGGAGTCGTCGACGTTGATCGAAAAGATGTTCCAGTTCGCGAGTCGCTCCTGGTTGCGAGCGACGAGCGCGAGCTCTTCCTTGCACGGCACGCACCAGCTCGCCCAGAAAAATACGAGGTAGCCCTTATCGGGCGCTCCGAGCGCGCGCGGCGTGATCGAGCGGCCGTCGGAGGTCTTGAAAACGGCGGTCAGCACGGTTTCGAAAGATTCGGCGGCGTGAGCCGACATCGATGCGATGAAGAGCGCGAAGGCCAGAATATGTCTCATGTATGGGGAATAGCGTAACGACGGTGAGAAGATCCAGCGGCGCGTGCTCTCGGAAAAAACTTCCCGCCGGCGGCCGGGCGCGTCGCGCGTGACAGGAGTTGGGCCGGGAGCCATAATTTCCGCGTGAGCTCGACTTTTTGTCACTTTCTTTGGCGGCGCCTGACGTTCGCGGCGGACGGTACTCTAAGGCCGTGCTGCCGCTTCGGCGCGTATCTGGATGAGTATCCGAAGGCCGGTGCCGACGCGGTCTCGGACTTCAATCAGGAGTATTTTCGGGCGATCCGCCGCAAGATGATCGCGGGCGAAAAAGTCCCGGGCTGCGAGAAGTGCTACCAGCAAGAAGGCGCGGGTATCCGCTCGCTCAGGCAGGCGGCGTACTTGACATTTGAATCGCTCGAATCGCCCACGGACTTCGTGAGTCCTTCGCACGTGACGAGCGTCGAGCTCTTTCTGGGCCGCGAATGCAATTTGAAATGCCGGATGTGCCTCCCGCTAC
>CAYPFC010000022.1:17617-19020 GCA_964409815.1 uncultured Pseudobdellovibrionaceae bacterium
GGCACTCGGTCTGAGGACCGCCGGCCTCGTCGCGGACGAGACGGACCCCTGCGAGCGCCTTCGCGGCGTCGCGCGCGGATTGCGGAACGTGAAGATGCTCGGCGGAGAGCCGATGCTGAGCCCGCACCACGAGCGCGTTTTGGATCTGCTGATCGCCGAAGGCGAGCCGCAAAAGATTCTGCTCGAGTACACGTCGAACGTGACGCTGTTTCCGTCGCCCGCGGTGCTGGCGAAGTGGGAAAAGTTCGGCGCCGTCAAGATCGGGATGAGTATCGACGGCGTCGACAAGGTGAATTCGCTCATTCGGTTCCCGAGCAAGTGGGACGTCGTCGAGAAAAACGCGCGCCGCTACATGGACCTCGCGATCGCGAACGAACGGGTGCGCTTGGGGCTCTCGGCTACGGCCGGCGTTTACAACATGCACGATATCCCGCGTCTGGTGGAGTGGTGGAGGGATATTCAACCCGCGCGAGTGGGCTTACGCGCGTTCGAGGCGATCTCGGCGACCGTTCAGCCCGAGATCTTTTCGGCGACGATTCTTCCCCGCGCTTTCAAAGAAGACCTGCTGCGACTCTTCGACAAGACGGTCGGCCGCGGATATCGCGGGCTCATGGATCATGTGATGTCGAAGGATCGAAGCGCGCTCTTGCCGGCGTTCGTGAAGCGCACGCGAGAGCTCGATCGCCTGCGCGGACAAAAGACCGAAGAGCTGATTCCCGAGCTCGCGCCGCTACTGGCGCGCCCGGCGGAGCTCTTGAGCGCCGAGCCAACCCAGCCCTAAGATCGCCGCGCCCCAAGTGATGAGCCAGATCTCGAGCATGCCGCGGAAATCGAAGTCCGCGCGCGACTTGAACGCGAAATGAAAGAGTCCCCACGCCACGCCGATCGAGAGCACGGCCCCGATCGCCGTTCCGACGAGGCAGAGTCCGCCGTACGCGAAAACTTGGAGCCACCAAACTTGCCGCGCGGTCATTCCGAGCACGAGCAACTGCCGCCAGTCTTGCCTGGCCGAAAGTAGCTGGAACATGAGAATCAGCAGGAACACGAAGATCCCGAGCGCGAGCGCCAGACGGCTCGAGGTTTTCAGGCCCGAGCTCAGTTTTCCGATGAGCTCGGTGGCGTTGTCGAGCGCTTCCTGCACGTTGATGGACGTGACGTTCGGAAAGGCTTTCGTGACGATGGTCTGCATCTGCGCGGGCGTGACCGTCGCGCTCCGCTTAAGCGTCATGATCCATGTCTTCGGCGCCTGATTGAGGACGCCGTCGGGAAATTGGATGAAGAAGTTCGGCTCGAAACTGTCCCAGTTTACCTTGCGGAGGCTCGCGACCTTCGCCTCCATTTCGACGCCTTGTATGTCGAACTTCACCACGTCGCCGATATGAATGTCGAGGCGACCGGCGTAG
>CAYPFC010000023.1:0-18741 GCA_964409815.1 uncultured Pseudobdellovibrionaceae bacterium
CCAAGTGCAGATCGATCACATCCTGCCAAAGGCTAAGGGAGGAACAAACGAACCGCAGAACCTCAGGCTCCTTTGCCGGCAGCACAATCTCTTGATGGCGGAAAAGCATTTCGGAAGACCACATATGCAGAAATTCAAACGTCGGGGCTTAGATTAGGGCTTTAGAACAAACGTCTTAAAGGTAATGTCCTTAACCCAGCCTTGAGTGAGCTTCTTATTGAGCTCGCTCTTCAGGCGGGATTTCAGGCGGTTCTTGCCGATTTCGGTTTCGAGGTCCCCGAAGGTTTCGTCCTCGAACACCCGCTGAAGGTAATCCGAGAACTCGACCTCACGGTCTTTCAGCTCGATCGCGGTGTCTTTGGAATCCACTTGCACGACGACTTCGAACGCACCCATCGGAAGCGGATTCTCCGAGGTGCGGCGCAGGTTCACTTTCATTTTGCCGAAGAGAAACTCGTGCCGCTCCTGAGGAAAGGCACTATAGAAGCTATCACCTCCGTCTTTCGGATCGTAGTCCTCGACGAAGTCGGCATACTCCTCGAACGAGTTCAGAAGCGGCTCGTTGATCTGCGGGATCCAGACGCCCTTGAAATTCGAGCGCAGGATCCAGAGCGCCGCGGCCGACATAAGCACGAGCACAAGAATCAGGAGCTTCTGCCCGCCCGTGGCCTGCTGAAAGGCGCGCACCGGCGTCGCGCCCTTCTTGAGCACGAGCTTCAAGGTCGCAAACACAAAAAGCGCGAACTCCTTCGGACGAGTTTTTAAGAAAACGACGAAGTCGCGGCCGGCCGTAGCCATCCGAGCCTTGATGCGGATCTTCGCGGTCGCCAGTTTCTCGCGGAGCCAGAGCCGCACGCGCGCCAATTTCGTCTTGGGTTTTTCTTCAGATTGCGTCTCGCCCGGGAGCGCGTCCGCATCGTCCGCGACACTGGCTTCGATCACGACGTTCTTGTCGATCTCGACGGAGCGCACCTCCTCGAGCTGTTTTGTAAACTCGGGGTCCTCGGCCTCCAAAAGCTTATCGATGTCCTCGAGAGGGACTTCCTCGCCTTTGGGCGGGTCAGCGGGTGGCGGTGGATTTGGCGCATTCGTCATGACTGCATTTATTATGGACTCAATTTTTCTCAAATTGATACCGAAAACCCTTAAGAGACCTTCGGGAGGGTTAGGATGAAACTCTTATTGGTAATCGGATGCTTAGGACTTTCGGCCTGCGCCATGTTCGAGCGCAGCGATCGGAGCGGATATCATTACGGGGAAAGCGACACGACCTCCACCTCCGCGGATCTGTACCAGCAAAGACAAAAGCAGTTTGAGAATGACGCGCGCGAGGAGCTCGGCTACCTCGGACGCGGACTCGGCGACGACGAGCGCGCGGCTCTCGACACGCGCATGCGCCTCAAGCGCGCCGAAGCCCGCTTGGCTACTAAGCGCGAGAAGAAGCAGTACTACGACGTCCGCGCGGCGCTGAAGAATGACCGCGAGCGCCTCGCTTTCCTATCGATTCCGACTTACGAAGGCCGTGAGCGCTGGGCGCAGAGCCGGGGCCTGAGCTCGCAGGACGAAACGTATTCCGACGAAGTCGCCAAGACGATCGAGACCAATGACATCGCCCTCGGCATGAGCCAAAAGGCCGTGACGGAAAGCTGGGGCGATCCGGATATGGTGGAAGTCGCCGGCAACCCGCTCTATGGGTTCGAGCGCTGGAAGTACAATCGTTATGTTTCGGGAAGCGACGGCTATCAGAAAGAGCTGCGCATCGTTTACTTCGAAGGCGGCCGCGTCGTCGGCTGGGAACGCCCGTAAGAGACCGGTCTTCGCGAAACACCGGCCGCCCTCTCGAGCGGCCCTGAACTACATCTTTTCTTTTAACGTCGAAGTGAGTTTCCTCGCGGCCGCTTGAACGCCGGTGAACGTGTTGGCCATTGTCACGTTGCCTTCGAATGTCTTTGGCGTCTTGTCTTCCTTCACGCCGTCACCGTTGATCGCGAGCTTCGCGATGATCTGATCGGAGCGCGGATCCCAAATGTCGACGATCATCGACGAGCTGTACTCATACGTGCCCAATCCAATCGGCCCGAGCGAGAACGAGTTGCCGACATTGGTGTCAACGTACACGAACGCGACGGCATCGACGCCGAGTTCGCGCGCGATCGCCTTCATCTGCGCGGGATCCTTCGCGGCCAGGGCCCCGATATGGTGATAGTGCGGAATGCCTGTCCGCTCCTGACGCTCGTGTCGCGATTGTAGCGGCAAGAATCCGGTTTTCACCGAGCGGCCGTTGAACGCTTTCAGCGTCGAGCTCGCGGCGGCCTCGTCGGCACCGATCACTTTCCAACTCGCGCCCTTGAGCGCCTTCACGACCTGATCGTACCCCGCTTTCGAGACCGGAGACTCCACCGAGCTCGCGTCCATCTTTCCGCCCATGCCCATCGTCTTCTCTTTGCCGAGAACCGCGCTCTTGAGCGAGTCGCCGAGGTCCATCGAGTAATCCATCGTGTACCCTACGATGGCGACGCTTTTGACTTTCTCGACCGCCGCTTTATCGAACTTTCCGCCCATCGAGCCGCAGGCCGTGAGAAGCACGGCCATCGCGAGACCCACGACGCTGAAATTGAGTCGTTTCATACCTAACTCCTTGAATGGTTTCAGAGGAGAGATAGATTCACGGCGCGCCAGTCTCAATATTTCGTGGCGGATACTGTTCGGGAATGTTCGTGAGCAGGCGGATAAGCCCCGGGAAACAGGCCCGAATGGAAAAAGGCGCCGCGAGGGCGCCTCCAATAAATACCCGGCGAGTTACGGGACGATCTTACTTCACCAAGAAGTCGGACTGACCGTTGAACGTCATGCGAAGGCAATCGCCGACCAGAGCGTCCTGCGCGGTTGAACGGGCGATCTCGGCTGAGCACGAGTAATTGCGATCGCCGAAGGTCAGCTCCTGAGTGTTCGAGTCGTCTTGCAGGATGCGAATCTCGGTGGGAGTCGTCGTGATCGGTAATCTTGAAGGACGCGGGAGTCGAGCGCGCGTTGAACGTTGAGGGAAATACCCGTCGTCCCGCAAGTTTTCGCCAGACAAAATTTCAGGGTTAGTGGGCGTCGTCCCAGTTTTTGCCGATGCCGACGTTGACCTTAAGCGGAACCTTCATTTCAAACACGGATTCCATTATGGCTTTGATGTCTTCGGAGTACATCTGGGCCTCGTCGTCGGGGCATTCGAAGAGCAATTCGTCGTGCACCTGAAGCAACAGCGGAATCGGCAGGCTCTCGTGCACGCGGATCATCGCGAGCTTCACGAGGTCGCTCGCCGTTCCCTGAATGGGCGCGTTGATCGCGGCACGCTCGCCGGCGCGACGGATGTTCGGGTTCTGCGACTTCATTTCGTCGATGTACCGACGGCGACCAAAGAGCGTCGAGACATAGCCCTGCTCCATCGCCTGGCGCGTGGTCTCTTCCATGTAGCGTTTCACGCCCGCGAAGCGCGCGAAGTAGCGCTGAATGATATCCGTCGCTTCCCCGCGCGAGATTCCGAGCACCTCGGAGAGCCCGAAAGCCCCTTGACCGTACGCGATTCCGAAATTCACGGCTTTCGCGACCCGGCGGTTTTCGGCGGTGACCTTGTCGAGCGGGATACCGAAGACTTCGCTCGCCGTCGCGGTGTGGATGTCGAGGTCCTCTTGGAACGCACGGGTGAGACCGGGGTCCTCGGTGATGTGCGCGAGAATACGCAGCTCAATCTGAGAGTAATCGGCCGAGATCAGGCAGTGGCCCGGATCGGCGGTGAATGCCTTGCGCACGAGGCGGCCGCGCTCGGTGCGGATCGGGATGTTTTGCAAGTTCGGGTTCGTCGAAGACAGGCGCCCGGTCGCGGTCGCCGCCTGATTCATGCGCGTGTGCACGCGCGCCGTCTTCGGATCGGCAAGCGCCGGAAGGGCGTCGACGTACGTGGACTTCAGCTTCGTGAGCTCGCGGTACTCAAGGATGTACTTCGCGATCGGCGCCTTGTCGGCGAGCCCTTCGAGCACGTCGCTGTCGGTGGAGTAACCGGTCTTCGTGCGGTGGCCCACGGGAAGTTTCATCTTTTCGAAGAGAATGTGCCCGAGCTGCTTGGGGCTGCCGATATTGAAGGTCTCGCCGGCCTCTTTATGGATTTTCTGCTCGAGGACCTTAATGTCGTCGGCGAGCGACTTGCTCTGTGCGCCGAGCTCTTTCAAATCGATCAGCACACCCTCGCTCTCGAGCGCCGAGAGCACGGGCACGAGCGGAAGCTCGAAGCGCTCGAACACGCCCATTCCGTCCTGATCGACCATCTTTTGGCGCAGGAGGATCTCGAGCTCCTGATGCGCGGTCATCTGATCGGCTGGCGTGCAGAGGTCGGGAAGTTTTTTTCCGCAGTACTGCTCGAAGGTTTCTTCGAACGGCGCGATCTCTTCAGCTCGCGCGACATAGGCCGCAAGCATGCCGTCCCAAACCACGAGGGAATTCGGGCACCCGAGCGCCTTCAGCACTTGCTTTACGTCGTAGCCCTTCCAGCGCAAGTTCTTGCGCTCAAGAACCTCGCCGATCTCGCGGTCAGACGCATCGACGCGAATCACTTTGGCGTTGTAGCCCAGGTACAAACCGCGCTCATTGAGCAGCGCCCAGATATCGGAGTACGGCTCGATTTTTTTACGAAGGTCTTCGAGCGTCCACTGCTCTTCGCTCCAGGCGTCTGGCTGCCCGTTGGCGGCCTTCTTCTTTTTCGGCGCGCCTTTGGCCTTCACGACCCCGCCGGTGACGGGATTGATCGGAGCTTCCTTGGCTTTCACGGCCGGAGTCGCTTCGCCCGACGGCGGCGGCGCCCCGCCGCCCGCGGTATCCGCGAAGATCTTGCGCTCGAAACTTCCGAAGCTCAGCTCTTGCAGCAACGCACGCAGCGGCTCGCGCTCGATCGGTTTCATTTTCAAATCGTCGAGTTTCAGATCGAGCGGTACGTCGGTCACGATTGTGCACAGCTTACGTGAAAGAAACGCCAACTCCTTGCCTTCGATGAGCTTCTTCTGGGTGGCGCCTTTAATGTCGTCGATCTTATCGTAAATGCCCTCGAGGTTCTCGTAGTCGTTGAGGAGTTTCTGCGCGCCCTTGGGGCCGATGCCTCTCACGCCGGGCACGTTATCACTCGCGTCCCCGACCATGGCGAGGTAATCGATGATTTGATCCGGTCTCACCCCGAACTTCGCCTTCACGCCGTCGACGTCCGTGCGGACTTCCTTCATCGTGTCGTACAAACTCACGCCCGGGCGCACGAGCTGCGCGAAATCCTTATCGCCGCTCACGATCACGGCATTGACGTGCTCCTTTACGGCGAGCGTCGCCAGCGTTCCGATCACGTCGTCGGCCTCGAAGCCGAGCCTGTCGACCTGCTTGATCCCGAGCATCTCGGTCAGCTTCTTGAAGTACGGCATCTGGGGCTTGAGGTCGTCGGGCATCTCCTCCCGGTTCGCCTTGTACTCTTTGTACATCTCGTAACGGAACGAGGGCTCCTTCATGTCGAAACAATAGACCAGGTAATCGGGACGCACGTCGCGGATGAGCTTCAGCGACATCGCGAGGAAGCCGTAGAGCGCGTTGGTCGGCATTCCCTTCTCGTTCGTCAGAGGAGGAATGGCGAAGAACGCGCGAAAGAACATATTGCTCGCGTCGACGAGGTACAGATTCTTCATGCTGTCAGGGTTTTACTAATTATCTTTCAGAAGGTCACGATGCGTGAGCTGACCTACACGCCGCGATTCCATTTCTTTTTCGAGCTGCGGCTTCTGTTGAATCTGCTCGCTGTACGTCTCCACGTGATTGCGCAGATAGCGAAGTTGATTGAGCGCTTCGGAGTCGGGTTGAGAGGCTCCGGTTTCCCACTTACCAATTAAATCCGCGGAACAACCCATGCGACGGGCCATCTCGGCAACGCTCCAACCAAGGCGCTGACGAAGCGTACGGATATCTTGATTGTTGAAACTCATGAACCTCTCCAAATGACGGAATGTATAGTTATAGGGCCGGTGTTCGAGTAAAGCTAGGGGGGTTTATGCATTGCAGAAACTTCCCTGCCGGTGTGCTCTTTAGGCTGCACCGATGAGCTCTACGTTGTGGGCCTCCATGCCGCTTCGAGTTTCTATTATATCGAAGCTGACGTCCTGCCCGGGATTGAGCAAATCTATCAAGCCGTTGGTTATTACCCCTTCCGCGTGGAAGTAAACCTCAGTTCCGTCCGAGAGCACGATGTAGCCAATATTCTGGGACGCATTGAACCATTTGATACGGCCAGTTCTCACTCATTGCCTCCTAGGTTTGTTATTCAGGCGCCTCCTCTTCCGAAAAAACGAAGACGAGGTCACCTTCACTCACCAAATCAAAGCGGTCCCGGGCCTCACGTTCGAGGAACGCCGGATCCTTGGCCCGAGCCAGGCGTGCTTTCATTTCCTGGTTCTTGCCCTGTAAAACTTGGATCTTTTCCTGGATGGACGCGTGGTCGCGGTGGAGACTCCAGAGCCTGAGCAGGCTCCCGTCGATAATCAGGTTCAGGACAACCAGACCTAGACAAATCCAGATCACTTTTTGAGGTGCTTGAAGGAGGTGGTTGATGCCTTGAAAGAACCCGATCAGGAGACTTCTCACCATATCAGGCTATCAAAGATTTAGCTGAATCAAAGTCCAGTTTGGGAGCGTGATAAAGGCTTGAAGGTAATGGAGAAAGGCTGGACTGGGGCCCTAAGCAAACGCCTTCTTACCCCAGAAGCTCGCCTTACCGCCCAGGATCTCCTCAATGCGCAGAAGCTGATTGTACTTTGCGGTCCGCTCGCCACGGCAGAGACTGCCCGTCTTGATCTGCTCGCAGTCGAAAGCCACCGCGAGGTCGGAGATCGTCGTGTCCTCGGTCTCGCCGCTTCGGTGAGACATCACGCAGTGGAACTTGCTGCTCTTCGCGAGCTGGATCGCCTGCGCGGTCTCGGTGAGCGAGCCGATTTGGTTCACTTTCACGAGGATCGCGTTCGCGGCTTTCTCGTCTATGCCGCGCTGAAGGCGCTTCGGGTTCGTCACGAAGAGATCGTCGCCCACGAGCTGCATTTTGCCGCCCATGAGCTTCGTCATGTTCTTCCAACCGTCCCAGTCGTCTTCGCTGAAGCCGTCTTCGATGCTCACGAGGGGGAAATCTTTCGCCCAACCCGAGTAAATGTCCGCGAGCTGCTCGGGGGAGATCTGCTTGCCCTCCCACTCGTACTTGCCGTCTTTGAAAAGCTCGGTCGCCGCCACGTCGAGTGCGAGCTGAACGTCCTCGCCCGGTTTGTAGCCGGCTTTCTCGATCGCCTTCATCACGAACTCAAGCGCGCTACGGTTATTCTTCAGGTTCGGAGCGAACCCGCCCTCGTCGCCGACCGCGGTCGAGTGTCCCTCTTCGTCGAGGATCTTCTTAAGCGTTTGGAAAATCTCGGAGCCCGCGCGGAGGGCCTCGCGGAACGAGCCGCCGCACGTAGGAGCGATCATGAACTCCTGAATGTCGATGCCGTTGTTCGCATGAGCGCCGCCGTTCACGATGTTCATGAGCGGTACCGGGAGGCGAACGGCCTGCGCCCCGCCGATGAACTGAAACAATTCTTGTTTGCTTGCCAGAGCGCCCGCGCGCGCGGTCGCCAGGCTCACGCCGAGGATCGCATTCGCGCCGAGCTTGGCCTTGTTTTCGGTGCCGTCGAGCTTGAACAACGTCTGGTCCACTTTGCGCCAGTCGCTCACATCCATCCCGAGAATCGCGGGCGCGCAAATCTCACGCACGTTGTTCACGGCTTTCATCACGCCCTTGCCGAGGAAGCGCTTCGGATCTTTGTCTCTCAGCTCGATCGCCTCGTGCGCGCCGGTGGAAGCGCCGGAGGGAACGGCCGCGCGAGAGCGAAAACCTTGATCGGTTTCGATCTCGACTTCGAGAGTGGGATTACCGCGAGAGTCCAGAATTTCACGAGCTTTTACGGATGTGATTTTAGCCATGGAGGATTTTTAGCGAGCGGCCGCGCGCGCGGCAAGCTTTAAGCGTGCGTTTCGATATCGAGAGTGCGCTGCGCCGACTTCGCGTTCGCGTGTTTGCGCGCGGGACGCAGACGGGCGTTGAGCTCTTTTTCAAACTGAGTGAGCAAATCGGCGGTTTCTTGCGCGACCTGCGACGACTGAGCTTTCACGTAATCCCAATCCACGCGTCGCATGGCCTCTTGCACCTGGCGGTCCATGCGATCTTGGCCGATCAAAAGAGTCACGAGCTGCTGCGAGCGCACGAGATAATCGCTCATGCGCATCATGTGGCCGCGCGCGCGTACGAGGTGCGCGCGCATGCCTTGCACGAACTCGGTGTCGGTCGCCGGGATAGGCTGTGACTTCTCGCCTTCGCCGCTCTTCGAGAGCTGCGTGCGCAGATCCTCGATTTGTCGCTGCGATTCTTCGAGCGCCTGCATAAGGTTCTGCACGAGCTCAGGCTTATAGTTCGGCTCGAGGTCTCCCTCTTGCAAAAGCTCGCTTTGCGATTCCGTCCAGCTGATTTGAATGCGCGTTTGCTTCCAGTCGACTTGCGCTTGATTGCGACCGAGGTACATCGGCAGCACCTCGAGCGCGCTCCTCAAAAACTCGGTGACGCACGGAAATTCTTGATTCGAAATCGGAAGGTCGAAGGAGATAGACTCGTTCTCGCGGGCGACATTTCCTACCGGCGGCGCGGGCGAGACGAAGTAACTTAAGAATCGATGCGGCTGCAGAAAAAGATCCTGCGGCTTTTGCATCATCTTGATGACGGAATCGAGAACGCCCCACGCGCGAAGAGAGTGGCACTCGTGCCCGACTAAAGTCGGAAGACAGCCATGAAACGTGGATCCGAATTCGCGATCGATGATGGAGATAAATTTCTCCACATCCGCGGCCGGAATCCAGCACGAAGGCTCGCGCAAAAATTCCGTCGGCAAATCCGTGAGTTCATAAAGTTTTTCTGAATCCACGCCATGCCTGTCCAGGAACACGATAAATGAATTTGTAATTTTGCCACTGAACAGCATTATTTCATTTGTAGCTTAACCTAGACCTTGGTGCAAAAAGCGTTTTCCAACGCGCAGCTTAACCGCGACGGTTAAGCGCTGCGTTGTTTAGTGCTTTGTTTTTAGGCAGCTTGCGGTTTGCTGAACTTCGCGCGCGGGAACGGGATCTGGTTGTCCTCGATCTCCACCATGAAGCTCGGGATATTGCCGGTCGGAAGGATGTCGCCCTTGAGGCGCCCGTCAGCCTGCTTCACGAGCCGCGGAATTTCGTAGATCGGCACGACGGCGTAGGAGCCATCCTTATCGAATCCGAGTACTTCCGAGATCGAGCCTACGCGGCGCGAGCCGTCGGAATAGCGCGAAATTTGAACGACGATGTCGATGGCCGAGGAAATTTGGTGGCGGAGCGCTTTCTCGGAAAGCTGTCCGTCGCCCCCTTGGGCCAGCGCTTCCAGACGCACGAGCGCGTCTTCCGCGGAGTTCGCGTGGATCGTGCCCATACAACCTTTGTGACCGGTGTTCATCGCCTGGATCAGCTCGAGCGCTTCGCTACCGCGCACCTCGCCGACGATGATGCGATCGGGTCTGAGGCGCAGTGAGCTCTTGAGGAGATCGCGGATGCTGACTTCGCCGATGCCCTGCTCGTCGGCGTGCTGGGTTTCGAAGAACACCACGTGCTCGTATTCGACTTTCAATTCGCTTGAGTCCTCGATCACGATCACGCGTTGGCCGCGCGGAATGCGGTTCGAAAGAACGCTCAGCAGAGTCGTCTTACCGGAGCCGGTACCGCCGCTCACAAGAACGTTTTTGCCGAGCTTCATGCAGATGTCGAGGAACTGGGCGGCGTCGGCGGTCATCGCGCCGATCGTGATGTAATCTTTGAACGTGAATTGCGTCGTCGCGAATTTACGAATCGCGACGGTCGTACCCTTGCGCGAGCACGGCGGAATCACGGCCGCGACACGAAAACCATTCGGAAGGCGCGCGTCGAGCCTGGGCTCTTCGTCGCTGATCCGACGGCCCACGCTCTGCGCGATGTTGTTGACGGCCGAGCGCAGGGCGTCCTCGTCTTTGAACTTCACGCCGTCGGCCTTTTGAATCTTACCCTTCACCTCGACCCAAACTTCGTCATGCTTGTTGATCATGACCTCGGTGACCTTCTCGTCCTCGAGCAGGTGCCATACGGGTCCCAGGAAATTCTTAATCGAATTCGTGAAGACCGTGGCTTTGTCGGCTTGAGCTTGGTTCTGGTCGTTGGCCATTCTTACTCCGAAGCGGGAAGACGGTTTTCAGGCCCACCGGGGAATACGACGATCTTGCCTTGCGCCGAGGTCTCGGGGCTTACGAATCGGTAAACGCCTTCTTTTTGCGGACGCACGATGAAAGATTTGATCTTGCCGTAAAAAGTTGCGTGGTGCTCCGAGAACGAGTCGAGCACGAAGCTCACGTTCTTCTCTTTCTCGTTCACGTTCACGACGTGGATTTTGTAATTGAGGCCTTTCTTCACGCGCAACGTGTTCGGCACGAAACCCGTGTCGGTGTGGAGAACGACGATCTCCTGGGCGATGTCGCCCGTCTGGAAAAGCGATTCGAAGAACGAAGGCTCCGGCGCGCCGGCGATCGGCTGGTCGGTAGCGGCGGGAGCGCGCAAATCGTCCGAGCGCGTGACTTGCTGGCGGCGCGAGAAATCCACTTTCCACTCGCCTTCCGCGTACGCGGCGGCGGTGGCGAGCAGAGCGACGGCGCTAGTGAAGAGTTTCACGCGAGTGATAGTCGGCGTACTCACGGGCGACCTCCATTGCTAAATAGCTCAGAGTTTGCTGATCAAACTTCTTGAGATTGGTCATGAGAGTTTCCATGTCGTCCTGGCTGGCGTTGACGACGTCGAGAATCTGGAAAAATTCGTCGGCGTAGTCGTCCATCTGGTCGAGCGCATTGCCCCAGTCCATTTCAAGAACCGGATCAATGATTCCCATGTGGTAGAGCGCATCGAAGATCTGTTGTAAATTTCCCTGGAGATACATAGTTTTGAACCTTTCTCTCTTAAGGTTCTTATCGGCACAAAATGAGAGGGAGAGAGGTCTAGATCTGGCCCTCGCGGCCAGACCTCCGGCTAGAGCGTTTGACCTTGGCTCGGCTTGGGCTTCGCGGGATCGGGAACCGCCGCCTTGATGGGCGTGGGCGCTGCGGGCGGAGCGGTAGCCGGCTCGACCGGGATGGTCGGTTTTGGAAGATTCGCCGTCGGCGCTCCATCTTGGGACACTGGGGTCGGCTCCGCGGGTTGAGCGGCGGAAGGCGCGTTCGCCGCCGTGCCTCCGTGATCGGGCTTCTGAGCCGCCGCCTCATCGGGCCGCTTGGTTCCGAGCGCCGACGTGTCGGCGCGCTTCAGAAGCTTGATCAACACGCGACGGTTTGCGGCCATGTTCTCCGGAATGGGTGTGCCGTCTTTGTCCCGATTGGGCATGACGGGCCGGCTCTCGCCGTACCCGACCGCGGTCATTTTTCTCACGTCGAACCCGTGCTCTTCGAACTCGACGAGGACCCGAGACGCTCTTAGGGAAGATAAATCCCAATTATTCTTTAAGAACTTATTGCCGACTAACGGAACGTCATCGGTATGACCTTCGATCGTGATCTCGAATTCTTTGGATTCTTCCTTGATGATCGGAATGACTTTATCGACTAAGCCTTGCGCCTCGGACTTGATGTCGGCCGAGCCGGAAGCGAAGAACACGGTTCCGCGAAACGAAATTTCGACGCCCTCATCGGTGTGCTTGACGACCAGATCTTGTCCCATTCCGAGTTTTTCGAGCTTTTCGCGAATCCGGTCCGCCATCTCGGCGAAGGGAACCTTATAAGTGCCGCCGAACTCCTCGGTAATCGAGCGCTTGGCTTCTTCCATTTTTTGCTGATCGACCGTCGAGAAACTCAGAAGAATCACGAAGAACCCGACGAGCAAGGTCATCATGTCCGCGTAGGACACGAGCCAGTTGCCCTCCCCTTCCTCGGCGTGCGCCGGGTGCTGGGCGTGCGGAATCAGCGTATGCGCGGGCTTCTTTGCGTGGTCGTCGCTCAAGCTTTCTTCGCTCCCTTAGTGTAGTGCTCGCGTTCGTGCGGGAGGAGATAGCTCTTCAAATGCTCTTCGACGACTTTCGGGTGCTCTTTGCGACGCACGAGCCTCAAGCCATCGATGACGATCGTGCGGAGTGTTTCGTCGTCACGATTGATCACCGCGAGGTTTTCAGAGATCGGAATGAGAATCAGGTTGGACAAGGTCAAGCCGTAGAACGTCGCCACGAGTCCGATGGCCATCGCGGGGCCGAGCATCTTTTGCGCGTCCGCCCCTCCGAGGTTTTGCAAAAGCGCGATCATCCCCAAAGTCGTTCCCAGAAGCCCGAACGCCGGAGGAAACTTTGCGAGCGTGCGGAACACTCCGACGTCGTACTCGTAGCGCTTCGAATGCGTGGCCGCGCGCTTGAGAAGAATTTCTTCGAGCGCTTCTTCGGGGATACCGCCCATCGTGATCAAGCCGATCGCGTCGGCGAGGAACGGGGTCTTCAAGGTTTTGGCTTTCGTTTTCATGTAGTCGGGATTTTCGCGATGGCCGCGGGCAAGATCGACGATTTCGGTAATGACGATCTCGTGTCGAAGAGCGTAGTTCCCGAGGAACTTATTCATGAACACTTTCGCGACGCGGATATAGAATCTGAGCGGAAAACACATCAATCCGGCCGCGGCGGTACCCCCGAGGACGATCAGAATCCCGTGCGGGTCCAAGAACACCGCGGGCGTTTTCGAGGAAGTAAGGACGGCGAGCGTGAGGACGATCAGTGCCGCGATCACGCCAACGGTAGATGACAAATTCATAGGTGAAACTCCTCATTTAAGGATATTGCCCCGTTCCGCTTTTGTCTGCTGGACGGGTCCTTGGTCGGCGCGGAAATTAAATCGAGAAAACGAATCCGCATTGAATCGCGAATTCGGAGAGGGTCGGCGCGTTCGTTTCGGAAGCCATGAATGTCGTGTTGTAGATCAACTCCGGACGAATGCCGTGTTTCGGGCTCAGCATGTAATCCGCGCCCATCCGGATTCCCATGAAAACACCGGTCCCGCTGACGTTCGGAACTTGGTCCCCGGAACGGGAAACCTTTCCTTGAGCCACGCCCGAGGTGCCCCCCAGGAAGAGCGAGTACTTCCGGTAGAGAATCGTCGATTCTCCCGCGCCCGCGGACTTAACCATGGCCGGAGCCGGACCAAAGAAATAATAACGAAGGTAAATGCCGGTAAAGCTCAATCCTGACGTGAACGGCCCGAGACGAAAGCCGCGTGAGTGCTCAATCCCGCCGTTCATCTTGTCCGAAAGAAGGGTTTCCCCGAAAACCGAAAATACTCCAGGGCCCTCGCTACGCTCGATGTTGACGAGCGTTCCGTTCACGCGCACGGGCTTCGCTATGCCCGTTCCGCCAAAGCCGATACTTGTTCCCACGCGCCAGTCGCGCGCGTTCGCCGAGTGAGCGAACGCCAAGAGAATCATCGAAAATAGAATGCTATGCCGCTTTTGAGTTTTCATTGTCCGGGACCGGCTTCAGGCCTGTCCCATTCCCACTAGATGCAAATACTTTGTCGAGTTGAACTTCCTGTAGGGTAACCATTTCTTGAACGCGCTTGGCGAGCTGACCGATCCAGGCGTTCTTGTCGACTTCGCTCATGCGGTCCTCGATGCGGAGCTCGTCGCTTGCCATTTCAGAAGTCAAGGGCGGCGCCAGGCGGAGGAATTTCTCCTGCAAGTCGGGGCGCACGCGGATGAACGCGACGACTTCGTCCGCGCTCACGCGCGAGAGCAGCACCTGAAGCTTGTCATCGGGCCATTCGTCAAGGAAGGCGACCGAAGCCACCGACTTCTTGAACGAATCGAGCGCGGCGCCGGTCATGCCGTGAAGAAGGGTCGCCTCCTCCATCGGGGTGAGCGCGGCCACGAGCTTGTTCAGGGTCATATCGAGCGTAACGTTGTCGCCGTCGTTCTGCGGTTTGAGCTTGCCCGCGAGCGATCCGTCCAAAGATTTGAGCTCGGCCGCGGGGATCTCGCTGAGAGTCGCCGCGTTCTCTAGGAGCTCGCGCTTGGCCTCGGCGCTCAAATTGCCCACGTAGCGATTGCGCAAATCCGTCGGCAGGAAGAGCGAGACAAGAGTCTTCAGCTTCGGGTTTTGATCCATCAGCACTTGATTGATCACGCCCACGTTGAGGCTTCCCATGTAGCCGAACGGCTGCGAGAGAGTCTCGGCGCCCAGATTCATCGCCGACATCAAATCCCAGTACACTTTTTGTAAGGCATCGCGCTTCTCGGGCAGCTTCACTTCGTTCATTCGATTGAACATCTTGGTCACTTCGGGAATGGCGTCGATCGGTATCGGCATACGGCCGACATCCTGCCCGACGGCCTCGATGAAGCATGCCAGCTTGAAGCGCCCGCCTTCTCCCATCTGGCACCAAGAGCGAATCACCGCCTCGAGGTCGTTCGCGACTTTCGGTATCAAAGTTTTCAAACGCGACGTCACTTGCTCGATATCCTTGAGGGCGCTCAGGCGCTCCTCTTCCTCTTTTTCTTTCAAGATGCGCTCGCGCTCGGCGGACTCGCCGGCTCCCGCCTCTCCGCCCGCTCCGCCGGCGCCGACGTTGATCGTCGATCCGTCACCCGACTTCGCGACGTTCGCGAAGGACTTCGACGTGAGAACCTTCCACATCAAAACTCCGAATACGATCGCCAGCGCGAGTGCCAACTGACCCGCCAGCTGCTGGAACTCGGAAAGCCACTCGAGAGGGGACTTCGGCGGCTTTTCAACGGGGCGCTCGGCGGGCGCCATCTTAATGAACGTCACCGCGCCTTTGCCCGCGCTGCCGAACTCGGATTTGAGGCGGTCGGCGAGCCACTTTTCGACTTCGCCCTTGAAAGCCTCGCCCAAATCGTCACGAAGGCCGACGGAAACGTTTACGGTCTTGATTCTGAAATTCGTGAGGAACCCCTGCGCCTGGGCCTTTTGCTCGACCGGCGTGTACTTCTTAATCAACGCTTCGGGATCAAGCGTTCCGAGCATCAGGTCCGAAAGCGGCTCTTGCTCGCCGACGGCGGGCTCGGGCGCTTTGATGACTTGCGGGGGAAGTTGTCTGAGATCAAGCTGCGCCCCGATCGAGAACAACTGGCGATCCACTTTCGTGGACAGCTCCTGGGTAAAGCGACGTGAAAGCAGGTCTTCTAAGAATGCCTTGGCGCCGAGAGCCTCGGCGCTCATGGAAGAGGACTGAGCCGATGCGTGGGCGCCGGCCACTATCAAGAGCATCATGAGAAGACGAACGATAATCACGGCGTCGCTCCTCCGGCCGGTGCGGCCGGCGTCGAGGCCGGAAGACGCTGACCCGACTGGAGCGCGCGAACTTTCGCGGCCATCTTCACGGCGTCTTCCATTTGCGGGTCGACTTTCAAAGCTTCCTCGTACCACTTGAGACTTTCGCTGTAATTCTTCTGCGCGAAGTAGATCGAGGCACGCATGGACATCGCGCGCGAGAACTCGGGGAATTCCTTCAAGAGCGAATCGAGCTCGATTTGCGCGCGCTCGTATTGCGCCGACAGCGCGAACTTCTGCGCGAGGAACAGACGATCGAGCATGACCTTGGCGACGCGCGCTTCCTTGGCGGCCGTCCCTTCTTTTAGCTTCACGTCGAGCATCGTCGCCATCGTCCCGAAACCTGTCATCGGGATGTTGAACGTCGAAGGCAGGTAACCCGGCTTCTCAACGACGACGTTAAAAAATTGGCCCGCGTCGACCGCGTCGCCGACGATATTCTTAAGTTCGGATTTAGGCATTTCGAGAGGAGTTTTGCCGATCGGCTTTTTCTCGCCTGTCTTCGGATCTTGCCAAAAGACGTCGGCCGCGGCGGGCTCGCTTTTCACGGTGAATCGCGAAGAGCAAGCGCTCAACAACATCAAGAACATCCCTATCCATAGGAGATTCAGTGTTTTCATAGTAATTCTCTTATCGAGCAGCGCGCGAAAATCCTTAAATAAAACACTCTCGACGCGACTTCGGTCGCGAAAATTTACGGGAAGGCGCGGATGATGATGGCCGTGCTGTTCAGACGAAGGCTGAATCCGCCTGGATTTATGTCGGTCACGTAGCGGTCGCCGGGATTCAAAGTCAGGGCCGGGCTGCGCGCCAGCGTTTTCTCGGGCGAACTGATATTAAGAAGAGAAGACGCGACCGGAGTGAGCCCGCCCGTTCCCGAATCCGCCGCGCCCGAGCTCATCAGCTGAACGTCGGCCGAGCCGCCGCCCGGATTGTAACCGATGGCTTCGAAGTACACGCTGGCATTCGAAAACGCCCCGAGATCGGCCAGCGTCCGCTCAGAATCGGAAACCGTCGGGCCCATGACCGAGGCAAGACCCAGCGAGTTGCGGTACGTGACTTGCGCCTTGGTAAGTTCCGTCAGCTTCACCCAAAGGCCCGCTTTGTAAACGACCGCTCGACCGGGATTGCAGCCGAGATTGCAAGAGAGCACGAGCTGATAACGATGACCGTTGTTGGCGGTCGCGAAACCGGTAATGCCTTCGTCGAAGGGCGATTGGCTCATGGTGACCGCGTTCGAGCCGAACATGGTTTCGGTCCCCTGCACGATCGCGCCGGTATCCGTGTTCCGCAGAGCGACCGAGCCCGTGACTCCCGGTTCCGCCATGACGACGGTCTCGAGCGTCCAGGCGTTGTAATCCACCAGCGAGGCGAGGGAGCTGACGTCGCGCTGATAGATCATCGCGGACTCGAGCGCCTGGAATCCGTTCGCGTAGGTGCCTTCCGCGAACGCCGAGGCGTCGCCCTCATTGGGCAATTCGCTCGACGAGAGGAGCGGGATGTAGAGCTTCGTTTTGGAGGCGCCGACCTGGTTGACGAGCATTCGCGCCGAATACACTTGCAGGTTCGAGCTCGGAACGGTGCCTTGGATTTGAATTCGGTAATCGTTGCGCCCAACCGCCGGAACGAACGCCGCGCGAATGCGCGTCGGCGAAGTCGTCGATCCCGGCACCGCGAGCGTGCCGACCGCGGTGCCCGCGCTGTCGATCAAGTTCACCGCGACCGGCGCGGCCGCGTAGTTCGCGGCGACAACTTCATAAAAATACGTCACCGTTCCGTCGTAATCCGCGGTATCGAGCGAGGTCCGCGTGCGCTCAAACGCCACGGTCACCGAATTCGATGCGAGCGCCACGTCGGTGAGCTCGATCGGAACCTGCAAATTCATCAAATGCGTGGCCGTAACGCTCGCCTCATTCGAAGATGCGGAAGTGGCTCCGGAGGCGTAGACCGCGTCTACCACGTAGTAGTACGTCACGCCGTGCACGATGTTCGTGTCTTGATAGCTCGTCCCCGCGATGCCCGAGGCGACCACGCCGTACGGTCCCCCACTCGTTTCTCCGCGTCGAACCAAGTAGGTCACCGCGCCGGGGACGGCCGTCCAAGATAGATCGACCGCGTTCGTCCCGTTGAGCGCGCTCAAGGTCGCGGGCCCGATGAATAAACTCACCGCTTGCTCGTTCGAGTACGCCGATTCGGCGTTCGAATAGTTCAGCGACGTCACGACGTAATAATAAGTCGCGCCCGCGGGAGGCGTGCTGTCCGTGTAGGAAGTCGTGAGCGCGGAAACGTTGGCGATCAGCGCATATGGTCCCCCGGGGGTAGTGCCGCGATAGATGTTGTATCCACCGACAACCGGAACGGTGGTCCACGATAGCTTCACCGACGTCGTGCTCAGCGCGCGCGCGTAAAGGTTCGTAGGAATCTGCGACGGGATTCCGGAAGTGACGATCGAGCTCGCGGCTGACATGGCCATTTGAATTCCCGAGCCGTTGCGGGGTAAGAATTTATAACGGTAGGGCGTCCCAGTCACGATCGAGTTGTCCGCGTACGAAGTTCCGACGACGCCCGGTGCGACGAGCGTGTAATTCACGCGATCGCTCGAGCGGTAAAGATCGTAAGTCGCCGCGCCCGCGACGGCGGTCCAGGTTACGGCTATGGACGTCGGGCTCGACACCAACGCCGTGGGTGCCCCCGGCTGAGCCGCCGCGACGAACGCGATCTCGGACGAGAGCGCCGACTCGCGTGTTCCGGTCATCGCCGAAACCGCGAGGTAGTAGGTGGTTCCCGGAGTCAGCGAGAAAATAGTGTTCTGAACGCTCGACGACGATGTCACAGCCGGAGTGCCCCAAGGGCCCCCGCTCGCGGTTGAAATGTACAGGTTGTAAAATGTAGCTCCGGAGACCGCGCCCCAGGTCGCCGTGACCTCGGTGCCGAGCGAGTTGTCGACCACCGTCAGTCCCGAGGGAACCGGCGGTGTATTCCCGGGCGTCACCGCCAAGCTCGATACTGAAACGGTCGACGCGAGAGGGAACATGGCCTTCAAGCGATAGAAATAGATTTGCCCGTTCACTGCCGAAGCGTCCTGGTAGCTGGTGGCCGCGATGCCGCTCGCTATCGCCGCGAAGGTCATTCCGTCGGTCGAGCGTTCGAGAGTGTACGACGTAGCGTTCACCACCGACGACCAGCTGAGGTCCACCAAGTTATTGCCCGGCGTGACTGACGGCGCGGACGGAACTCCATAAGTCTGACCCGAAACAAACGCGCTTTGAGCCGACTCCGACGCGCCCACGAGCGAGGCGACT
>CAYPFC010000024.1:0-257 GCA_964409815.1 uncultured Pseudobdellovibrionaceae bacterium
CCCACCATGGTTTCACAAGCGACACGCGAGCGCGGATCCTGCGCCAAGAAGGCGTCGAGGATCGAATCGCTGATTTGGTCGGCGAGTTTATCGGGATGGCCTTCGGATACGGATTCGCTGGTGAACAGGTAGTTTTGCATAAGCTTATGCCCTTTATATGCGTGGAATTGGATTCCACGGATTTAACCGGGCCTAAGCTTGGGCGTCAACTGACTTTAGGATCGGATTTGGCGTGGGCCTTCCTACCGGGGGCCTTA
>CAYPFC010000024.1:267-996 GCA_964409815.1 uncultured Pseudobdellovibrionaceae bacterium
TGAGTTTGAACCTTAGCTTTCTTACGTGAGAGCTGCTTCGCGATGCGGTCCAGCGCCTGGTCCACGGCGGTAAAGAAGTCGTCCGCTTCGGCCTTGGCGTGCATCTCGATGTCCTGACCTCGAGCATGAACGTCGACGCGCTTGCACGTCTTCTCGGTCGAGAAGGTGAACTCCACGCGCACCGGTTTCATCTCGAACTTCTGGAGTTTCTCGATGTGGTCGGTGACGTAGGCGGTTAATTCATCGGAGTGAGGCGAATGGCGGAACTTGAAATCTATACGCATAATCTCTTTTCGGAGATTCGGGTCGGGGATTTTAGGGTGGGGACTTTAGATTCTCAAACTGATGAGTGAGACGTTTGCTTTCAGAACATGACGCGCAAGCGATCTTAACGCGAGCTTAAGAGTTGGCGCTCCGCCGCGAATACGGGGAGCTCGAGACCCTGGCAGCGCAGGCAGAGCTCCATATTCAGGCTCATCGCGCGCGTGGAGTAGCTTTTGCGCAGGCGCTGGATGTCGCGTTCCGCCTGCGTGAAAGCCTGCGGACGCGCCTTGAACAGCTTCGGATTCGTTTGCCATTTTGAGATGAGGAAATTGAGACGCTCCTGAACGAAATCGAATCGCTGCATTTCCACGGGAACGTTGAGTTGAAGGCCGTCGTTTTCGCTCAACAGAACCGGAATCTCCTCGCGCTCCTTCGCCGGAAGGACTTTGCTCCACTCGCGGATCA
>CAYPFC010000024.1:1006-3874 GCA_964409815.1 uncultured Pseudobdellovibrionaceae bacterium
ACTGTCCGCGCTTCACGTAGGCGCCATGAAGGCTCTTCAGCTCCTCGAGGGCTTCCGCGCGCGAGGCCTGAAAGCGCTCGAGATCTTTCTGCGCGCCGAGGTGACGGTAATACGCCCAGCCTCCGCCCGCGAGGACCGCGAGCGCCAGCGCCGCAACGATTAGCTCATGCGCGTACCTTCGGATTACCACCATCGGCGTACCATCCGAATGATGTGGTTGTTTCTTTCCGAGATGTAGAGATTGCCCTGCCCGTCGAACGCGAGTCCATAAGGCGCGTTCACGAGCGCGCTGCTCGAAAGAATTCCTTCTTGAGTCATATCGATCGGGGCGCCCCCGCGGGTCGGTACGCCCGATGCTTCGTTGGGACCCACGCGAAGAGTGACCACGCCGAGGGGCGAAGAGCGGTCGTAGCAGGTCACGTTGTGCGAGCCTAGACCGCCGTCGCCGGGCCAGCCGCCGGCGTAACAAACTTGCGTGTCGAATGCCGCCAGACCATAGATCGAGCCGCGCGAGTTCCCCGAAGGGCTGATCGTCCAAAGAGTTTGCGTGATCCCGAGTCCGCCTCCGGGCGCCGCCGGAATCGTCGCGCTTCCCACAACGACCGGAGAAGTGCGGTAATTCACATAGCGTACGCGCGAGGGCGTGTTGTCCCGGGCGTCGGCGACGAACATGTTGCCGTCGGCCGCGTAAGCCGGATCGATAAGAACCGCAGTCGGATAAGTCAGCCTCGTCTGAGAAGTGTTGGTGCCGTCCACTAAGCCATTACCCGCCGTCGAGCACAAGCCGAGGTGCTGCGAGATTTGTCCCGACGAATTGATCTTCATAATGCAATGGTCGTTCGTGGCCGCAAAATATAAGTTCGTCCCGTCGTTCGTAAGTCCCTCGGGCATATTCAATCGAGCCGATGTAGCCGCCATCCCGTCCACACCGCCCCAAGTTAAACAACCATTGGAATAACTTCCGCCGATCGTCGAAACCCGGTTTTGGTTCAACGTGATACCAAAGAATCCCGCCAACCCTTGAGTCAGATGCGTGTTGTACGCGCGGAGCTGACAGTTTTGGTTCGCGGCTCCTGCCGCTTGGTCGGTGTAAATAAGTACTTTTGCACCGCTAACGGTCATCATCGAGAGCCCGCGAGGCGAGTTTATGAATACGTTCGTCGCGTCGTCGTTCTCGACGTTCGCGGCTCCGACACCCTTACCGACGAACGTGTCCACGTAACCGGTCAGCAAGTCGATGCGGCGAATGCGCCCGTTTGCGGAGTCGGTGGCGTAAAGCTTGCGGCCCGAATCGTCGAGGACCATGCCCGACGGGCCGTTCATGTACATGCCTGTGGCCGGAGTTTGCGCGTCTCCCAAATGCCCGAAACGTGCCCGTCCCGCGCCGATCAGGGTCGTAACCATGCCGTTGGCCGTGGAAAGATCCAGCGTCCTAACGCGGTAACTCAGGTGATCGGGATACAAAAGGGTGTCTTGGCTCGGATTCAGACTCAGGCCATAACCGCGATTCACGCGCGCCGCCGCTCCCATGGTGTCGGAGTTAAACCCTCCCGTGCCCGTTCCGAGTACGGTGACCGCCTGATTGCCTCCGACGGTCGCGCCGCCAATCGTATAGGATGTCGCCGCGGTCGTATTGACGAAGAACGTACGGTGACCGTCCCAGTTGTTGACGAAGAAACCGGGCGCCCACACCGCGAGACCGCGGGGATATTGCAGTATCACCTGACCGGCGCTGATCGGAACGTTGCCCGCTCCGCCCGCGCTGCCGGGGTTCGGGTTGTTCGACGCCGTCGTACCCACGAGCGTGACCGCGTAGTTGGCGGAAGGCGCCTGCACCGTGCGCGAATAATAGACGAACATTTGGCTCTGGGCCGCGCCGATCGTGAACTGAATTTGAGGCGCGGAAGAGCACGCCGCATCCGTATGGAACGTCCCCGTGCCGTTGCTGATCATGCGGAACGTGCGCGCCGAGCCCGCCAGGCTGGCCTGGTTACCCGACGACTGGATCTGCACGGTAAGGCGCATACATTTCTGGTAGTCGTAGGTGGACGGGCCCCAAACCGTGAACTTGGCGGGCACGCCGCTCGCGTTGACGTTCATATCGATACCCGCCGCGGGGAAAGATGTAAGGCCGGTGCCCACCGCCGTGAGTTTCGTACTCGCCGAGTTCGAAGTCTTTTTGTAATAGAAATCGGCTTCGCTGTCCCCGGCCGCCATCGACAACTGGCTCCCCGGAAGCGCGACCGTGCAGGCGGCGTCAGAGTAGTATCCGCCGCCGGCGTTGTTGGTCCCGCCCAGCGTGATCGTGTTCGGAGCCGAGAGATTGGTCACGACGTTCGAAGCGTTCAAGATGCGCACGCGCATCGGCAGGCACGCGTTGGTGATCGCCGAGTTCGGACCGTCAATTTGAACTTGCGTCGCGCCTGTGGCCGCCGGAACCACCGCTTGAGTATTGATGGCCGCGTTGTTGTTGCCGATCAAGGCGCCGGCCGTAAGGGGCGAGACCGTGGCTACGTCTTGCGCGGCGAACGAAAATGCGGCGCTCGGTGTGTGTCCGTTCGTGAAGAACGACATCGCCGATCCGCCCGTGGTCGCCATGCGCACGCGCCAGACTCCGCTTTCAGTCCAATAGATATTTCCGTTACCGTCGGTGTCGATCGCCCAGGGGTTGTTGGTTTGCGCGTCGCCGGCGGGACCAATGGGTCCATCACCCTGACCGGCGGTGGTCGTGCCCGCGGTGTTGACCCGTCCAACCATTAAGTAGGTCTTCCCGTAGTCCGCCGAGGTCGAATCGGCATTCATCCGCTTAATGGAGTTCGAGCCCGAGCACGTTACATACAACCACTTGTTACCGCCGTACGTAAAGAG
>CAYPFC010000024.1:3886-4915 GCA_964409815.1 uncultured Pseudobdellovibrionaceae bacterium
TGACGCCCTGGTTGCCGTCGGTGTTGGTAGCCGTATTGTTCGTCGTCGAGCTCGTGATTCCGAGAATCGTCGTTACGAGACCGGTGTTGTCCATCATAGCCACGCGGTGATTGTTGTAATCCGCCACGTAGAGACGACCATTCGAAGAGTCATAAGCGATGTCCATGGGCAAGTTGACCTTAAACTCCGTACGGTAGAGGTTTTCCTGCGTCAGACCGTTCGCGCCGTTTCCAAGCACCACGACCATTTTGCCCGCGGGAATCGTAACTCCGAAACGAGTGATATCGGATGCACTGGTGTTGAAGTAGTTGACGGAGTTGCTCTGATGGTCGGTGAAAATATAGTTTCCGGAGCCGTCGTCGATCATGTACGTCGGCTGGATTCGCATTTGCGTTTGATCCGCGCTGGGGATGTTGCCGTTCCCGATCGTCGGCAAGCCGACCAGCGTACAAATCTTGCCGCCGGCGGAGCCCACCGAAGCATTCAGCAGATCATTGCAATAATCCGAGAACAGATTGACCTCGACGGTCCAAGTGTAAGAGTCACTCTCGGTGCCGTCGCTGACGGTTACCGAGATCGTGTGCGAGCCGAGCATCGAAAGCGAGCCGGCGGGGTCGAATGTTGTCGTCGCGTTGCCCGACGGCAGAGCCGCGTTCGCCGCTCCGTCGAGCGTCCACGTATACGTCAACGTATCGTTGTTCCCGTCATTCGCGGTAATCCCGAAGTTCATCGTGTTGTTGTAATTCAGGCGATAAGTCTGAACGACCGACGGGATCGGCGCCGAGAGAATCGGCTTCGCGTTCACCTTGACGTTCCAATCGCACTGATCGGAGTTGTTATACGCGTCGACGATCGTGCAATTGAACGCGTAAGTTCCCACGGGCAGCGTCGCCGAGGAAATCGCGAAGGTCGGCGTTCCGCCACCGCCCTGCGCGACGCCGTCGCGGTTCCAAGTATAAACCAGGCCGTTACCCGTCGCGTTCGCCGTAAGAGTCATCGAGGCGTTGGGTCCCGTCGAGTGGAGGACGA
>CAYPFC010000024.1:4925-16867 GCA_964409815.1 uncultured Pseudobdellovibrionaceae bacterium
AGCGGGCTCGACGGAGTACAGCTCGTCACGTTGACGGTGTTCGGATCGAGTACGTCCATCGTCCAGCTGCACTGACCGCCGTCATAACCGTCGTCAAAGCTGGCGACGATGTTGTGGGCGGTACCCACCTGCGTGAGCGTCGGATTGAAGGTCGTCGTGCTCGAGTTACCGATCGTGCTGACCGGATTGAAGAGCGTGCCGCTCGCGACGCCGTTGAATTTCCATCCGAAGTTCGCAAGCGGATCGTTGTCCGCGTCGGTCGCGACGGCATTAAAGTTCTGAGTCGTTCCGTACACCTGTCCGGGCGGATTGGCGACCGGCGTCTGGCTCAAGCACGCGGGAACCCGGTTTTTCGTTACCGTCCAAGTGCGGGTCGTCGGAGTCGTGTAGCTGTTGTCGAGGGTTGCAATAAGCGTATTCGAGGCCGGGCCGTCGGTGAAGTCCGAAGAGTTGATATTCAGGAACGAGCCGCCAGCCAGAGGATTCCCGTTCAAGTTCCACGATACCGCGCAGGCGGCGTCCGAAGGAACGATACCGAATGCATTCACGGTCGTCGGGGCATGGGCGATCTTCGCCGTCGCGCCCGAAGGCAGCGCCGATGAAACCGCACAGTTATTCAGAACGTTCACCGTCCACTGACAGCTTCCCGTATCGTAGCCATCGCTGATATCTCCGGACACGGTGTTCGCGCCGACATAGCTGGAGTTCGGAGTGAAAATCGCTTGCCCGACGCCACCCGAAACCGAGAGCGCGAAGTGCGCCGGGTTCGTAGCGACGCCGTTATTGCGCCACGAGTACGTGATCGGATCGCTTTCCGCGTCCGCTCCGGTCGCTCTTAGAATAATGGGAGAGCCGACGCCAACGAACGAGCTTCCCGCCGCGGGCAGTTGAGCGCTACAGGTCGGGATCTGGTTCTTATTTATCGTCCACACGCGCGTCGCCGAGCTGAATCCGTTCGAAAGAGTCGCGGTCAACGTATTCGTGCCGGGCGCGGCCACGAGGGCCGACGACAAGATATTCTGGAACGCGCTCGTTCCGCCGAGCGGAGTGCCGTTGAGGTCCCACGAGAGCACGCAGGAGACATCGTTCGGAACCGCCACGAAGGACGTCAGGGTCGAGCCGGCATTCGCCACTCTGACCGTCGCCGCGCTCGGGGTCGAAGAAACCACCGCGCAACTCGGCACGACCTGCACCGTCCAAGCGCACTCGACGGAATCGTACCCGTCCGAGATCACCGCTTTCACCTGATTCGTGCCCACGTACGACGAAGTTGGCGTGAAATCCACTTCCGACGAGTTCACGCCGTTCGTCACCACGAAGTGCGTGGTATTGATAGGCGAGCCGTTGTTCAACCACGTGAAGCTCAAAGCGTCGCTGTTCAAGTCGGAGCCGATGCCCTCAAGATTGATCGAAGCGCCCACGCCGAGCGTATTTCCCGTCGAGCCCGGCGTTTGCGACGCGCAGATCGGCGGACTGTTGCGAACGACCGCCCAGTTCTTGGTGTCGGACGTCGAACCGTTGGTCACCGTCACCTGCAGGAAGTTCGAGCCTACCGAGAGGTCGCTCGAAAGCAAAAGTTGCGAAGCCGTTGTCGAAGGCAGCGGGTTTCCATTGAGCGTCCAATTCACCAAGCAGCCCGAGTCGGTCGTCACCTGGAAGTTCGTCGCCGTCGAGCCCACGTAAGAAACGCGAACCGGCCCGGGCGCCGTGGGGCTCGTCGCCGCGATCGAGCACGTACCCGCTACGCCGACGTTCCAGTTGCACATCGCGGTGTCCATGCCGTCCGAGATCGTCATCTTGATCGAGTTTACGCCGAGGTAGCTGCCGTCAGGTACGAACGTCGCTTGCGCCGAAGTGGTGGCATTAAAGGTCGCGAGAATCGTGTTGTTGACGGTTTGGTCGTTCACCGTCCACGAGAACGTCATCGCGTCGCCGTCGCCGTCGCTTGCATGGCCCGTGAGGATCATCGGCTGGTTCGGACCCATCGAATTGCCGTTGACGTTCGGGGTCTGCGAAGCGCAAGTGGGAGCCGTGTTCTTCACGACCGTCCATTCGCGCTCGGTGCCGCCGACGGTGGCCTTAACGATGTTGTCGCCGCTGACCATCGCGCTCGAAAGAATCGTTTGCGATCCGATCGTGCCCGCGAGATCCACGCCGTTCAGCGACCAGCGCACTTGGCAAGATGTATCCGTCACTCCGACGGTGAGAGTCGTCGAAGTCGAGCCGATAGAGGAAACTTTAAAGGAGTCGAAGGTCGGAGTGTAGTTGGTGATTTCGCAGTCGACCGCGCCCTGTCCGCCGCCATCGCTCGCGAAACTGAACGAATCGTCTTTCTCGTTGCAACCGGACAATACGAGGCACGTGCTTAAGAAAGCAGAAATTGCTAACTTGTTTAGAACACGTACCACTTCACGTACCTCGCGGGCCCAACGAAATGTAACGGCCCATCCTATATATCGGCATTTTGTTAAAGCGAGTTAAGCTGAAGTCTCGTTATGAGATGGCGTTAGAAACCGAAGCTGACGCCGGCGAGCGCGGTGATTTCACTCGCCGTCGACCCGTTCGGACCCGAGAGCGTGATGTAACGGATCATGCCTTTGAGCGTGAAACGGGTATCGTAGGCGCGCTCGGTTCCCGCGCCGAAGCCGAAGCCGTTGTATTGAGTTGAGACGGACTGAAACTGGCGGGCGTTGTAGCTCAAGAGCACGAACGGACGCCAGAGCGTATCGGTCGTGACCTGCGAGTTCGGCGCCTGAAATTTGACTTTGCCGTGAGGAGTGAACGGAAAGTACATCGCGTCGATGTCGAACCCGTAAACCGAGTCCCCTCCGACGATATTCGAGAAAATCAGCGAATACCCGATACCTACTTCCAGGTTATCCAGAACGGGCATCATGTACGCGATCTTGTAAGAGCCGAGGCCGTTTTTGGAGCCCGAACCGATCGGAGTCTTCGCCGAGAAGTCGAACGCGCCCAAGTAAGCGTCGAGCTTTCCCGCGTGCGCGCGAGAAGCTGAAGTTAAAATCACGGCGAGAATCGCCGTTTTGAAATAATGGTTAAGCCGCGCTCTTTTCATTTTCCTCTACGGGTGCCGATTCCAAGTTGTCTTTTTCATTCGAGAGTTTCTGATAAAGTTTTGCGATTCGTTCGCGGGCCATGCCCGTCGCGACGCGATCGACGCCGTTCATGTCGATCGAGCGCATCTTGCTCGAGAACATGAATTTCTGTTTGGAATTCAACTGCGCCTCGATCACCTTGCGGCCCTCGCGCGAGACGTTGAAGAGCGCGAGCGCCCAGTCGTCGAGGGGAACTTTGTTGAATCCCGCGACGAGCTCCTCTTGCGATAGCTCCATCACGCGGAAGAACGGCGGACGCACCTGCCAGAGGTAAGAGTTCTTCGGAAGAGCGCCGTAAACGTCTCTCTCCTCGGGAACGCTCGCGACCAGCAAGTAAGAGAGCAGATCTTTCTCCTGCTTGTAGGCTTGTAAAGCCTCAGGATTATTCAACGGCTTAAACTCCAGGGCCGTGCGCAGCAACTCTTTTACGCGCGCCGGAGCGACAGGCTGCGCTTTGTATTTCGAGTCGAGCAAAACCGCCCACGCTCCGGGGAACGCCAGTCGCGCCGCCGGGACCGCGGCGCTCGCGGGCATGGCCTTCAGAATGGCGAACGCCTCCTCGCGCGCGATCGACTTCAGAAAGTTCACGCGCTGGTCATCCAGTCGCCAGCATTGTATCAGCAGGCGCTCCCAGTCGGGGGATTTCGTGTCGTACTGCATGCGGCCCAGTTTCTCCGCGAGGGCCACCGCTTCCGGCGAAAGGTCGCCCGGCTCGCTGAATGCCGCGAGCCACTTCACGCTGGAGCTCCAACGGAAAACCTCGTTTTGCATCTCGATCGGAAACTCCATCAACAGCGCGCCTAGATCTTTCGGCGAAAACTCGGCGAGTTTGTCCATTTCAATCATGGCCGGAAGGTTCGGGAAACCCGGATTCTTCGTCAGCTCGGCGATTCGTCCCGCCACGAACTCACGAGTTCGGAAATGGTCGCGGAAGTTCACGTCTCCCGCCATCGACTTCTGCCCGATGCCCGCTCCGATCGGAGTGCCGTCACCGGCGCCCGGAACGTGAACCGCACCCGCATCGTCAGTGCGCTCTTTAGGCTTGATCTCGGAGATCGCCGTCGAAAGTTGGGTTGCCCAACGCTTGCTGATCAAGAGGAGGCCGAGCAGCATGAACACGATGCTCGCGGCCACGAGGCCCGCGTAATAAGGAAATTTGCTGGTGTCCATCGACCAGGGACGGCGCTCGACTTTGATTTCGTCGCGTCCCGGGATCAATCTGAGGAGCGTCGTCAGAGAGTCTTGGATCTCCTGAACCTCTTGATCGTCCAGGCCTTTCGGCAGGCTGATGAGAACGACGGCCTTTTGGATGCGCGCTTGAAGCGCGTAGAGCGACGCCGAGGGATCATCCCACTCGTCGCGAATTTCTTCTTCGGCCAAGTCGTAGTACGGAAGTTTTTCCGATTGCGGAACGTATTTCGAGCCGGCCTTGCGGCGCATGGCCTCGATCTTTACCGTCACCATGAACGGTACGCCCTGCAGACGCGTTTGCAGGTAGCCGCGCACGTATTCGGTCATTTTGTCCTGAAGCTCGGCGACCCGCGGATGCTCCCGCTCGGTGGCAGGCTGCTGGGCGCTGCCCGAGACCGCGGCGAAGATCGTTAGAATAAGAATGAGGAAGCGCATGGCTAGTTCCCTTCTCTCTGTGGCTCGATAGTCAAAATGACTTTACGTGTGTACTTCAGTGGATCTTTTTCGTTCTGCAGTTTCATGAGCTTTTCTTGAGTCTCGACAAGTTCGCCGTATCCGCCGATCTTCATGCGGTTGAGCGGAATGCCCGCCTTTTGGAGCACGCGCATAGTGGCGACGCCGCGAAGCGCGGAGAGCTCGAGGTTATCCGTGTAGCGCTTGGCATTCTCGTTCACTTTACGAATGTCGGTGAAGGCCTGAATGCTGAGCGTGTGCGTGCTCGCGAATCCGATGTAGGTTTCGGCGAACTTGTTCAGCTCTTTCGTGCCGGCGTAGGTCGGCTCGACCGCGCCGATATTGAAAAACGAAACGTCGGGGAAATCGATGATCAGCTTGCTTCCGTCTTGGAAGACCTTCGCGCCCATTTTATCGATGACGAGCGGGTCGACGCCCTGGCCGGGGGTCACGCCCATGTTGAGCTGTTGCTTGAGAGCTTCCTCCGGCGCCTTGATGCCGCGCTCGTTCAAGCGGACCATCAGCGCTTCCTCGAGCTTGTTGGCTTTGACCTTGTTGTGATCGACGGTGAAGTAAAGAACGAAGAAGCTCAGCAGGAGCGTAATCATGTCTCCGTAGCTGATCGCCCACGACCCTTCCGAGTCGACGTGCTCAATATGCTTCTTGCGCTCTAACGTTCGCATTCATTCCCCTACTACACGGCCTGCGCTTGCGGCTGATCCTCAAAGAGATCCGCCCCGCCACGGTCAAGCCCCAGTACGTCCACGCGATGTTGCGGCTCTACGTACGAGTTCAACATTTCCTGGGTCTCGAGTAAGTTCGCGCGCTCGGCGGCCAGGAGCACCGCTTGCATCGCGATCTCGGCGTTCTTTTCGTCGATCGTCGCGTTCTTGACGATCGCTTCACCCGCCGGGTTCACGATAAAGTTCGCGACCATCAGTCCGTAAAAAGTCGCGACCAGCGCAATCGCCATGCGGACCCCGGTCTCTTGCGGCGACATCCCGTCCGAGATACCACGCATCAAGTGAACGAGACCGAGAACGGTTCCGGCGAGACCGAATGCCGGGGGATACTTCGAAAGCGAGCGTACGCTCGAGCCGACGAAGCGCGTGCGCTCGACGGCCTGGTACACGCGCTCTTTGAGCATCGCGTGGATGACCTCGGGCTTAAGGCCGAGCTGCATCAGCTCCACGCCATCCCGAAGAATTCTCTGCGCGAGACTGCGGTCCGAAGGCTCATATATATAGACGCCCTTCTGAGCGTTTTGGTTGACGTGCATGCAGTCGAGCAAGAGCTGCTTGTTATCGGGCATCTTGCGCGTGAAGAGCTCTTTCGAACGGAAGACGATCTCGCGCGTGAGTTCCCACGGCAGCGTGAAAGCCGCGGTCGCGATCGTTCCGCCAAGAACCATCACGAAAGCGACGAAGTCGAAGTAAGAGTCGGCCGGGACGCCGAGATGGACGATGGACGCGATCAACGCTCCTACGGCAACGACAATACCGAATATATAAATCATTTTTTTACCTACCCGCCGGCAAACGTTGGCCGACGATTTCTTTGATCTTGTTCACCATACGCTGGGTATCCGCGTTCGTTGGGTCAAGATTCAGCGAGCGCTGATACGACTCGAGAGCCGAAGTGAGGTTCTTGCTGATGTAGTACGCGTTGCCCAAGAGGTCGTGAAGAACTGAGACGTTCGGATAATCGTTGATAAGGGCGATGAGGCGGGTTTGCGCGGCGCTCACATTTCCAATCTTGAGCATCGACTGTGCGTCGGCAATGCCTTTAGAGATTTTCTCGACGGCCGCTGTTTGATTCTGGCAAGTCTCGGGAAGTTTTGCCTCATCCAAGCTTGTGGAGATCTCAACCGTGCTCTTCAAAGGGTTCAACGGGATGAGTACCGACTCCGTTTTGTAGCCGTCCTTTTTAATTTGAATTGTCACGTACTTGCCGCGGTTCGCGCTGCTGATTCGCTCGTCGATGCGAAGCGGAGTCTGGCCGATTTTCACCGGCTGCTCACCTTCGTAAGCCAAGTAGACGTCCGCCTGCTCCGGCGTACTCGTCACTTTTAGATCGCTCGCCGCGCACGCGGTCAAAAGCGTTGCGACGATTATAAATGAAAAATATTTACTAGCAGTTGTCATGATAGACCCCTTCAGTCAACTCATCGGAATTTGGTCTGAATTTCTGAATTTAGGTCGAAGTCTTAGGACTTTGATCCGGGCCGCGCGCGCGGCGCCGGACCATGGGCGAGTCGGGGTTAGTTGATCGAGATTTTCACCGGACAGTGATCGCTGACCATTTGGGAGTAGAAATCATAGTTGTGAAAGCGCACGCGCCCCTGGTAGGTAAGCTGGCAAATGTCGGGAACGAACGGCGCTTGTTTCGGCAGGATCGTCGGCGAAACAAAGAAGAGATCGAACTTTCGAGCTCTTGAGAACCCGCGGTAGGTCGTTCGGTCCGAAGGCACGGGCTCGAGTTTATCGGCCAGCATGGTCGCGAATTGCGAATGGTCCCCGTTCTCTTCGTACGCGTTGAAGTCCCCGGTCATCACGATCGGCAAGCCGTCGTTCAGGCGCGTGTCGATATACGCTTTGATCTTTCGGAGCTGCTCGAGTCGCCGCACGGACTCGTCGCGCTGGGCTTTGAGGTGCACTCCGATCAAGTGGAAACGCTTTGTACCCTGCCCGTCGACGACGGTGCCGTGAATCGCAGGCCTCAGGTCTCCCCCTAGCGTGACCTCCTCGATCGCGAAGTTGTCGTCTCCGCCATCCTTTTCGAAGCGCAGCCCCTGCTTCACGCAAACGACGATGTGCTGGTGGCGCGGAGCCGCGGTATCGTAGGTTTGACAGAAGTGCGAGGGCAGCAACCGGCGCAGGCGCACGGGCTCTACGACTTCTTGTAGGACCACAACGTCGGCGTTCAGGAATCCGCCGCCCATCGGAGTCGCACTGAACTCGAAAATCCACGAGTCGCGAAACTCATCGCCGAATTGGCCGGCGATCCCGCCGCCGAGGCCGAACCATTTCATATTGAAAGTGACGACCTGTAGGGGCGCGGCGGTCGCGTAGGCCCGCAGACCGCCCGATAAAAGTAATAAACAGACGAGAATCTTTCGCATGGGGAGCTCCCTCCTTATTTGTAGCAAGGGATAGCCCGACGCCTCTCATTTAAAAAATATATAAATTGAATGTGATCCATGCTATTTCGGCATGGCTATGAACATGAATCAGTTGCGCTATTTTTACGAGGTCGCCAAGGAGCGTGGATTCACAAACGCCTCGCGCTCGCTGCGAATACAGCAGCCCGCCATCAGCCGGATGGTCAAACAATTGGAAGATTCGTTAGGATTTGATTTGTTCGAGCGACGCGGACGAGAGATTCAACTCACCGCCCAAGGCGCCGAAGTCTTCGAGCGATGCCGGCGTATATTCGCGGAGGTGGAGAATCTGCAGTCCGAGATCGGGCTTATCGGCGGCGAGTGCCACGGACCGCTGGCGATTGCCGCGGCGGATCCTATCGCCAGTCACCTTCTTCCCGGTATTCTGAAGGACTTCACCGCGAAATTCCCGAAAGTGTATCCGATCGTCAATTCCGGCCCGGCCGCCATGCTCTTTGAGAAGATCATCGACGGCGCGTTGGAGTTCGGCTTGTTTTTCCACGTTCCCGAGGTTCCGCAGAAGCTCGAGCTCTCGATCGTGAAGGCCGTTCGCTTTCACCTCGTCGTCAGAAAGGACTTGAGGCGCGATTTAAAGACGCTGCAGTCGTTTATTGGCTCGCGCGAAGTGGACGACACGGACACGCGGCGGTTTCCCACTTTGGAAAAACTCAAAAGAGTTTATCCGGCCGCGAAGATCACGATCTCATCCAATAACCTTTCCGCGCACCGGGAGATGGTGCATGCCGGTCTGGGCGTTTCGATTCTCCCCGAGTTCCTCGTCGGGCCGGATCTTAAGCGCGGGACGCTCGCGGACGTTTTCCCGAGGAAAAAATTTGAGTTCAATTTGAAGCTCGTTAAGCGCCGTTCAAGCGTGATGTCGTTGAACGGGCGCTCGCTGCTCGAGATGGTTCAATAAAGCGCACACCGGGATTGTGCAATGTGCCCGGAAATAGGACCTGGCACCTTCCGACGGTTCCCGACGCGCAGTGCCCCGGATAAAGTGCCTGGCACCCTAGAACATCTTCTTGCGTTTGCTCGACGGGAGGATCTTCAGCATGTCGCGATACTTCGCGACCGTACGCCGCGCGATCTGGATGCCGTCCTTCTTCAAGAGCTCCACGATCTTCTGGTCGCTCAACGGATTTTTTGGATCCTCGTCGCTCACCAGAGTCTTGATCTTCAACTTCACCGACTCGCTCGCCAAAGAGTCGCCATCCGTTTTGGAAATCCCGCTATTGAAGAAGTACTTCAGCTCGAAAATCCCGCGCGGCGTGTGCACGTACTTATTCGTCGTCACGCGTGAAACCGTCGACTCGTGCATCCCGATGTCGTTCGCGATATCGCGCAAGATCATCGGCTTGATGAAGCCCGGGCCCTTCTCGAAGAAGTCCTGCTGGTGCTTCACGATCGACTCGGTCACCTTATAGATCGTGCGCTGACGCTGGTGAATCGACTTGATCAGCCACACCGCCGAGCGCAGCTTGTCCTGAATGTAGCCTTGAGCGCCGTCCCCTTGCTGGGTCTGCTGGTCGCCCTTCAAAATGTTCTTGTACAAGTTCGAGATCCGCAAACGCGGCAATCCGTCCTCGTTCAGCGCGACCATGTACTCTTCGCCGACCTTGTACACGTACACGTCGGGAGTCACGAACTGCGTGTCCTGCGGCATGTACGCGCGGCCCGGCTTCGGATCCATCGAGTAGATCGTCTTGCACATCTCGATGACGTCTTCCATCGGGAGGTTCATCGCCTTCGAAATGCCGGCGTAATTCTTCTTTTCCAAATCCTTGATGTGCTCGTTGATCAGCTTCACGAGGTCGTTCGTGTCTTCCTCGAGGTGCTTCGCCTGAATAAGCAAACACTCTTTCAAATCGCGCGCGCCCACCCCGGCGGGATCGAACTCCTGCAGAAACGGCATCATCTCCTCAAGCTCGTTCAGCGGAACCTCTTCCTCTTTCGCGATCTCCTCGAGGGGCGTTTTCACGTAGCCGTCCTCGTCCACGTAGGAGATCAGCACCGCCATAATGGTCTGCTCTTCCTCGTTGAACCCGCCCAAGCCCAGCTGCCACATTAAGTGGTCATGCAAGCTCGTGGTCGTCGAGATCAGGTTCTCATAGTTCATGATCTCATCGGTGCCGCCCGCAGGGCCCTGCGGAGGCTTATAGTTCGTGTCGAGGTAGTTCTCCCACTCGAACTCTTCCTGCTGGCGCGGATCGGCCGCGGCCTGGGCTTCCTGGGTCTCGGGTGCGTTCTCTTGGGTCTCGGCTTCGGTCTTCGGGCCTTCGTCTTCCGTCGATTCTTGGAACTCCTCAAGCACCGGGTTCTCATCGAGCTCTTTGCGGATGGCGCCTTCGAGCTCCAGACGTGAGAGCTGCAACAGCTTGATCGCCTGTTGCAGTTGCGGAGTCATACGCAGCTGTTGCGATAATTTTAAACTGGTTTTCAGTTGCATGGCTCTTGGGTCTCCCTACTTGTTATAACCTGAAGTTTTCACCGAGGTAAAATTTGCGCGCGAGCGGAGAGTTCGCGATCTCGTCCGCGCTGCCTTCAACTTCGATCTTGCCGTCCTTCAAAATGTGCGCGCGGTCGCAAATCCCCAGAGTCTCGCGCACGTTGTGATCCGTGATTAAAATTCCGATGCCTTGCGCTTTCAGCTTGCGCACGATCTCTTGAATGTCGCCGACCGCGATGGGGTCGATCCCCGCGAACGGCTCGTCCAGGAGCAGGAACTTCGGATTGCCGGCCAACGCGCGCGCGATCTCCACGCGACGGCGCTCACCGCCCGACAGCGCGTAACCGTAGCTGTCGCGAATGTGCTGAATATGGAACTCCTCGAGCAAAGACTCCAGGCGCTCGCTGCGCTCCGCCGCCGTGAGATCCTGCGCGTCCAGCGCCACTTGAATGTTTTCGTTCACCGTAAGTCGACGGAAGATCGAAGGCTCCTGCGGGAGGTAACTTAAGCCCACGCGCGCGCGCTGATACATCGGCAACTGACCGATGGAGTTTCCGTCGAGATCGACGTCGCCTTCGTCGGGCGTCAAGAGCCCCACGACCATATAGAAGCTCGTGGTCTTGCCTGCGCCGTTCGGCCCGAGCAGTCCGACCACTTGTCCCGATTCGACTTCGAATGAAACGTGCCGCACCACCTGGCGCGCCTTGAACTTTTTCGAAATGCCGCGAATGACCAGTTTACTCAATTCATATTCTCCAAACGCTTCTCGTCGACCTTCGCGCGCGCCTTCTGAACCTGCACGCGCTTGCCGCCGTCGAGGAAAACGATCTCCTCTCCGCGCAGCTCGTCGTTATTCTGCATGACCCGCGGGTTGCCGCGAAACACGAACTTGTTGCTGTCAAAATCCACGCGCACATTCTGCGCGGTCGCCCACTTGTCGGCGTCGCTCACGCGCGCGCCGCCCGTGAACATCACGGACTTCACGAAGTCCCTTTTCGAATCGTACTGGAACTGCGCTTCGGGACCGGTGATGCGCATGGAATCCAAATCCAAAACCACGTCGCCCATGAATTTGGCCATTCGGTCGTTCGCGCTGAATCCCGCGCGTTGACTGCGGATCAAGGCGCGGCGGCCGTCGTCGATGGCTTTCTCGGCACGGACCTCGCGCATGACCTCCATGGTGCCTTCCTCGAGCCGTGCCTGCATCGCTTGCCCGGTCAGGCGAAGCGAGTGGCCCTTGATGTCACGGGGACCCACCATCTCCACGCGCTCTTCGGTGGAAATCAAACGCGACAGCGAGGCGTAGCTGACCTCGGCCGTCTTGAAGGTGTAGCCGTTCGACGATTTAACGACGACGTCTCCCTCCACGTTTAAGTCTTTCGACTTCGTTTGCACGGTACCCCTCTCGCCCGTCACGGTGAACGTGACTCCGGAGTCGGTGAAGAACAACGCCTTCACCTGATCCAACTCGATTATCTCTTTGTCTTTGATGCTGGTCGCGGTGCCAGACCAAAGCTCCCATTCTTTCTTCCCCTCCTGCGTTTCGATCATGTGCATGTCCTTCATGCTTTGT
>CAYPFC010000024.1:16877-18219 GCA_964409815.1 uncultured Pseudobdellovibrionaceae bacterium
ATCGACGCCCGCGCCGGGGGAAAGGTCCGGCGCAGGAAGGATTGCGGCTTTTGTCTCAGCATCGCGAATCTGGCTGGGCGCGATTAAGACCATTTGAACGAGAAGGCCCAGGAGCACCAAGCTGAGTCCGATTTGTACAACGCGGTTGCGCATATCCTTCCTTGCCCCTTATTTTAGCACGGACGCAAACCTATTTAGCACAGTTTTTGCTACCAATTCCAGAAAGATCCATCTTAGAGCGCCGTCTCAGAATGAAAACCGCGCTCGACTTCCGTCCAAATTCCTCGACCGGATTTAAGACCCGTTCCGCGCTCTCCGATAGAGACTTCGATGGCAAATAAGTGGTTTGTGCAAAAAGACGATTTCGTCGACGGTCCGATGAGCGCGGAAGACGTCCAGTCTCGCCTGCAGTCGGGAAATCTCACTGCGCAGCACCTCATTTGGGGCAAGGGCCTCAACGGCTGGCACAAACTTCAATGGTGGCTCCAAGAGCTGCCGAACATCGCCAACAACTCGATCAACGAGTCCACGCCGGAGCTTTGGCACTATGCGCTCGGCGGCAAGTCTTTCGGTCCATACAAGAAAGCCGCCCTGGTGGATGAGCTCAAAGTCATCCCGAGCTTGGGCGAAGTCATGATTTGGACGAAGGGAATGAAGGAGTGGGCCCCGCTGTTCGAGTTCCATGAGCTCTTAACCGCGGTCGGCGTGAACAAGCGCCAGTTCCCGCGCGCCGACCTCACCGGCAGCGTGACGATCAAAACTTCGGAAAACACCCTCGTTGCGACCTTGCTCTCGATCTCCGAGGGCGGCTGCGGCGTTCAGCTCGACGCGGGCCTCGTGCCCGGCCAACCCATGACGCTCGAGATTCAAAGCTCTTCGTTCCGCGACACGCTCCACGCGAAAGCGGAATGCCGTTACGTCTCGGAAGGCGTTTGTGGATTGAAATTCACAAATGTGAGCTCGGAGACGAAAGGCGCCATCATCCAGTTCGTGCGCCAAGGCCAGACACGCTTCGTTTTAAAAGCGGCGTAAGATTACATCTGAGTCGCGTCTTCGGGCTTCTTCAATACCGCGAAGTTGATTTCCTGCATTCCGGCCTCGGTCACCGAGAACATGACCTTCTTCACCGTGAGGAAGTCGACGTTCTTATCGGACTGGATCGTGATCTTGCGGAAATCGTCGATCTCGGCTTGCTTCGGGAGCTGCTTGGCTTCATTGACCGCGCTTCTCAGCTGGTTACCCAAAGTCCTTTTGTGAGCCTCGCCGTCCTTGATCGTTTGCTGGAGGAGATCGATGAGCGCCTTGATCTCCCACTCCTGTTGTTCTTTAACGGAGCGGAAGT
>CAYPFC010000025.1:0-16291 GCA_964409815.1 uncultured Pseudobdellovibrionaceae bacterium
TGGTGAATCTGATTCTCGGTGGGCTCGTGTTCTCGAAAGAAGGCTCGTGGCTGCTGACGCTGTGGACGTCGATGTGCTTCAGCGCTTTGCTCATCGTCTCACCCGAGATCTCGGGGCAGGGTTTGTATTTTTCACTGACGGTAAATAATGTCGCGTTCGTCGCGGTCACTTTTTTGAGCGGGCGCCTGGCTTCGCAGCTCGCCTCCGTCGGCTCACGCCTTCAGGAAACCCACTCGGACCTTCTGGCCCTGCAGAACCTCAACGAGCTGATCGTGACTAACATCACGACGGGACTCGTGGTGGTGAGCCGCACGGACTTCGTTCAGTTCTTCAATCCGCCTTCTTCGAAACTGCTCGAGGCCGACCATTTCCAACAACTGAAAATTCAGGACGTTCTTCCCGAGCTCGGCTGGCCGTGGGAATCGCTGATGAACGACGAGAGCGTGCCGTTCGAGCGCCGTGAGATCCGCATCTCGCGCGAGGGCGGCGTCGTGAAGATCCTCGAGGTCGTCGCGGCCAGGTTCAAGGATGTCGACGGGCGACTCAAAGGCTGGCTCTTGCTCTTCGACGATCGCACCGACCAGAAGATGCTCGAAGAGAACATGAAGCAGCAGGAGAAGCTCGCCGCCGTCGGGCAGCTCGCGGCCGGCATCGCGCACGAGATTCGCAATCCGCTCGCGAGTATCTCGGGTTCGATCCAGCTGATGATGGCCAATCCTCAGAATCACAAGGACGAGGACATCCGGCTCATGCGCATCGTGGACAAAGAGATCGACCGCTTGAACGGTCTGATCACGGAGTTCCTGGAATACGTGCGGCCGGAAAAGAAGGTCGGTCTTCCGGTCAATATCAACAACCTTTTGCGCGAAGTGATCGAGTCGCTGCAGTTCAATCCGAAGCTGCGCAAGGACGTCGAGCAGAAGATCGAGCTTAAGGCCGCGAACGAAATTCTCGGCAACCGCGACAAACTCAAGCAGGCATTTTTGAATTTCATGATCAACGCCTACCAGGCGATGGATAAGGTACAGAGACCCCGTCTGGAAGTCGAGACTCACGACCAAGGCGACATCCTGGTGCTCATCATTCGCGACAATGGTTGCGGAATTAAGAAGGAAAATCTACATCGCATTTTCGAGCCGTTCCATACGACGAAGCCGCAAGGCACGGGCCTAGGTCTAGCGGTGACTCATAAGATCCTTCAGGCGCACGACGCGCGCGTATTCGTTGAATCCGAAGAAAACATCGGTACGAAATTCTTAATCGAATTTCCAGCGAACCGACATCACCATACTGAAGACTTGATTCCTCTTAAAGAGGGGACCAAGGGTTGAGAATCACGGGATTTCTCGTGAGAATATATAGAGAAGCCGAGGTACAGCTATGAAGTCACGCATTCTGGTCGTCGACGACGAAGAATCCATCCGCGAATTCCTGGAGATCATGCTCCGCAAGGAAGGCTACGAAGTCACTTGCGCGGAGGACGGTCAAAAGGGTTTGGACATCATCAAGAAGAAGTCGTTCGATCTCGTCATCTCCGACTTGCAAATGCCGAACATGACCGGCATCGAGCTGCTCAGGCAAGTTCACGACAACTATCCCGATCTGCTGTTCATGATGATCACGGCGTTCGGCACGACCGAAACCGCCGTCGAAGCGATGAAGCTTGGCGCGTACGACTACATCACGAAACCTTTCAAGATCGACGAAGTTCGGATCAACATCGCGAACGCGCTTCGCTCGCGTAACCTCGAAGTCGAAAACCGCACTCTCAAAAAAGAACTAAACAAAGAGTACTCGTTCCAAAACTTGGTCGGTAACTCCGAGACCATGCATCGCATTTACGAGATGATCAAGCGCGTGTCGCAAACGCCCACGAACGTTTTGATCACCGGCGAAAGCGGTACCGGTAAAGAGATGGTCGCGAAGGCCATTCACTTCAATGGCCCTTTGAAAGACAAGCCGTTCGTGACGATCAACTGCGGAGCGATTCCTGAATCCCTGATGGAATCGGAAATGTTCGGTCACAAAAAGGGCTCGTTCACCGGCGCGATCGCCGACAAGGCGGGACTTTTCGAGGTCGCCGACGGCGGAACGCTTTTCCTCGACGAAGTGGGCGAATTGCCGCTGACGATTCAGGTGAAGCTCTTGCGCGCCATTCAGGAGCGCGTGATCCGTCGCGTGGGCGGCACCGAAGACACGAAAGTGGAAGTGCGCATTATCGCCGCGACGAACCGTGACCTCGAGGATATGGTGAAGAAAGGCGGCTTCCGCCAGGACCTTTTCTATCGCTTAAATGTCATTAACATCAAGACCCCGTCGCTTCGCGAGCGCCCTGAGGACATCGCTCTGCTCGCGAACCACTTCCTCAAGAAGTACAACGATCGCCTCGCGAAAACGATCGGCGGCATCAGCGCGGAAGCGATGGATATGCTCAAGAAGTACGATTATCCCGGTAACGTGCGCGAGCTCGAGAATATCATCGAGCGCACCGTCGCCCTCGAGGGTGGGGCCACGATTTTGCCGGAGAGCCTGCCCCCGTTCGTAAATACGCCGTCGGGTCGCAAGATGGCATCGACGCACGAGATTCAAGTTACCGAGGAAGGCCTGGATCTCGACAAGGTCATGGGTCAAATCGAAAAAGAGCTTCTCATCAAGGCCATTCACGCCGCGGGCGGCGTGAAGAAGAAAGCGGCCAAGCTTCTCAACATCACCTTTCGATCCATGCGCTACCGCGTGGAAAAGTACAGCCTCGGATCGCTAGGAGATGACGACCTTGAAGACGAATCCGCTTAGTCTCCTACTCTTTCTTCTGGTCTGGGGTCCGCAGGCGTTCGCGTTCAACGAATTCGACTGCCTGCGCGACATGATCCCGGTGACCGCGCACTCGGCCCTGCAAGTGAAGCGCAAGGGTGTCGAGCAGCCGTTCATGCTCGACGACAACCACATGGTCTTCGCGGAAGTTCATAAGAAGACGGTGACCGGCTTTTACGTCTATACGCGCGGCGGAAGTTGGTATTATGACGCGATCCAGGCGGGCGACGAACAACCTGTCGAGCCGATCTCGGCGCTCAGCAAGCACGGGAAGATCCTTTATCAAATGGTCGTGCAGCCCGCGGGGCTCGAGACGGTGACCCTTTACTTCATGCCCGGTTTCGACGCGCGCGAGACCAACCACGAAGGGCCCGTCATGCTCGGAGCTTCCGTACTACCCGTGGTCGGCGCGATTCTTTCGCGCCCCGAGAAGGCGGACTTCATGTATCAGGATCCCCGGGCGGTTTCCGAGCAGGAGCTTAAGGGGTGGGTATACCGCAACATGAGCGGCCGTAAGCCGGCTTCCGTCGATGCGCTTCAGCTGCAGAAAAAAATCGTGAAGCTCAGGACGAAGCAAGCCAAGAGCGCCGAGCACATGCGCGCCATCCTCGCGAACGAGCTGAAGCTGCGCGAGAAGTGGGTCGAAGACAGAAATCTCGATGATAGGACGTTTCGCAGTCTTAACCACGCCCTTCAGACGACATGTAAACGCTAATTAGAGAAATTTGTATTTGCAGGCAAGATTCGCCGTAACCTCACCACCCGCTTTGTTCACCTTGACGAATTCAAATCCCGCGTCATCGACCTTCAGCGAGACATTGTATTCCAGGCGCTTCTTGCCCGTGCATTCCTGCGTTTTCGCATACTCCACGCGACGCGTGGAGACCCTGGCGCTCTGCTCGGTCTTGCAGCCGCGCTCGGAGGATTTCAGCTCCGCCGGTCCGATGCCCGTGATGAGCGCGGTCGCGCCGATACTGATGGTCACCGTGCCGTTCTCGATCTCCAGAATGCGTAAGCGCGTGCCTTCACAACCTTGTCCGCCGTCGACGAGCTCGATCGGACCTTCCTGAAGGCCCGTCGTTTCGAGCAAGTTAAGCTTAATGGTGGCGGTCGACGCCTGAGCATTGGACGCGCCCGCGGCGATGACGACCAAAATCAGAAGAATGAAAGCGAAAGTTCTTAATTGCATATCCCCAACCTATTTACTTCATTTTGCAGGATTTGTGTAATCTCACGTTGATTGCGCAGCTTCTGCCAATAGCCATCGCTATGCGTGATGAACGAGTTCCAGGCGCACACGGTGTCTTCGACGATGGAGACCGCGCACTCGGATTGGAACGTAAGGCTCTGTGTGTCGACAGGGCGATCGGTTTTGCACCATTCGCGATTGCGTCCGGATTCTTGGCGCTGGCTACGGGAGTACTCGAGCTGGAAGAGACCGTCGGCCAAGTCATTCGAGCCTTGCGCCTGCGCCCACGGGCGGCAGGTGGATTCCACCTGAGCGATGGAGGCGAAAAGCACGGCGATGAACGCATTTTTCTTCGCTTCCGGAAGGCGACGGTAGCCCGGGCAAATGTTGTCGAACACGCCGCGATTGTAAAAGCAGTTTTTCGCGACTTTCTTGGCGGCGGCGACCATGTACTGACCCCATTCGCCGAGTCCGTTCTCGTTGATGAAATTGTTGCATCTCGCATGGAAAGCGTCGCCGAGGTGGTAACCCTTCTGCGCGTCATTGGTCGTTACGGCGGCGATGTCTTGCGCCTGGCTGAACAGGAATCCAAGCGGATTGCCGCCCGTGGAGCCGGTCGCGCACGAGGCGCAGGCTTCAGTATCGGAGTCCGAAACCGCGCGGACGCGGCCCTCATATATGTAGCCGACGAGCTGGCGGCCATTTTCAGTGTACTGGACTTTGAGCCAAGTATCTCCGTCGCCGTCTTGTTCGCGCGCGAGTAACGTGAGGGGGGTGTCGGAGCTCACGCGATCGATGATCGCGCTGCCTTCGGTTTTCGTTCCGGCGCGGCTGCGCACGGGCCAGTTGTCCTGGCTTGCGTAGTATGTGCTGCTCGCGGCGCTCGAGGACGAAGTGCTTGGACGCGCGACATCTTCGTTGTGTTCTTCAAGACCCGAGGCGTGAATCCAGTAGCGTTTTCCGTCGGCGAAACGAACGAGCGCCCAATCGTTGCCGCGCTCTACGACCTCAACGGTTTCATCACGGGTTGTTTCGTGGTGGACGACTCCACTCGAGCTCGGAGACATGCGCGCGCGGAAGCCCGCTCGGACCGTCATGGTTTGTGCCATGGCCTGGTCGAAAACTTGCGCGATAATAAGGACGCCGATTGCGGCGAGCCTTAAACCTCTCACGGCTCGAATCTCCTTTCGTCTCATTTTGAAACAAACTTGGTGCTTAAACCCTATAAAGAGCAAGGCGGGTGCCACGCGTGCCACCCGAGGGCGAATACAGGACGGATACGAAAGCGCGATAAAATGATCGCGGAGGGAAATCGTCTAACTCTGAGACAGGCGGCTAACCTCTTACGCCGTTAAGCGCTTTTGCCTATCCACGAGCTGACCTGCGCTCCGATAAAAGTAATTAATGTGGAGTAATAGACCCACACGAGAAGAACGATGATCGACCCCGCAGCTCCGTAAGCCGAGCCGAGCGCGCTGCCTCCGAGATAAGCGGCGATGAGTTCTTTCCCGATCGCGAACATGAAGGCCGTGAGCGTTCCACCTTTGAAGGCCATTTCCCAGGGCTGACGTCGGTCGGGAAGATAGCGGAATGTGAACGTGAACATAATCACATAGAAAACGAACGAAATTGCAATGTTCATCGTCGAGATTAAAGAGCCCGCACCGCTGTCAAATGCCGCGGTGATGAAGGAGGATATCAGAAGTGTGGCGATCACGGACAATATAAACGCGAGCGCAAATCCAATATGGAGAAATCGATTCCAAACTTCGTGCCACACGACTCCCAAAAAACCCGAGAATTTGGGAGTGCGTGCCTTCACTCCGAAGATCCGATTCAACGCGGTTCGCAGCTCGCCGAAGATGAGACTTGCGGAAAGCAAGAGGGTTAGAACCCCGAAGATGCTCGCAACTGAGGTAAGGTCAGGTCTCAGCTTTGCGCTCGCGATGACCATTTCAACCGCAACCGCGGCTTCCGGGCCCACGAGGCTGTGAACCTGTAGAAGAAATTCTTGCTGGAGTTCCGGGCTGACCTGCGCCGCGATAGAGACGAATAGGACCAAAAGCGGTGCGAGAGACAACGCGGTATAAAACGCGAGAGAAGCCGCGAGCGAAGTTGTCTCGTCCCGGAAAAATTTATCAAAAAAACGCTCGATGAATGTCCGAATCTTCAAGAACTGCCTCCTTATTAGGAGGTGTATCTCCGATGACGATTTCAAGCAACGCTATTTATAAATGTCGTCTCTAGGGGTCTTGATCAAAACTAAAAAAGTTTATAAAAGTGGCCGCAATCGACTATGAACCAGCAGCAGCGCGGATCTGGAATGAAAACGGAAGCTGACCTCCTCCAAACAATAGAAAAATATCGCAACTTCGTTTCCGAAATTTCAGAGGGCGTATGGCGCATTGACCTTTATAAGCCCATTCCCGTAAGCCAGCCCGTCGAAAAGCAAATCGAAGCGTGCTTTGAGTACGGCTTCGTAGCCGAATGCAATTTGGCCATGGCAAAAATGTACGGATACGAGCGCACCGACGACTTGATGGGGAAATAAGTCTCTGAGCTCTTGGTTCCCGAAGATCCCAAAAATCTTAAAATGCTCGAAGCGTTTGTTCGCCAAGGCTACCGGATTCGGGACGCCGAGTCCGTGGAGCGGGATCGGCACGGAGTTTTGCATTACTTCGTGAACAATATGGTGGGCGTGGTTCACAACGACTATTTGATCGGCGCATGGGGTACTCAACGCGATGTGACTGTGAATCGCGAGCTTGAATACAAATTGAAGTCGGTGGCTACGGACGCGAGCGAAGCGAACCAAGCCAAGAGCCGCTTTCTCGCCAACGTAAGTCACGAGATCCGTACGCCACTCAGCGTGATTCTCGGGTTCGCGGATTTGGCGCTCGATGACGAGAATTTGCCGCACGAAACGCGAGGATACGTGGAGGCGATACGGCGCAACGGCCGTCAGCTCGCGCAACTGCTCGGCGAAGTTCTCGATCTGTCGAAGATCGAGGCGCGTCGCATGGAGATCGAGAGTCTGCGCTTTCCGCTCTCTCCTTTCTTGACTGACGTCGTCTCGTCAATGGGCGTGAGCGCACGCGAGAAGGGACTGAGTCTAAAGCTCGAGCGGGTAGGCGCGCTTCCGAAGCATGTGACGACCGATCCGACAAAACTTCGCCAGATTCTCCTGAACCTTCTCTGTAACGGAATTAAATTCACCGAAAAGGGACATGTGACGTTAACTGTTCGATTGAGTTCCAAGCCCGAACCGGGGAAAGTCGCTCATCTGGAATTTTGCGTGAGCGACTCGGGGATTGGAATTCCAGATGGCCAAAAGGAGCGGTTGTTTCAGCCGTTCACTCAGGCCGAGGCAGGAACGTCGCGCAAGTACGGCGGGACCGGACTTGGACTCACGCTGTCGCGAGAGCTTTCGAGCGCTCTTGGGGGTTCGCTCGTTCTCTCGCGCAGCGAAGTGGGTCGGGGCAGCACATTTATCTGCTCCGTGCCTTGCGGCGAGCTCGAAGCGGAGCTAGCCGACATGTCCGAAGCTCGGAACGATAGCTCGGACGAGCTTCATCTTGGCGGCAAGAAGGTCCTTCTGGTCGAGGATTCCGAGGACAATCAGATTCTCATAAGTCATTACCTGTCCGCCGCGGGTCTATCCGTCGAAGTCGCGCGAAACGGCCGTGAAGGAATCGAGAAGGCGCGGCGCCAGCGCTTTGATCTTGTGGTGATGGATATTCAAATGCCCGGAATGGATGGTCACGAGGCCGCGCGCAGGCTCCGAGCCGAGGGTTTTAAGAAACCGATTATCGCGCTGACTGCGAACGCCTTTAAAGAGGATAGGGACCGAGCGTTTGAAAGCGGATTTTCCGAATATCTAACGAAGCCCGTGAATCGCACGCTCCTCTTGCGAACCCTGGATCAGCGTCTGGCCGACACGGTGCTGATCCATTAACTCAGAATTTTCCACAATCTCGGCTCAAGCCAGTCTCCGCCGATCAGCAATACTTCGTCGAGGCCTTTGCGATTCTTGTCGGTGAGTGCCGACGGGAGCGAGCCCGAGCCGCCGAATTTCTGAAGCCACGTGCGGCGAACGTAAAGCGAGTTGCTCACCAGGTAGGATTTCTCCTGGGGGCCGCGTTTCTTCGCGCGCGCGCGTTTATTGAATTCGTAGGAGCTGAACAACTCGTAGGGACTTTCGGCTTCAATGCGATCGAGCGATTGGTATCCGAGAACTTTGAGAAATCGCGGCTTGGCCTGTCGGGGCACGCGCGTGTTGACGATGAGGTCGACGTCTCCCGCCAAAAACTTCGCTTCGAGCTCGCTCCGATCGTAGATGTCCAGGAAGACGGTCTCGACGGCCTGCCCTTTCAGAAGCCTTTCGGCGATTCGGATGGCTTCGTCGGCTAGGCCCTCGAGCGAAGCGATGTGGATCTGCTTCGCGTGATGGTCGCTCTGGAGGGCACGGATGGAGAGGTCGAGCCGTCGGTTGGTTTCGTGATAGAGCTCGGCCAGCCGCAGCGCCTGCGGCGTCCACGTCGAGTTGCGTTTCACTTTTCGGTCAAGAAGCTCCATCTCGAGCTCGGCCTCGAGAGTCGCGACCAGACGCGAGAGCTGCGGCTGCGAGAGCCCGACGTGCATCGAAGCGGCGCTTAAGTTTCTAAACGCGACGGCCTTGCTCAATACGGACAACGGGTAGGTCAGGGAAATCATCGGCGTCATGCATAGCATGAATATTAAGTTGCGCACCATTCATTTTACTAATTTCAAACGCGGACCTAGTTTGCGATTCGTCGAAACGAACAATGAACGTTAAATCAAAGGAGCAGTAATATGAAAAGCCTTATCGTCATCCTCGTATCTCTCGTCAGCACGCAAGCTTTCGCGGACGGTTTCGTATGTGAAAATGTTCAAGAAGGAATTCGTGTAAAAGTTTTCAACCACACGCAAGCCGAAGAAGGCACGCGTAACGCCGCGATCATGATCGTCTCGGATCTCACCGTTCAGGAAGGCCGTAAGACTATCGCGACGTTCGAAGACGGCGATTCGCTGCTCACGAACGACGGCGCGGTTTACACTTCGAAAGTCGACCTGCGCTTCTCGACGTCGAGCCGCAAGGGTGAGCTTCTTCTCGGAACCAAGCTCGGCGAGGTGAAATTCATGATCCTCGATGTCGAATTCTCGTACGGCTATCCAGTTGAGAACGGAGCCGAGCTCGCGGGCGAGCTGATTCTTAAAAAACGTGACGGCGAAGTCATCCGCACCGACGTCGCTTGCGTCCGCTACCTCAAAGGCGCTTAATTCGGAGGGGGAACCCTGAGATTCAATATCAAATGGGTTTCAATCGGCTCTGTCTGTGACAGGGCCGATTTTTTTTGGTACGACTCAGGGCTTTTCAAGGAGTGAGCTCGTGAATCGCAAGGGTATCGTAACGCTGCATTTGGCTATGGCCGCGCTCTTCTTTCCCTTTCTTTTGGTCATGCCGATCTCGGGTGGATTGCACGTCCTCGGAATCGACGGCGTCGAAACCACGGCGGTCGAGTTTACGATCACGGATCCCGTTCCCGAAGCCAAAGACCAATGGGAGACCTTTTTCCGCGAGCAATTCAAAAAAGCCGGCGTCGATTACGACTTCGAATACATCCGCGGCGGCGGGACGAGCGATTACGTTTTTCGCCCGACGACGATCGATTATTTCAAGGGCTCGAAGACCGAGGCCGGTCTCGAAATGTCGCGCGTGAAGCCAAGCGGACTGAAGTCCATGCTCGAGCTTCATAAGGGACACGGTCCGAGAATTATGAAATACATCGAAGCCGCGTTTTCCTTATGCTTGTTGATCGCTGCGTTTACCGGAGTCTACCTGGGGCTCACAAGCCGTCTTTATCGTCCCGTGATGATCGGATCGATGGTCGTCGGCTTTTTGATCATGTTCTTCGCGATGATGTAGGCCTCCCGCGCGCGCCAGAATCAAGCCCTCCGCCGCCGCGTCGGGCGGAGTTTCCAGTTGCCACCTCCGCGCCCCAGAAAGTACCCTCTCTGGCACTATGAAAGCTTTGGTTAAGAGCAAGAAGGAACGGGGCATCTGGATGGAGGACGTTCCGGAGCCTACCGTTGGGCCCAATGACGTTCTTATTAAGATCAAGAAGACCGCGATCTGCGGAACCGACACGCACATTTACGATTGGGATGCCTGGGCGCAGAAAACGATTCCCGTACCGATGCACGTCGGTCACGAGTTCGTCGGCGTGATCCAAGAGCTCGGCGGCGCGGTCAAGGGATTGAAAGTCGGGCAGCGCGTTTCGGGCGAGGGCCACCTTGTGTGCGGACATTGCCGTAACTGCCGTGCGGGGACGCGACATCTTTGCATCAATACGGTCGGCGTCGGCGTGAACCGGCCGGGATGTTTCGCCGAATACCTGTCGATTCCCGCCGAAAATGTTTTCCCGATTCCCGAAAGCATCAGCGACGACGAAGCCTCGATTTTGGACCCCTTCGGAAACGCCGTGCACACGGCTTTGTCGTTCGACCTCATCGGCGAAGACGTATTGATCACCGGCGCGGGCCCGATTGGAATCATGGCCTCGAAGGTCGCCCACTTCGTGGGCGCCCGCAACGTCGTGATCACCGACGTGAATCCGTACCGCCTGGAGCTCGCGAAGAAAATGGAGAAAACCACGCACGTCGTAGACGTTCGCACGCGAAAGCTCGAGGACGTCATGCACGAGCTCGGAATGAGTGAGGGCTTTGACGTGGGACTCGAGATGTCGGGCAACCCTCAGGCGTTCGCGTCGATGGTTCAAACCATGCGCGCGGGGGGTAAGATCGCGATGCTCGGAATCATGCCGGATGGCGCGGGCATCGAGTGGGGTAAAGTCATTTTCAAAGGTTTGTTCCTCAAAGGCATCTATGGGCGCGAGATGTTCGAGACCTGGTACAAGATGACCGCGCTCCTTCAGAGCGGGCTCGATATCAAGCCGATCTTCACGCATCGATTCGACGTTAAAGACTACAAAGAAGGCTTTGAAATCATGTCGAGCGGAAACTCTGGGAAAGTCGTTCTGGATTGGAGCCGGATTTAAAATGTACGGGAACGCGAAAGAAATTTATCAAGGCGTATTAAACCAAATCCGGGCCGACGGGCTCTTCAAAGAGGAGCGCATCATCCGCTCGCCGCAGGACGGCCGCATTGAGGTGAGTTTTCCCGAGGGCGCCCCGGCGAAGCAGATCATTAACATGTGTTCGAACAACTACCTCGGACTTTCCTCTCATCCCGAGCTGATTCAGGCCGCGCACCGAGGCTTAGACGAGCGCGGTTTCGGCATGTCGTCCGTGCGGTTCATCTGCGGGACGCAAGACATTCACCGCGAGCTGGAAACCAAAATGGCCAAGTTCCTCGGCATGGAGGACGCGATTCTCTTCGGCTCGTGCTTCGACGCGAACGCCGCGCTCTTCGAAACCCTTTTAGGGGAAGAGGACGCGATTTTCTCGGATAAACTCGTACACGCTTCACTGATCGATGGCGTCCGTCTGTGTAAAGCCCAGCGTAACGTGTTCGAGCACTCGAACATGCGCGAGCTCGAGGAGAAGCTGAAAGGCTCCAGTGGCCGCATCAAACTGATCATCACCGACGGCGTGTTCTCAATGGACGGGGACATGGCCAAGCTCGACGAGATCTGTGCTTTGGCCGAGAAGTACAAAGCGCTCGTCGCGGTGGACGATTCTCACGCCACGGGATTCATCGGTAAAACCGGGCGTGGCGTTCATGAGCACTTCGGCGTCATGGACAAGGTAGACATCATCACGACCACGTTCGGAAAAGCGCTCGGCGGCGCGACCGGCGGCTGCATCGCCGCACATGCGGAGATCATCGCTCTCCTCAAGCAGCGCGCGCGCCCTTACCTTTTCAGCAACGCCTTGATGCCGGCGGTGGTGACCGCGACGTTGAAGGCCGTCGATCTCCTCAGCGAGTCGACGGAGCGCCGGGACAACCTCGAAAAGCTCACCGCGTTTTGGCGCAAGGGCCTGACCGACGCGGGTTTTGATCTGAAGCCCGGCAATACGCCTATCGTTCCCGTCATGCTCTACGACGCGAAGGTCGCGCAGGAGATGAGCCGCAGACTTTATCAAGAGGGAGTCTTCGCGGTCGGGTTCTTTTATCCCGTGGTGCCGAAAGAGCAGGCGCGCATCCGCACGCAGGTTTCGGCCGCGCACACGTCGTTGCAGCTCGAAGAAGCGCTCGGGGTATTCAAAAAAGTCGGACAAGAGCTGAAGTTGATTTAAGCTCGGCTCAGCGCCGCGATCGCGTTAGAACCCGATGCGGCCTTCGGGGTTATTGGTATTCTCGACGGTGACGACCCAATTGAAAATTTGTTGGTTAAAGCCGAGCCGGTAGATCTTACCGTCGCCTTGGAACGTGTGAAAGCTGAGGAGCTGAATCGGGAACTGGTAACCCAGCCGTTGCTCGCCGTCGACGATGATTAACTGGCCTTCCTCTTTCATCGCGCGATGGATGAATCCCGCTTGGCGCGCGGGCAGCAAATCGACATTCAAAGTCAGCGGGCCGTAGCCGATCGACCGATGGACGTGGTCGGGCAACTCGGAGTCGGGACCTTCGACGAATACAAACCCGATTTGCGACTTCGCGATCGGGAGAGAGTGGGACTCCTCGGCAGGCGGTAAGTCCGTCATGTCGGGAACTTTGACATTGCGGTCGTCGTCGAGCTCCAAGCCGTAACTGCCGGGCGAAACGCCGAGCGTATCGATCATGATATATACGGAGTTCGCGAGCTGAGTTTTCCGCGCGTTATCGATCCGCGCGCGCATGAGCGGCGGGAGAATCGCGAGCGCGCGGTTTAAAACCTGCGCCTTCAGGTTGAGCGCGTCTTTCAGGAAGAATTCCACCCGCGCGGGCTCGATCTCGTCGGAACGTTGTAGGTGATCGAGGAACGTGAAGAATAGACCTTCGAGGTCGCTGATTGCGTAGTCGAGCTCCGACGCCTTCGGGGCCGCGTTCGCCGCCGTAAGCAGCGCGGCCTCGGCACAGTCGATGGTTTTCGAATCGGCCGAGGCCGTAGATACGGCGAATACTACGCTTAACATTTGAATGAGCACGCTTTCCCCCCGGAAACACCCCAGAGCGCACTCTATGGACCTCGAACACGCGTGTCCAAGTCGAAGATTTTATTGCACTCATAAGCTGGCGATGAGCGAGTGGAAATTTACATGGTGCGAGCGCGTGGCGCCCTAGAAAATTACCCCACCCCGAAACTCGCTGACCTCGTCGTCGTAGTTGAGGAGAGTCTCGGCGTAGCCGCGATAGTATTGCATGTAAAACGCCGGCACGAGATTGAATTTTCCGAGCCGAAAGGACCACGACAGCTGATATCCGCCGCGATCCCAACGGTCGGCGAATTTTCCCCCCGGTGAGGCTTCGAACGCGACTTCGCTCTTGTCGACCCACGAGTCGAAAAGCTGCACGAACGAGATGCTTAGCGAGAGCGGACCGATGTAGTCTTGAATGTCTTTGTTGGTCTCGTCGAAGCCGTGAAGGTACGAAAGCTGAGCGCCGAAGCGGGTCATCCATTTTTTTCCGTCGCGCTCAAAGTTGAATCGCACGTAATTCTTGTTCAGCGACCTCGAGTCCAGATCCTTTTTTCCGTTCGATGTGTGGCTATAGATCCCCAGATCAATGGATCTCACCGCGCCCCAGTCCTTGGGCGAAAGACGATAGAAAAGCTCCGGATTGTACGTGAGGTCGTGAAACGGTTTCGATTCATCGTTAAGGTTCCAAAACATCAGTTGCGTGTACGCGAAGAACAGAGGCGTTTCCCTTAAGATCGGCGTTTTGAACGAGAGCTGCAGCTTCGACGTCGGCCGACCGTATGCGAAGTAGAACGGGAAGTGGCGCTGGAGAATGCGGCCGTCCTCTTTCTCGACGTCTTCAATCTTAGTCGGAGTTTGGACGTTGGCGCCTTCGGTGGAGATGTCGGCGCGTCCAATCGTTCCCCATGCCCCGATGAGGCTTGTAACTATTATTTGAACGCAACGGTTTTTTAAAGTCTCATGCATATCTGACGAAGGAGTGCACGCGTCGTACCAGCTTGGCCACGACTTAGGTTCCGCGCTCACATTAGGCTTCTGATTGAGCGGGAAGTTTTCTATTCCGCGGCGGGCGCGCGGCGTTTGCCGTCGAGCATTTCGGCTCCGAAGCGGCGTAGTTTGTCTTCAGCGAAGGCGAGAGAGATTCCCCACACGATGTGCGCGCCGATCATCATGGCGTTTCGGCGCGCGGGAATTTTCGGCGCGGCCGCGCGCAGCCCGAGGGCCGGCGTCCAGCCGAGGTAGCTGGCGGCCCAAACGAGCAGTCCGAATCCGGCGCCTTTCGCGGCGACCGGCCCGGGCGCGCGCCGGGCAAGCAGAGAATAGAGGGTGCCGCACGCGATGCCGTACCCGAAGTGCGAAACCATGGTGAGATCCTGCCGCAGCGACGAGGGTAATCGATCGGCGACGGGCGCGGTGAGTTGTTTCGTAAGCGTCGCCGGCGGTAAGGGCGACTGTTCCTCGCGCGGCAGGGACTTTTGTGCCGCGAACATAAAGAGTGTCATGGGACCGGTGGCGAGAACTCCCGACCAGAATCCGCTTTCGACAGAATTCATTTCGACTCCTTCTTTGCCCCATTAGCGGGCTGAATGGAGCACTCTGCAAATTTCAGCGCGTCTTCGTGCGACGCGGATTTTCATTCTCCAGATTACTTCGGGGCAGGTTTCCACGCGGAGCGCCCGAAAAAATTCACCTTGGCACAAGAGTCGAGTCCAACCCCCAATCTACCGAAAGCATTGCGATTAAGCGGTTTGGATCCGCCGCGTACGCGTGAAGAGCCACAAACTTAGGCGCGATAACTTGAAATAAAAAATCGGGCGCGCGGAAACCGTGCTATCTTGCGGGATATCTTACCTGTCGCCTCTGAGATCTTGAGCATGCCGTTTGAGTCCTCCTATGCGGCTCCCAGCCTTAGGAGGTTTTGTGGGAAAAAAACTTTATGTCGGTAACCTGTCTTTTTCGGTCGATTCGGATAGTCTGACCTCGTTATTCACCCAGTTCGGAACCGTGGAATCGGCGAAAGTGATCACCGATCGTGACACCGGCCGAAGCAAAGGCTTCGCGTTCGTCGAAATGTCGAGCCCCAGCGAAGCCGCCGAGTGCATTCGCTCGTTGGCCGGGCGCGAGCACGAAGGGCGTCAGTTGAATATTTCGGAAGCCAAGCCGCAAGAGCCGAAGCATGGCGGTGGCGGTTTTGATCGTGGTGGCTCGCGCGGTCGATACTAGTCGGCGATGCAAAATATCATTTACGTGAACAACCTCAGACAGGAAGCGGACCTGTCTGAGTTGCATTCGATGTTTTCTTTGGTCGGCGACGTTGAGAGTCTGAGTTTGGACATTCATGCTCAATCGTCGACGGGATTTGCTCACTATTGAAAAGCCTCAGTGCCGTGCGCGTCCCCTCGCGGCGGCGGAGGCCCGAAACCGATCCGCTCGAAAGAGGTAATTCAGATGGCTAAAGATGATTTAAGCACGTGCGATGGGCGGATCTTGGACCAAGTCGGCGGCGGGATTTACCGTATCGAGTTGGAAAATGGATTTCAAATCACGGCTAAGCTTTGCGGCAAGATGAAGCGCTACCGAATCCGCGTCGTAGTCGGCGATCGGGTGAGCGTGGGCCTTTCGCCCTATGATCCAACGCACGGATTGGTGCTTCACCGGTTTAAGAGCTAGTCATGCTTTCAGCGCGGCTTCGAAGACTGCCTTCTGAGCCGCGAACGCCCTTTGGTACGCGGGCCGTGCCTCACCTCGTGCGATGTAGGCGCCGACGTTCGCGAAATTTTGTTCCTATTCGTAAACTCGACCGTCTTTTCGAAAGAATCGGCCGTCCGAGCTGGGGCTCACCATATCCACGTCGGAGCACGTGATTACGTCTTCACCTGAACGAGACCCGATTTCCAGGTACGTTGCCATACGGTCCGAGCGGTTAATAAGATGATGACCGTTGCCGCTGTTCTTAGGGAAGGCCGCGCAATCGCCTGCCGTAAGTAGCGTTTCACCGGAATCTTCCACCAAAACCAGCTCGCCTTCTACGACATATACAAATTCGTCCTCATGAGAATGCCAATGTCGTTGGCTGGACCAATTCCCCGGGGGAAGTTTCGTAAGGTTGACTCCAAAATCCTTCAATCCACCCGGATCTCCCAACCGTTTCCGAATGCGGTCGGCGGATTGTTTGTCGAACGGCTTGGG
>CAYPFC010000025.1:16324-16635 GCA_964409815.1 uncultured Pseudobdellovibrionaceae bacterium
TCGCTCAGGTAGCGCTGAGATATCAATTTTAGGCATAACTTCCTTTAGATGAGCCCGAATTGACGACTTTCGGAACGCGGTCAGTCGCTCCGGCTAAACTTTTTCAATTTAAACATCACTTAGGACTGGCGACCCCGGCAAGATTCGAACTTGCGACCTATTGCTTAGAAGGCAATTGCTCTATCCAGCTGAGCTACGGGGTCAATTTTTTTTAACTCACTTCGTTGTAACTTGGTTCAGGCTGTATCATCAACCTGCCCCCCCAAATTCACTTTCTAGTTTTACTGCCCTTGTAACTCGCCTTATTTTCA
>CAYPFC010000025.1:16645-17870 GCA_964409815.1 uncultured Pseudobdellovibrionaceae bacterium
GGCAGTTGCTCTATCCAGCTGAGCTACGGGACCGTGGTTTAGACAATGAAAACTAGCATGGGACCAGGCGACACCACAGCGGTGCTGCATTGCGGCGCTAGGGTTAATTGAGGTAGAGGGGAGCGCTGATCGAAACGAAGAGAACGGAAACGTCGAGGGAAAATGGCACGTCCGGTTCATTTCGGATCTTTGAGTAATCCTGCATGCAGTATTCGACGTTGAACGAGATCTTCGTTTTATAAACGTAACCCAGCGAGAATTTAAAAGCCGTACCTTCATAGATAAAATTGCGATTGATGTCGTCGAGTACGACGTCAAAGTAGTGACCGACCCAAAAGCGCCAGTTGGTTTTGCGAACGCCGATGCCGAGCCCCCACATATGATTCAGGTACTCATTGTCTTCGTTGTTTTCAAGAATGTACGGCCCGCCCATGTGGTAATCGAGCGCGAAGTAAAACTCGTTCGCGAACTCGAGGCCGCCCTTTCCTCCCAGGACCGCGCCGTACTTTGTGTCGCTGTCACCGCCGGCGTCGAATTTGAATTCGCTGTATCCGAGGTAAGGTTCGATTCCGATCCGCGCGAGACTGGCCCACGCCGGACTCGACGAAATCACCAATAGACAGAGAAGGGCGCGCATAGTGAGATTATCGAATGTGCGGTAGGATCCCGTCCATTCTTCTTCTCACAGTTTGGCCCTTGGTAACGTCGATCTCGGCGCGAGGTCAGACTCCAGCCCACGGCGCGTACTCGCACGCGCCGATCGGAACCACTCGCGTGCTCGCGATGGGCGGGGCCTTCGTCGGGCTCGCCGACGACGCCTCCGCCGTATTCGTGAACCCATCGGGCCTGGCGCTCTCGAAATACAACTTGGATGTACAGGGAACCACCAATCGCATCGTCAATCGCGAATACAGCATCGACGGCGACGACACCGCCGATGGACTGCCGTACAACGCCGCCTTCGGCGCGGCCGCCGTTCGCTTCGGATGGTTCGGATTCGGCGTCGGCTACGGACAGCCGTTCAATCTCTATGACGACTTCGGCGGCCTATCGACCACTAAGCGCAGCATCAAGGTCGAGGACTACACGGTCGCGATGGCGATCAGCATGACCAAGTACGTGTCGATCGGCGGGGGAGTCGTCAAGGAGCGGGCCACGGTCGGTTACCGGGACACGTCCACGGGATTCGCGCTCGAAGATAGCGCCGAGAAGGTTTTCCCTTTCG
>CAYPFC010000026.1:0-17656 GCA_964409815.1 uncultured Pseudobdellovibrionaceae bacterium
CGCGGACGAAATCCCCGCCGAGCGCGTGGTGAAAGCCCGCTTCGGCGTGGTCTTGAGCGAGAACGGCGGCTTCCTGGATCAGGTGGGTCCGATGTTTAAGCGTTTCGGCGCGAGCAAGCTCGGCTCGGGCGAGCATTGGTTTAGCTGGATTCACGGCGACGATCTCGCCAGGCTGCTGGCGACCATCGTTGATCAGGATCAAGTGCGCGGACCGGTGAATGCGGTTTCTTTAGAGCCAGTTACGAATGCCGAGCTGACGAAGAAGCTTGCGCGCGCGATGGGCGCGCGATGGGGGCCTCCGGTACCGCGGCTTGCGCTCAAAGTTCTCTATGGTGAACTGGGGGAGGCGCTCCTGACCTCGCAACGGGCGCGCTATTCCAATGTTCCTGGGTTCGAGCATCGCTATTCGCGCCTCGATGAAGCGCTCGGCGCGATCTTTGGACCTTGAGGGGCGGCCTATCTTGATCTTTTTGACTCGTTGATTTCTTGCCACGCGCCCATGTCGAGCGTGGCGAGCTCAAGTAAGCTCGAGAGCGCGTTCTGCGCCTGACCGATCATGTTGCCCATCGAAGCTAAACGCTCACGATTGACACGCGCGCGGCTGAGCGAGTCCTCGTTCAGTTGGGAAAGCATTCGGTGGCTGGTCTCAGCCTTCGTGAGCATCTTGCGTTCGCGGCGGCGGAGAACATTCAGGATGACGTCGAGAACGTCCGGATTGGACGTGTAGGTTTGAGTTCCGCGCGCCGACTTGCCGGACTCGCGAATGACTTCATATTTCAACAGATCGTTAAGGGAGAGGCTGATCAGCGCTTTGGAAACTTTCAATCGCTGCATCAGTTGACCGGCATCGAGTGGATGCTCGGTGAGATAGATATGGGTCCAAATGCGTCCGTGAATCTTCTTGAAGCCCCAATAACAAATGAAATCACCGACCTCATTGGCCAATTCATCCAACTCGGGAGGAAAAACATCTAGCTCGCTCATCACTCACCCACCACAACAGCAACAGCAACTACAGGTTCAGGAGCCGGAAATTTTAATAACTAACGGGCCGTCTTATCTGCCCCGCATCAATTTTTCGCGGAGAAGCTTACGTTGGCTTTCAAGGATAATGCGCACGACGGACTCGGGGTTTACCTTATAGAGGCCGACCATACGCGCCAACGTTTTCAGTGGAACCACGGAGATCCCACGTTCGATGTTTGATATAAACTGAGGGCTTGTATAGCCAAGCTTTTGCGAAACGTCCGCTTGTGTAAAGCTCGCCTGCTCGCGAACTTCCTTCAGATAAGAACCCAATTTTTTGCGATCGTATTCCAGCATTCCACTACCTCTTAAGCACCAAAGCTAATCCCACACTTGTAGCTACTTTCCGCCTCCGAGGGAACGAAAAAATTGAAGGCCCAATCGAATCGTCGTAACATCTGGGCCAAATGAAGATATTTTTACTCTCCTTAGTATTGTTAACAACGCCTTTAACATTTGCCCGCGAGCTGACCGACCTTTCCATCGAGGTCACGACGGCTTCCCGAGGGACGGAAGCTAAACAAGAAGATAAGGCCGTGGAGCAGTCGACTCAGCGACTCACCGAAGAATTATTGGGGCCTGAGCGTACCGCCAAGGTATGGCCAACGGTAAAATCCAAAGTGTTGAAAAATTCCACACGGTACGTGGTCTTTATTAGGGGGTCCGCACCGGTCGAAAGCGCGGCGGGAAGCAAAGTCCAGGTTCAAATGAGGCTGAGCTCGGACAACCTCGAGACGCTTTTACGTGAACTGGGCGCCGTCGGGCAGACGACCGTGCGCCTTCTCCCGCTTATTGCGGTGACCGAGCCTAAAGGCTCCCGCTACGTGTGGTGGACGGATACGACGGATGAAAAGGCCGCGAACCTCTCCCGCGACTTCTTTAAAAAGGTTTATGAGCAACTGAACTCGAAGTTTAAGGGTAAGAACGTTTACGTTTTGGATCCGAACAGCTCGAGCTTTCGAATGAGCGTGCCCGCGGCCTACCGGACCGAGAACTTGCGGCGCGAGGATCAGGTTCTGCTCGCACAGTATCTGAAGGCCGACATCGTGGTGAGCGGGCGGGTCGATGTGACTCGCGGAGAAAGCGCGAGATCTAAAATCATTTACGACCTGCAAATGTGGCAGGGTAAATCGGGGCGCGGCCTGAGCGAAGCCCAACGTACCGAAAACGTGGCGTCGGAGGGCCCAAAGGTTCTGGCTCAAGCGATTGAAGAGCAGACGGCCAAGCTCGCGGCGGATCTCTCACAAAAGCTCAACGAGGCGATAATGAGCGGATCGCTGAATCTAAACATGATGCGTTTGGTGGTGGAAGGAAACCTCGGACCGAAGCAGGCGGCGGATCTCAAGAGGCTGCTCGGCGGGCTTCGCGACGTTAAGCTTATTCGCGAGCGCTTGTTCGAGCCGTCGCGCCTCACTTACGAGATCGAGACGCCGACCTCGGCGAGCGAACTTGGCAAGGCGATCTCGAAAGCGCAGTTCCCTCAGTTCAAAGTGGACGTGGGCTCCGTCCAGGACAACGGTCTAGTCCTCTCGGTGAAGTCGCTTTCCTCGACCAGCGCCCAATAGCGCTTTGCACGGCTTCCGCTTTAAAATAGAGGCATGCGTAATCTCGCCGTTTTGTCTCTACTTTTTCTGACTTCGTGTAGCGTTCTCTCGGGTAAAAAATCCGGTAATGAAAAATCGAGCGCGTCCCCGGAAGTTCGCGACGTTCCCTACAGCGCGCGGGCCGAAGAGGAGCCGCCTCGTCACCGCATTTTGGTGCTGCCGTTCTTGGACGAGCGCCTCGAGAAATCGCAAGCGATGACGGACATGGCCCGGCAGACGGTGGTGCGCGAGCTTTTGAAAACGCGCCAGTTCGTCGTCGTTTCGCCGGACGATTTTCCTCAGGATCCGAAAAAATTTCTGACCGAAGAGAACGAGTACGACCTCGCGCAGATTTCGAAACTCGCGGCTTCGCTCGGGGTTTCCGCGGTTTTGGAAGGCAAGATCATGGCGATCAAGGCCAAGCGAGTGGGAGATTCGGTCGGATTGATTCGTTCGCTGAAGGCGAACGTCTCCACGCAAGTGCGGTTGCGCATCTCGGCCGGCAAGAACGGAAAAGAAATCCTGAACGAGATGCGCTCGGCAGAGACCGATTCGACGACCACGAAGGTGGGCGAGCGTGGAGATCTGAATAATCTCGCCGAGGATCCCGAGCTCGTGAAGACCGCAATTCGTAAGGCGTTCCTAAGCGCGGTTCCGAACGTGATCCGCTCGGTGGAGAAGCTGGCTTGGGAGGGACGCGTGGCCATGGTCAGCGGCGAGCGGGTGTTCATTAATGCGGGGCGTCTCACGGGCATTCAATTGGGCGATATCTTGAAGGTGACCGAGGAGGGGGACGACGTGTACGACCCCGACACGGGCCGCTTTATTGGGACGGCTCCGGGTCGCCTCAAGGGCACGATCGAAGTGGTGAGCTACTTCGGCAAGGACGGCGCGATCGCGGTCGTCCATTCGGGCTCAGGCTTCCAAGAAAACGACCGCGTCGAGCTTTATTAGGTGCCAGGTTCCCTTTCTCTAAGCGGTGCAGCAGCGGTCGGATGTCTTACAAAATCTTGCCAATTCCTCTCGCCCGAATGAATCTTCCCGAATGCGTTTCGAATACCTCGATCGTGTGGACTTCGCGCGCGCACTGGAACGCCAGAGCGAGTTGCGCGTAGCCGCTTCTCAAAATTCCGCCTACGATACCGTGCTTGGCTTCGAGCCGCTCAGGCCCGTGGTGACGCTCGGAAAGCGTGCGGGAGATGAGGCGCGCGCGGAAGGATTCGAATATTTTTCTTTGGATCGCGGGGGGCAGGCGACCATTCATAATCCGGGTCAGCTCGTGATATTTCCCGTGTGCACGGTCGAGAGCGTGCGGGCTTGGGTGGAGCGGTTGTGGAGGACCACCGAGCGGACGCTGGCTGATTTTGGAGTGCGCGCGGAGTGGGATGAGTCGTGCCCCGGGCTCTATACCGCTTACGGAAAGATCGTCTCGCTCGGCGTGCGGGTGCGGGAACGGGTCTCCACCCACGGGCTCGCGATCAACGTCGCCAATCGCCTGGAAGACTTCCAGAAGATCCAGGCCTGCGGCGTCCGCAACGCTAAAATGGATCGAATTTCGTCCCAGGGACGTATTTTTAAGATGGTGCGAGAATTTTGAGGGCTTATCGCCCAGCCAGTTGACTTCACGACCGATTCCACGGAATTTAGTGGCTCAATTGCCTTCTGTGCGCTCTTAGCTCAGTTGGTTAGAGCGCTACCTTGACATGGTAGAGGTCACAGATTCGAGTTCTGTAGAGCGCACCATTTTTCTCCCTCAATATTCGGTTTCCGAATAGAATTCTTCCATGAGCGAAATCTACGCGAGATTCAGAGGCGTAGTGGCTGCTTTCCCAACAAAAGTCGCCATTCACGACGGTATTCGAGAGGTCAAATATTCAGAGCTGCTTGAAGTCGTGGATTCGCTCGCCTCGCAGTTCGAGGGCGCGGGACGGGTTGTGGTGGATGCTGACTCGGGCGCGGACGCATACGCGGTCTTGCTGGCTTGTTTGAAGATAGGTGCTGCATATATTCCCGTGCGTCCCTCGGAACTGGAAAAGATGGACGCAGCATTCCCGAGTATATTTCGTGGCGCTCTCTGGTGGAGTCGCCAGGGGCTTTCACGCACGGAAGGAGGCCCAACGGACCTTCCGCGCTATGCATACATTCTTTTTACCTCGGGCACCTCCGGATGCGCGAAAGCTGTCGGGATTTATCCCGAGCAGCTCTCCACCTACCTCGAGAACGTTCTTCGAGTTGATCCGTACGGTCCGGAAGCGCGCGCGATCCAGCTTTTCGATCTCACATTCGACCTCTCGCTCCACGTCGTTCTCACGGCGCTGACAACCGGCGCGACGCTCTTTCCGCTACCGCGCGAGCTATTTCGCGTAGCCGGTCGGCTCGTCGAGGAGCGCCGGATTACACATTGGTTTTCCGTTCCGTATGTCGCGGAGGAGATCTTACGTCGGCCAGAGGGCAACTTTCGCTCGCTGAGAACCTCGATGTTCTGCGGAGAGCCACTGAAGACGGATGTTGCTCTCGCTTGGAAAGCGATCGCGCCCGAATCTTCCATTTGGAATCTCTACGGTCCGACGGAAGCGACGATCGCGATCAGCGCCCATCGATTTTCAGGCAACGATAATCTACGGGCGACGGTGCCGATCGGCATGCCCTTTCCGGGGCACGATTTTAGGATCGAGGACGACGGCGAGCTTGCGCTGCGCGGGCCCCAAGTCGCGGAGAGCTATCTTTTCGATCAGCAAGCGAGCGAGACGAAATTCCTCAAAGATGGCTGGTACCTATCGGGAGATCTCGTCGAAAGCGTATCCGACGGCGGACTCTACTTTCGAGGGCGCAAAGAGCGTGTCGCCAAATTCAAAGGGAGATGGGTTTCTCTCGACGACCTGCAAGTATCGTTAGGAGGTGAATTCGGAGAAGTCGCGCTCGTTTGCGAAGCTTCCGGAATTCTCTCGGTACGCACACTCGCAGACGATCGTGAGATCGAGGGGACTCGCTCGGTCTTCGTCGAGCGCCTGGCACGAAATGCCTCGGGCAAGCTTGATTATCGAGAAATTTTGTCCGAAGCGAAACTCCGAGTTCGGATCGAAGACGGAGCGGCGAAATTGTTGGTTTCCGCGGATCCGGATTATTTCGAGGCTATCTCCGGCGATCCGCGCGAAAAGCAGGCCGCGGCGTTGCGAATTTACGTAGAGTCTAAAGGCACTGGAATCGCGCTTCGCGAATCCGGGGGCGAGGCGATCGGCCTTTGCGCATGCTATTCGCTCGAAGAGTATGCCCGCGTTCGTACGCGTTGGCTGTCTTCCGTGTTGCGCGGATTTGACGCCGAAGGCGGCGCGCGCGTCGGCGAACGTCTGCGCGCGCTTTCAAAGTCCCTTCCCGCGCTTCCGGATCGCGGCTTTTTTATTCCGTTCCTGGCGGTTCACCCCGATTTTCGCGGGCGAGGGATTGGTCTTGAGTTGCTGAATGCGGCCGTAGCTCAAGTCAGCTCGGAGGTTAACTCGTTCATTCGTCGCGACAACGCGTTCTCACTCGCCCTTTTCCGGAAGCTCGGCTTCGAGGCGGAGAACGGCGCGGACGGCCCCTACGTTCGAATGAGACTTCGGGTGAAGTCATGAGTGCGCGGGATCGTGCGCTTCAAATATTCGAAAAGACCTTCCCGCACGCAAGTGAGGTGGACGTTCATCGCGCTATGAAACGAATGAATGACTGGGACTCGCTGAATGCCGTCGCATTTTTTCTCGCGCTCGAGCGCGAGTTCAAGATTCGTTTTAGCCTCGAGGAAATGATGGGGAACGACTCGCTCGAGCAAACCATACTGCGCGTGGAATCGAAATTAGTGAATGAGCAAGGACAGTAAGACGTCGGAGTCCGTCAAGAGTACGGCTGAGACGACGACCGCGTAAGCCATTGTGAGAATCCAGCCCGCTACGGAGAAGAGAGCGCCCGCGACCTTCAGTCGCCGACGAATCCGATTGAGCGAGTTCTTCATAAGAAAGTATCCCGCGACAACGCTGCCATTAAGCGCTCCGAGAAGCAGGAATTTTGGATCGATCCCGTGCCATATCCCGATGAAGAAGAACGCTAGGAAGGCCGCCGCGGCGACGGCAACGTTGACCGCTAGCGTGGGTAAGCGACGCGAGAGGTATCCCGCGAGCGGTTGGAAGAGCAACGCGAAAACCCAGCGGGTCATGGTGGCGTGCCAGCGACGCCAAAAGTCGACCACGTCCGTCGCCAAAAACGGGAAACGAAAGTTCTCTTCAAGGCGGCGACCATCGAACGAGGCGGAAGCAAGCGCGAGGTCGACGACGCCTGAGAAGGTCACGTAAAGGTAAAACGTGGTGAAAAAGGCGCCGCCCGCGACCGCGGAGCCCGTCATGGCGTAGCCCTCCTCAGTGAGCGCGTTAAGAGTTAGCGGCTGCGCGATCGGGGCAAGTACGAGAACTTTCAGACCACCGAGCGTGAATCGCTCCGCGGAATGGGCGACGCGCTCTCCGGTGAGTCGAATTCGCGCCGATTCGTACTTTCCATAAGATACGATCGGGCCTGAAATTGAAACCGGTGGATAGAACGCGAAATTCATGTACTGATGAAGCCGCGGTACATGCAAGCTCTCGCGGTGAATTTCCCAGGCCAGGTATGAGAGTCGCAGGACGAGAAATGAATAAAGCGCGTAGGTTAGATTGGGAACGCCGAGCGCCGGCAAAATAAATATCGACAGAGCGGGTCCGTAGGTCGCCATGCGAGGACCGAGGCGGGTCAGTGCCCATGAACCAAATGCGCCCGCAATGAGAGTCGCCAGAGCAAGTGGCCCGCCGAAGACTCCCAGGAAAATCGCCGTGTAAAGCCCGTAATAGGATCGCAGCCGGCCGCCGCTGAGGTATGCGCCGAGCGCGAATACGGCGAAGAATGCGATAAGAGCTACCGAGCGATTCAGATCCATCACGGTCGAAAATTCTCGCCGTAAATGATGCGGGGATCGGCGGCGCGCGGATCGCGGCTCACTACAAAGGCAACGATCGCGATCCAGACTCCCGCGACGAGGATGAGCCTAAGGATCGTGCGAGGCGATTTCATCCTCATGGATCTCCCTCAAGTATGGTATGAGAGCGCCGGTGAATCGCCTCGCGCCCTTTAATGAAAAGTGAAATCGATCGTGAAAATGAGAGAGCACTTCCTCGCGCGGCATCCCCTCGAAAAGCCGGTTGACGGAAAACCCCAGGACTTCGGGCGCGAGCGCCAAGAGGTCCGTACGCAGGGACGGGGTTTCCCAATCTTCGTCGACGCGCGGGATCTCGAGAAATATGATCCGCGCTCCTTTTTCTCGCGCGAGCGCGATGAGCCGAGTGGTGAACGCGCGTTCGACCGTGTTCAATCTGCCCTCTTCGCCTCCGAGCGGTTTCCAATTCGCCCTGCTTACGCGAATCTCGTTTAAAGGCGAGTCGGCGTTCGAAAAGTATTCCTCGCGGTCTTCTTCAAAAGGCAGAAACCCGTGACTCTTTTCGAGTAGTGCGACGTCCGCGGAGTTCGCTTTTAGCCCGAGGAGGATCTTCGGAGCGGTTAAAAGTTTAGAGGCGAAGAACTGAAGGGCGAGCGTTGCATCCTCGAACAGACGCCAATCTTTGATCGTGTCGAAAAATAGGCCCGAGTACGGACTCAGTCGGTAAGACTTCGTATTGGGGGGTGAAACGACAATAATCGGAGGAGAAGCGGCTTTAAGCAGGTCGCGCACTTCCGCGTAAATCAGATCTTCAGAGCGCCAGTTGTGTCCGAGGAGCGCGACGCTGGTTCCGAGGTCGCCGGGGAAGAGCTCCCGCTGAACCAAACGCGCGTCGACCGCGCGCTGAATATTGCTGGGGCCAACAAAGACGATCTTCAGAGGAACTTTCGAATCGAGGACTTTACGGTGGTAGGCGAAGGCTCCGAATCGGGCGGGAATGAGATCGTAAGGGATGGGATCGCGATGCACGAAGGCGGCGCTTAGACATGCGAGACCGGTGCATATCAGGAACTTCAGGATAAATCCCATTTCTAAGGATTTTAGAGCCAGCTAGCGCGCTTGCACAAGCGGTACCGTGTCCCAAAAGAACCCGCTGTACCATGCGTCTGGCGAGGGGCGAACGAGATTATAGTAGTGTCTGGGGCGCAATGAAGCGGCGATCGCGCCCGGTGCTTCGCCCGTCCATTGACGAACCATTTCGCGTGTTCTTTCTTCCGCGTAGGCACGGGAGCGAATGTAAGGAATATGAAAGTGGGCGGTCATTTTGGGGCGCTCGCGAAGCTCGGGGAAGTTCGCGTAAAACAACTCCTTCTGTAGGCGGCTCAGCGAATGGCCGATATCTCCGCGCATAAAATGGCAAGTCTTTCCGCCGATTTCCGATCGATATTTTAGATCGAATAGCGATGGGTCCGCGCTAGCCAAATGATTTCCGAGCGTGTACCACACGCGAGCGAACTGATAGGGAAAGACGGCGTGAACGCCGAGATGAGAAGCGATCGTCTGCCGCTCCGTACGGTCGGTTTCTTTCGCGATGTGGTAAAACCTCTGTTCATCGACGCACCAGAGAACTTGGGGAAGACTGGAGCCGTAAAGGATGAACTCGCGCTCGCGATCGACGGCGGTCATTGCAAAGGACGAAAAGGCTCCCGGGTTAATGCTGTGGCAGATTTCCGTCTCGAGGTTCCTCCACCGAGTGAGGTACTCGTGTTCCGAAAGGAAGATCTCGCGCAGCTCTATCCCGGAAGTTGCGCAGAATTCCAGGCACTGCCGCCGTTCATCCGAATTGACGTTCCAAACATTGACAAATATAGCCACGGGTCGGAAGCCGAGTATGTGCGCGCAGTGAAGAATGACTTCGCTGTCGATGCCCCCGCTATAGGCAACGACCATACGTCGATCATGAAAATGCGCCTGGATCCGGGAAAGTACGTCGAGAATCTCACGCCTTAAATTCCGCGCATAGAATCCCGTGTCTAGAGACGTAGGAAAGCTACAACGAAAACTGAAATCGGATTCGCCGAGGCCCTGAGAACTGAGATAAGCTTCCTTTTTTGTGCTGAATCGCGAGCCCGCGCAGTCCACATAGTGGAAGGAGTTCGAGTAATCCGTGAAAACCTGTTCGAGCGGGTCGACGTATTCATTCATGCGCGGAAGCCTGGCCCAACTCGCGCTCGATTAAACGGATGTTGTAAGCGATCTCGGAGTTCTTTAACTCGATATTCCTTTCTCTGAGAAACTTAAGTTCTGTTTCAGAGCAGGCTCTGTTTTTTTCACGCGCGCAAAGCCTGGCTTTGAGCACGCGCATGGAGACATCCAAGCTGTAGGCAACTTCTCCTCCCTTGGGAGGCGGCGAGGAGGGTTGCAACAATTTCGCCTTTTCAAACAATTCTTTGGCTTTTACGAGATCCCCTTCAAGCATGTAGAAAAGCGACAGCTCCCGGTACCAACTGGCATCGCGCGCGACATGCCGGGTGGCAAAACATTCATCCGATACCGCCACGAGCAGTTTCAGGCAATCCGATCCGTGGGCGAGATTTTTTTTGAATTTGGTCGAGCGGTAGCAGAGCGCCAAGGACTCGGCAAAGCTGGTAAGGACTTCTTTGGAGAGTCCGGATGCATTGCAAACTCTCTTGGGCACGATAATCTTTGCGGCCGCGATCATCTCGGAGAACTGTCCGGCACCTTCATATTCGGTAAAAAGCTCTGCATAAGTGGCGACGCAAGAGCTCGGGAGCACTGGAATCTTCAGGCAGGATTTCACGAAGGGGAGCAGCTCCTTCGCCGCGTTCGTCTCGGCTTTGGCGTGGAGGCTGCATGCAATAATGAATGAGGTAATAAACCGAATCACGTTGAAAATCTAACAGCGGCCGCTGGCAAAGTGAAGGCTAATAAAAGTTCTATAAGAATCCGAAGACGGTGTGTCGGATCGCCTTTCCAATCCTAAATGAATCTTTAAAAATCACCGTTTTCAAATTTAGCGCCGCTTCGAATTCCGAAACTGAGTCGAAGCACCAGCGATGGTGGCTTACGCCAAAATCGTTCGAGGCTTGAAGCAATAGAGGGATCTGAGGAGGAATTGAGTGAAGCCATTTTTGCGGATCTTGGATTTGCTCTAAAGAGCAATTAATGACCAGGTCGAAGGACTCCCAATCCAGGGGGCTGCAAATATCTTGATTTAATCGGGTGATTCGCCCGGCTCCCGGGTGTCCAGCATGAAGGCAGGCGGATCTCGCGAGATTCTGCGGATCGAAATCGATCTCGTATATGCGCGCGGCAGATAAGATCGGCAAATCTAAAAGAAAGTGCGTAAGAACGCCGTACCAGGAGCAGCAGATCGCGATTTTCTCGATTGAACGGCCTCCAGACCATGCGGAGAGTGTGTCTCGAAGGCGCAATTTGCTGCGGATTTGACCTAGGCAAAAGGGGACGGTCGACGTCTTTCTGCAGGCTATGACGCGTATCGCGGCTTCGCTGAACCGCGACTTCAGGTCCGGGTGGGCGCTTGCGTATTTCACCAAGCGTTCGCGAGTTGCGTACGCATTTGCGTCGACTTTGTCGAAGATTCTCGGGCTTTGACCGTTATACGCGGCCAGACCGCGTAGAAATTCGACGGGCACGAATGAGTCGCGCATGTAATGCGCGCTCGACTCCGCCTCAGAAGAAAAAGCTTCGCTCACGAGCCATCTCGAGAGGATGCGTTTTTCCGGAATAGGAATTCTCCCGGAACTCATCGTTGCCCGCGTCAAAGTCGAGCCACGGGGCAAAGCAGAGAACGATGCAATGTCGGTCGAACTGAATGCGTTCGGTGCAAGCGACCGTATGCCGCTCGCGCGTGTTGAAAGTATACATAAATCCGGCTTCGGGCGAGAACTCCTGACCGGAAGCTAATTTGATCGTCGCCTGTGGAACAGTCGTCACGGGAATGATCAAACGCACGAGCGTGTGCAAAGGCTCGTCGCGGTGCCAGCCTTCGCTTCCCTCGACTACGCCCAACCTTTGCGTGGCGATTCGCGAGCGAAAGTACGGGCGGCGGAAGCGAGCGAGAAATTCGCCGATCAAGCCGCAGCGGGCGATCTCGGTCGGAAACGAAAATGAAAGCGAATCGAAATAGCTTCCGCGAAATCTCGCCCGATCCTGAGGCGGAAGCGCGCTTAAAAGATTTCCGTCACCAGTCGTAACGGTTTCGCGATCTTCCGCGCTGTAGGGAAGCTTCGCGGCTGCCTCCAGGCCGAAGAGCGCGGATTTCCAGTCGCGGCCGGCTTGTTTCGAGTTCTGAGTGAGCGGCAGGCCGCCATAGGAAGGATCTCTTCCTCCCCCGGAGTAAGGTTTGGCCCAGCTCTGGAAACCATGCTTCGCAATGGCCGATTCGATTTCGAGGGCCATGCCGGAGTAATTTAAGTTCAAGTCGCGAATGTCGAGACGAACGATCTCGTTTTCGATTTTCTCGTCGCGAACCCGCTCAAATTTTCGCGCGAGTTCGAAATGTTCTTCTAGGTATTCGTGAAGGAGAATGTCGTTCGGTATTTCCTCCCGACAAATGGCCTCACGCATATTGAACTTTAACTCCGGATCGCTCGGCGGCTTCGTGGTCGATGTATCCATCGAGCTCTGCACGCCATCGTAGAAAACTCTCGCGACTCGAAAAGACGTATTCCCACGAGATCGAGCGCTCACCCATGCTCCGGCGGACCGAAATGAGTTCGTGCCGGGCGCGGAAAGCCTCATTTAGCTTGTGAACGGGCGTCATCATGAACGAGCGGCGCGCCGATAGGTACCTTTCATAATCGTCAAAGCTCAGCGTAATAGTGACCTTATGTCGTTTCGAATGAAGGCCGATTCCGGCCGTCGCCAGCCAAAGCAACGCGATACGGGTAAGAAACTTTCGCCTTCCGAGGTCGTCAAACATAGAATGATCTTAGAAATGGGCGAACTGTGGGTAAAGTAAAATCTAGAATAGGTGTCGGGATTGCCAGCGGCTTCGACTTTGGTGCAGCTTTCAGATCAGCGGCGTAAAAAGATATGAATATTTCGCGCCGCCTTGGGCATCCCGAGGACCGAAAGCGGAAGGAGCAACTGACCGAACATTTTTTCGCTCAGCGCGAACAGCACGCGATTTCCGGGAACCATCGCGCTTGATTCCTCCATGAATGCCAAAAACAGATCGCGCTCCGAATCGAAGCGCGCCGACGACTGGTATGCGTGGTAGCTGGCCGCCCCGAAGAAGAGGGGAATTACCAATTGATGCGGCAAAAAGAACGAGCCCAAGAAAAGCGCTCCGCCAAGCGCCAGCTTTTGCTGCCCCCCGCGCACCGTCAACAGGTGCAAGTTGCTCGCGATTCGACAGTGCGACTCCGCCCGCGCCAACGTGTACTCAAGCAGGCTCTTCGGCTCGTTCTCAAGCGAGAACAAACCACCCCACGTGGTTTGCTTTCTCTGAATATCCGCGATCGTCTGGACTAACTCCTGTTGCACGGCCTCGTTGTGCGCGTACATGTCCTGCAAAGCCCCACGAATTTGCTGCAGACTCGGATCCGCTCCGCCGATGTACGCGAACACGCGAAACGAATTGAAGTTTTGAAACCAGGTCTCCGCCATCTTCCGACGGAACTCCTGCTGTCGCTGACGGATCGTTTCCTGCCAACCCGGAATCTCGAGCAACGCCAATGCCGACACGAGCTTCGAGCGATCCGTCGAAAGCCGAGCCTCTCGAATCGCACCCAAGTTTTTATTTGTCGTGAATTCGCGGTAGCGATCGCCCTCGCTTGCCCACCGCTCCCGCTCGGAAGTCAGGTACTTCTCAACCTCGACGCCGAACGATTCCCAGTACTCGAGGTACAAGTCCTCGGCCATCGCGCGCTCAGCCGGAGTCAGCGCCTCCTGCCTGACCTTCATCAAGCCGTAGCCGGCACCGTTTTCGAGCTCGTAATTGATCGCCATCGGCAGGTGCCAAATCATCGGCATCACGTAGAGGCTCTCGAATTCCTTGGGAAACGCCAGCGCTTCGAACACCCGATGCAGGGTCAGGCCCTTCTTGAGGTCGTTCCCCATGTAGCGCTCAATCATCGTTTTCACAGACGGGCTCGCGCATTCCGTACCGGTCGCGCGCAAGCATCCAATCAAAGTGCGAATTTGGCGCTGATTGTTCGCCAGGATCGCGCGCTTATTCTCGGTCAGCAGCACCATGAAGTCCCGCGCCTGCGCGACGGCCGTCGGGTGATTGAACATCTGAAACTGAAAGTAGTAGGGGAGAAAGTAAGTGTCGGACGTCGCAACGAACTCATCCTGTGACCGGGTGAGCCGATGCGGCTCCAAAGGACAAACCGTGAATGGCGTGAAGAGAGGCTTCTCCTCCGCGCGCACGTTCCCGCTCAACACCAGCAAAATAATGAAGGTGACAAACCCCAGATTCACCCAAAGACCCATACTCGAGCCGATCCTCCGGCGACCACTAGAGCAAGCCCCACGCCAGGGTCAGATCCGATGGATTCGAACCGGCGAATTCGGGGTGTCCTGAATTGTCTTTAGGGACGCGCAATTGCGCGAGAAATGCCGGGTTGAAGCTCCAGCGCCCAGGTCCGCTTAAAGGTTTGGGGGTCGGCGAACGAATTCATCGCGACGACCTTGCCGCCCGAGACCACCGGGCCTCCCGACATGCCCTTGATGGGTTCGTAAGTGAGCTCGAGGCTCGGGGAATTGCTGAGCTCGACGTCTTGTGCCTTGAGATCGACGGGTGCCTTGCGAATCACCAGCCCCTTCGCGAAGACCCGGTGAAGACGGGGAACCGCCACGATCGCCAAATCCGCGCCCCTCCGTTCGAGCACGGGTCCTGCGGAGCTTGCCACGAAGCCCTCGCTCTCCACCGCCATGTTCGGTGCGGCCGCGGCCTGTGTATCGAACACGTATCGCTTCGCGACCGCCTTAGGAATGCGGATGAGAGTCAGATCGCGCAGCCGGTCAGTCTTTAGAAACTCTGGTTTCACTTCGATCGGCGCGTGGCCTTCGTGGACCAGCCAAAGCCGTTTTTTTTGAAAGCCTTGATTCGGGGCAAAGCTCTTCTCATTGATTACATGGTACGCCGTGACGGCTTGGTTAGGAGAAATGAAGAATACGGTCCCCGCGACGCCGCCTTCAGCTTCGGCGCCCTGCGCGTTGTACGAGACCATGAAAAGGGCGAAAGAGCGCGCTGTCGAACCCCCCGAAACGGCGCCAATTTCCGTCACCCGGAAGAGCAAGAGAAGGGCTATAAGGGTTTTCCAGTTAGGAAGCGCTCTCATGCCCCTTTAACTACGCAAAGAAAGGGCCGTATGTTATGCCATCGGGTCTATGAAATGGATCGTTCTTGCCGTCACTTGGGCCCTATTTCTGGGGTTCGGTTTGCCCTGGATTCCCGCTCTTGGACCGCTCCTCGATGTACGGACCGGGATTTGGGATTATAAACCTCAGGAGTTTAAGAGCGGTACGCTCAAAGGGTTAAAGAAACCCGTCACCGTCACCATCGATAAGGCGGGCGTTCCTCACATTTTCGCCGAGAGCGCAGGCGACCTTTACCTCGCGCAAGGCTACTTGACCGCCGCGTTCCGCCTGTTTCAACTCGACGTTTCGACCCGCGCGACGGCCGGCCGTTTGAGCGAGTTCATAGGTCCGCGTGGAAAAGAGTTCGACCGCTTTTTTGTCGCGATGGGCATGCGCAAATCGAATCGCGAGCGCAGCGAAATCTACCGCCAGGATCCGGGCGCCGTGGAGATGATGCAAAACTTCACCGACGGCGTGAATCGCTGGATGGAAACGCTCACGCACTTGCCGCCCGAGTACAAGATCCTCGGCGCGAAACTTACGCCCTACGAGCTCGACCGCGTCGTTCATATGTCGAAGATCCTCACTTGGAACCTCGCCGGGCGCAGCGCCGACATTGCGCTCTCGGAGATTCAGCAGCAAATCGGGACCGAAAAAACGCTCGACCTCTACCCAGAGTACCTGCCCACAGAGGACTTGGTGTGGACTAAGAAGTTTGAGACCACGCGCGAGCCCGAGCGGCTGAGTGATTTTCCGTTCACCAGCGCGCTCAACTTCGAGGATATTCCGCGCTATCCGCTGCCGAACCCGGGTCAAGGCAGTAACAACTGGACGGTCGCGCCCGCGAAGTCGGCGACCGGAGCGAGCCTGTTCGCGAACGACACGCACTTGAGCCTTTCCCTTCCGAGCATTTGGATGGAGGCGCAGCTCTCGTGTCCCGAGTTCAACGTTTACGGAGTGAGCCTGGTCGGCGTTCCGGGAATTATCAACGGCTTCAATAAGGACGTCGCGTGGGGGCCCACCAATGGCGGCACGGACGTTCATGATTTCTACGAAGTCGAGTTCAAAGACGAGGACTCGAACCTTTATAAGGAAGGTGATCAGTGGCTAGAAGCGCGCGTTGAGAAGGAAGTCATTCGGGCGAAGGGCGGATTTGACGAAGAGATCGACGTCACCTACACGAATCGAGGGGTCGTCATCCACCGCGAGGGCAAGCTCGGGCTCGCGAGCGACTGGTCGGGGCACCGGTCGGGTAATGAGATGATGGCCGTTCGCGGTCTTTACGACTCAAGGAACGTCGACGAGTGCATGGATACGTTCAAGCGTTGGCTCGTTCCGCTGCAGAACTTCATGTGCGCGGACCGCGCGAACATCGGCTGGGTCCACGCGGGATTTATCCCTAAGCGCGCGGTCGGGCACGGTCGCTTCATTATGGATGGGCGCACGGCACAGCGCGGACTTCAGGAGGCGCTGCCCGAGGAGTTCCGTCCGAAAATGAAGAATCCGCCCGAAGGTTACATCGAATCGGCGAACCAAAAGATCGTCCCGCAGAACTTTCCTTATTACTTCGGCTGGGACTACGAGCCTCCGTTTCGCGGAATGTCCATCCGGCGGGGGTTGACCGCGAAGGAGAAACTGACTCCGCAAGACCTGATCGAGCTGCAAAATTCCAATTACGATGTGGAAGCCGAAATTATGTTGCCTTTGTTTCTGAAGGCTCTGGATCGTGGCGCGCTCTCGGATCGGCAAAAGAAGATCGTGGAGCGCCTTGAAAAATGGGATTTTCACGTTCGCGGAGCGGATCTCGAGCCCTCGATCTATAAAGAATGGATCGTGCAATTCCGCAAATCCGTTTTCGACGACGACTTCGAGCTTCACGGCGAGCGCGTTCTCTATCCGCGCGATCTGCGGCTCACGGCATTGCTCGAAAATCTTTTGAAGGACCCGAATCATTCCGATGCCTATTGGGTCGATAATCAAGAAACCGACGAGAAGGAAAGTCTTGCGTTCATCGCGACCGTGGCTTTCCAGGACGCCTGGGACGAGCTCGACGGCTGGTTCACGCCGATCGAGAAGTTCACCTGGAACGACTGGCAGAAAGTGCAATTCCGTCATGTGGCGCGCATTCCCGGCTTCGGCTCCGACGTGCTTGAAAGAGACGCGAGCGTCGAAAGCATTCCCGGCGTAAACAAGCACCATGGTGCCGTGTACAAGATCGTGGTCGCGACCGGCGACTGGCCGGAAGCATGGATCTCGGTGCCGGGCGGATTGACGGGAGACCCGTTCGCGAAGGATTTCGAAACGGGAGTTCAAGAATGGGCGCGCGGAGAAATGCGTAAGGTGGAATACTATCGCGGCGTCGAAGAGGCTAAGGCCGCGGCCGCCAAAGTGATCGAGCTCAAGCCGGAGGGAACATGACTTATTTGGCGCTCGGACTTCTTCTTCCCGCGTTCTGGTTCGGATTCTGGTGGCTGATTTTTCCGATCGCGCTCGCGGTCGGATACGCGATGGGTGAAAAGCGCTCGGGCATCGCCTTCGCGCTCGGCGCGGGGCTCGTGTGGGCGTCACTCGCGTTCGTTCGTGACGGCGAAACCGCCGGAGTGATTTCGCGAAGACTCGCGGGAATGTTTTCGTTGCCGGGTTCCGTCGCGTTTTTTGTTTTGGTGTTCGTCATCGGATTCTTGAGCGCTTGGTTTTGGTTCGCGGCCGGGCGCCAGATCCAGGTCCTGTTGAACCGCTAGTCGGTTTTTCTTAAATTCTT
>CAYPFC010000027.1:0-1576 GCA_964409815.1 uncultured Pseudobdellovibrionaceae bacterium
ATGGCGAGCCCGGCGCGATTCGAACGCGCGACCTTCAGCTTCGGAGGCTGACACTCTATCCAACTGAGCTACGGGCTCCCGGGTTGACTAATTCAATAGGATTAAGCTCAATAGTCAAAGGACATTCCCAAAGGAGACTCAAATGAAGCCGAAAAAGCGCAAAAAGAACCTTCTGCACGCCAAACGCAAGGCCCGTAAGAAGAAACTCATGGCGAAACAGCCCCGTATCCGCAACGCCAAGTAGGATCTAACTTTCCTGCAAATCGCTGAGGTTCTCATCGAAAATCGCGGTGAGAATCTCCAGAGAAGGGGCGTCGGGCTCCTCTAGCTGGGCCGCGAAAGAAATCACGGCCTTTTTCAGGCCACCCTTCGCGGCCGCCCTGGAATCCAGCTTCGCTTGCGCGCCCAAATCCTCGAGGTCCCGCCGAAAGCGCTGCAGAAACTCCCGGTACGTCTTCTCCGTCATTTCACTGATCGTCCAACTGTACTCGCCCGGCGGAAGAATCAGGCCCCGCTGCTTTTTGGCGAGAGTGTCTTCGATTTTTACCTTTAAATAATGCCCCATGCGGTCGATCTGCTTGCGTATGGTCGCCGACGCCAGGGCGCCTTCGATACGCGGAAGGCGCGGATGGAAGGGCTTCACCTTAGCCCCGGCCCCGACTCGGATAAGGTCGTACTTTTCGAGTTGTATTAGGATTTTCTCGATCGTGGCGGCGCTGAGTTTAAATTTTTTCGCGATCTGCTGCGGTGACTTGCCGTCGTGCAGCTCCATTAAGAAGGTGAACACGCGCAAATTCTTGGCCAAGAACTCGGTTTGTCGCTGGGTGTAGCGCAAATCTTCCGGATTGTCGGTTTGCGCCAGCTTCTCGAGCTCGCCCAGTGAAAGATCGAGCCAGTCGAGCAGGGTGAGCAGGCGCGAGACCGGCAGCTCTTCCTTACCCAGCAGCCTCTTGACGGTCGGAAGCGAGCAGCTCCACACCTTCGCGACGTCCGCGTACGTGTGCTCTCGCTTCTTCAGCAGCTCCTTCAGCGCGCTCTTCATCTTCTGTTGCGCCAGCTCTGCGTCCACGATTCCACTCCTCCGCCTCGGCGACCAAATCCGAATGTCTTAGCTTGCTCAGACCTACGGTCAACATCCAATTGCAGTCCATGATCCCTCCGTTTATGAAACCAAGATACCTTGAGAGGAGAAGCCCGGCGAGTGGCATACTGAAGGGATCAATATTTGATACCAAATTCGAAAATTCGGGATCGCGCCTCGTACTCCAGCCTGGCGTCGAGCCGTGGTTGGAAAATTTCCACGACGATTCCGTGAGATCCGCCGAATCCACATCTTGTGCGCGGGAGTCGAGCGCTCTTGTTTCAAATCCTCAAAACAGTCCGCTTCCTGTAAAGAAATAAAACCACTAGCGGTGCCAAAGTGGTGAGTCCGCAGACCCGCTTCCACGGCGCGTCTCCGGCACTATTTACATCCTTCAATATCGGTTCCGAAATTTTCCCGATTTCCTGTCGGTTCGTAGAAAAAGTTTAGGATGTTCAGATTTGTGCAAGGATTTGCAATCAGCTGTTGCGGGCG
>CAYPFC010000027.1:1586-5849 GCA_964409815.1 uncultured Pseudobdellovibrionaceae bacterium
ATTCGTGTGTCAGCGAACTGAATTACCAATCATCGCGAAAGCGAAGGGGACCACCAAATGACCAAATTGTTAGTGCTCGGTTTAGCACTCGGCCTTTCTGCGCAGGCCTGGGCTCGACCTGAAATCAAGTCGTTTACTCCGCAAAGCGTGAGCAACACGACCAACCAAATTCGCGCAGTATTCTCCGAAGATGTCGTAGCACTAAACCAACGAGGCGCGGAGTCCGCCTTCAGCGTGAGCTGTACTCCTGCCGTGCAGGGTACCGCGAACTGGCAAGACACGAAGACGTGGTCTTACAGCTTCCAGACCGAGCTTTATGCGAACAACCTTCCGGGCGGAACGAAGTGTACCGTCAGCGTTAGCCCCGAATTCAAGCGCGCCAAAAATCTCGCCGGCCGCACCACCTTCAACTTCCAGATCGATGGTCCCAACGTTATCGCGGCCGAACCCGGCGATCCTAAAGGCGAATGGGTTGCGGGTATTCAGGAAGATCAAATTCTCGTCGTCGGCTTCGACAGCGTGATCGACGAAGCTTCGCTGAAGAAGTATTCGTACTTCAAAGTGAAGGGCATCGCTTCTCCGGTCGGTATCGCTGTTGTCGGCGAAGCCGAGAAGCGTGCGCTCGTACAAGCGGAAAACTTTCCGCGTTGGCTCGTCGAAAGCCTGCCGTACTACGCGCTCATCAAACCGGTGACCAAGCTCCCGAACGATAAAACCGTCGACCTCGTGATCGGGGCGGGCGTTTCGTCGTCGCAGTCGGGCGTCGCGCGTCTCAGCGATCTCAAAATCCCGTATCAAACTCGAAAGACGTTGAACGCGACGTTCTCGTGCACGCGTGAGAACGCTCAGGCGGGCTGCTCGCCGTTCGCGCCGATGGAGCTTATCTTCTCGGAGCCGATCAAAATGGATCAGGCCCGCGAGATTCGCCTTGTCGCCGCCGATGGCACGGTCATCAAGGCCGAGATCAATCCCGATCTTAAAGGCCAGGGCTTCATTGAGCGCCTCACTTTCCCGGCACAATATAAAGACAATCAACAGTACACAATCGTATTGCCCCAAGGAATCACCGACGAATCGGGCCGCCCGCTCACGAACGGCGAATCGATCGCGAAAGCCCAAGTCCGCACCGGCGACTATCCGCCGCTGGCGAAATTCTCGGGCGAGTTCGGAATCATCGAGGCTTCCGAGCCCGTGTTACCCGCGACTCTCCGTAACCTCGAAGCGCGCGTACTTTTCCGTGCTGGCGCGCCGACCGAAATCCAAGGTTCGTCCGTACGCCTCGACGCCTCGAATTTCGGCGCGATCGTCAAGTGGCTCAAGAAATTGGACACGGCCACTCGCGCGAGCCACTCGGGTGATAAAGACGATAGCCGTCGCAAGTCGATCTTCGCGGACCTTTCGAACAAGGAAAAAGCCGCGACCTCGAGCTTCGAAATCCCGCTTGGCAGCAGCGGTAAGGCGTTCGAAGTCGTAAGAATCGATCTCAAGAAAACGGGCTTCCACGTCGTGGAGCTCCAGAGCCGCATCCTCGGAAACTCGCTGATCGCGAAAGACGCGACCATGTACGTTCCCTCGAGCGCTCTCGTTACGAACATGGTCGTCCACAGCAAGTGGGGACGCGAGTCCTCGCTCTTCTGGGTGACCGCCCTCGATAGCGGTAAGCCGGTTGCCGGCGCGCAAGTCGTCGTATACGACTGCACGGGCGCTTCGGTTTGGTCGGGTCAGTCGAACTCTGACGGCTACGTGAAAGTTGCGGCTTCTCAGCTCAACTCACGCGTCATGTCCGGCAAGTGCGACTACAATAAGCCCGGTTACTCGGGCTCGAGCTATGACGACGGTTTCTTCGTCAGCGCGAAGAAAGACGCGGACTTCACATTCACGTACTCCGGATGGCAAGACGGCATCGAGCCGTTCCGTTTCGGCTATCAAGCGGGCACGTCCTCGCACTCGTATGAAAACGTAATCGTGCACACCGTCCTTGATCGCACCCTCTTCAAAGCGGGCGAGCGCGTCGGCATGAAGTTCTTCCTGCGTAAACCGGCAAGCTCGGGCTTGACCGTTCCGCGGGCGGAAGAGCTCCCGAACCAAGTTCGTATCTCCAACTGGGAAACGGAAGTAGAGTTCGTCATTCCGGTCACGTTCCGTCAAGACGGCACGGCAGAGCTCGAGTTCGATATCCCGAAGGACGCGAAACTCGGCTCGTACAGCATTGAGCTTCAGAAGAAAGTCGGCGAAGAGATCGCCAAGTCGTACCAGTCTTACAACTCGTTCTCGGTCCTCGAGTTCAAGATCCCGCTCTTGAAAGGCTCGATCACGTTCGCGAAGACCGAAGGCATCGTCCAGCCGGGCAGCCTCGAGGCGAAATTGGGCCTCACGTACATGGACGGCGGTCCCGTCGCGAACGAAAACGTGAAGTTCCGCTATACGATTCAGAAGGGCTGGGGACAGTCTTTCGAAACGTTCGAAGGCTTCTCGTTCGCTTCGAGCAAGGTCGTCGTAGGGCAGAAGAATCTGACTGAAGAAGAGGAGTCGAGCATCACGACCTTCGAGCGTCCCGTACGCCTCGACAGCAAGGGTGCTCGCGTAGAGTCGATTCCCGGCCTTTCGGGCCTCGATTCGATCCGCATCGTTGAAGCGCAGCTCGAGTACACCGACAAGAACGGTGAGACTCAGAACGTTTCGCGCACGGTTCGCGTTCTTCCCGCATCGGTTTTGACGGCGGTGAAAGTGACTGACGCACTCGGCTCGAAGAAAACGATCCGTTTCGAAGTCGCCGTCGCCGATCTGAACGGTAAGCCCGTTCAAGGCGCGACTCCGACGATCGAAGTTTTCGAGACCATCACCTACACGCACAAGACCAATATGGTCGGCGGTTTCTATACGTCGAGCAGCACTCAAGAAACGAAGCCGGTACCGGCTCAGATCAAGTGTGAGGCCGCGACGGGCAAAAAAGGCATCATGAGCTGTACGGCGAAAGTGGAAGAGGGCGGAAACTACCTCGTCCAGTCGACCGTTCGCGATGCCGACGGCAACGAATCCTACGGCGTGGGCTATGCCGACGTAACCGGCAATCGCATGTGGTTCCCGGCTGCGAACAGCGACCGTATCGACCTCGTAACCGAGAAAAATGAGTTCGAAGCCGGCGAGGAAGCCGTCTTCCGCGTCGAAACCGAGTTCGCGGAATCGACCGTTCTCGTGACTGTGGAGCGCGAAGGCGTTCTGGATCAGTACGTGACCACGCTCAGCACCCGCGATCCCCGCATCCGCGTGAAAATGAAGCCCGAATACACTCCGAACGTCTTCGTTTCGGCGCTCGTCGTTCGCGGCCGTATCTCGCAGAACCAGGCGACCGCGATCATTGATCCGGGCAAGCCCGCGTACCAGATCGGCTTGAAGTCGATCAACGTGGGACGCGCTCCCAACACCCTGAAAGTGGCGATCAAAACTTTGGATAAAAACGGCAACGCCGCTACCAAGTTCAAGCCCCGTCAGGACGTGAAAGCCGAAGTGACCATCACGAAGTGGTCGCAAGCTGGACAAGTGCCCGCGGCAAACGCCGAGTTCGCGCTTGCCGTCGTCGATAAGGGCCTCTTGCAGCTCAAACGCAACGACACGTGGAATCTGCTCGACGCCATGCTGTCCAACCGCAGCCTCGAAGTTCAAACCGCGACCGCGCAGATGCAAGTCGTCGGTAAACGCCACTACGGTGTTAAAGCGAAGCCGACAGGCGGCGACGGTGCCGCGGATATGGCGCCACTCGCGGGTCAGGCTCGCGAGCTCTTCGATACGCGCCTCACTTGGATCAGCCGCGTCGTTACCGATGCGAACGGAAAAGCGATCGTCGACTTCAAGACGAACGATTCTCCGACGGAATTCGTGATCGTCGCGATCGCGAATTCGGGCACCGACAAGTTCGGCCAAGGCGAGACCACGATCGTTTCGCAGCCCGACGTCATGGTTCTTCCGACCACGAGCCCCGTCGTTCGTAACGGCGACGTTTACGCGCAAGAATTCACGCTCCGTAACACCACCACGGGCCAACTCGGCCTCTCGGTTAGCGGCCGCGTGACCTTCACCATGAAGGATGGAACGACCCAGGTCGTGAACATCCCCGCGAAGTCGGTGAGTATCGGCGCCCAAGGCGACGCGTTCATCAACCTCGGTGACGTAACCGTTCCGCAAGGCGCGGTGAAGTCGTCGGTGGTTTACACCGTCGTTGATAGCGCCGGCCAAAAAGTGGATGAGATCAAGCTTGCTCAAGAA
>CAYPFC010000027.1:5859-7628 GCA_964409815.1 uncultured Pseudobdellovibrionaceae bacterium
AGCCTGACGTTCTTCCGCGCGTATGGGCGGCTCAGCTCAATAAAGTGACCGCAGCCGGCGTTAACTTCGCAGCGTTCATCCCGAACGACGTGAAAGCGGGCGAAAGCCTCTTGAAAGTTCAGATGATGCCGACCTTGGCCGCAGGCCTCGAGAGCGTCACTGACGATTTTGCGAACTATCCGTACCAGTCTCTGGAATTGATGGTTTCGCGCGCGACCGCCACGAACAACCAGGCTCTGTGGGACGACGCTATGAAGCGCTTGCCCGCTCACTTGGATTCGAACGGTCTCGTGATGTTCTATCCGAACTCGTCCGCGAATCGCGGCAGCGATGCCCTGACCGCGTACATCATGTCCGTCGCGAACTACTCGGGAATGGCCATTCCGGAAGAGTCGCTCGAGAGAATGACCAGCGGCCTCAAAGCGATCGTCGAAGGTCGTAAGAGCGTCGTGATTGCCGGCGAAACCGATGTTATGCGCTACATCCGTCGCGTGAACGCGATCGAAGTGCTTGCGCGTTACGGTCAGGCCGAAGCCGCGTGGTTGACCGCTCTTCCGCAGGTCGCGAACGAGCAGATCCCTACGACGACGTTGGTGGATCTCCTCTCGATCTACGCGAACCTCGAGGTCGAAGGCGGAGCCCAGAAGCTCGCGGACGTTACCGCGCGCATCCAAGCTCGCATGACCCGCACCCGCACCGAGATGAAGTTCACGGCCGAAGCCCCGCGCTTCTGGTTCCTGCTGTCGTCGGCCGATGCCGAGCAGCTTGAGCTCATCCTCGTGATCTCGAAGAACGAAGTCCTCGCTCAAGCATGGGAAAACGACGCGATCCTCTTGGTTCGGGGCGCGACGTCCATGATGAAGGCCGGCTCGTGGGATCTCACGGTCGCGAACGCGATCGGCGTTCTCGCGTTCAAGGCGTTCGCCGCTCAGTTCGAAGAAGGAAACGTAACGGGCGTGACTGAAATCGCTCTCAACACCGTCAAAACGACTTCGTGGGATTGGGCCGCGAAATCGGCCGGCGGCGTGGTTCCGCTTCAGGCTCGTCCGGGCGATCAGAGAGTGGACCTCAAGCACGTCGGTACGGGCACTCCGTGGTCGATCACTTCGGTGATCTACGCGCAGCCGATCACTCAGAAGAAAGAAGCTCACATCAGCGTCAACAAGACGATTTCGCCCGCGAAAGCTGTCTATAAGAAGGGCGATGTTGTGACAATTACACTGAGAATCGAGCCCCAAACCGATATGCCCATGGTCTCGATCATGGATCCGATCCCTGCCGGAGCGAAAATCCTCGGCACTGGCTTGGACAATGACCGTGAGCAAGGAGCAGTGATTCAGCAGGGTTGGGCTTGGCCGGACTACGAGGCCAAGACGTACGACGCTTACAATGTAAGCTTCTACGAAATCCCCGCTGGCGGCATCACTCTGGCATACAGAGTGCAATTGAATAACGCTGGAACGTTCAAACTCCCCGCGACTCGTGTTGAAGCGATCTACGCTCCCGAGAACTTCGCGGAAGTTCCGAACAACAGCGTAACAATTCAGCCGTAATCAGTTGGAGGTTCGCGTGAAGCGAATCGTATTCGTAACGGTTTCGATAGGAGTGGCAGTCTTTATGACTGCCACTTTGCTTTTGCAGATACGCGCGATACCGAGCCCCTCGACTGTTCGGGCCTCGTTTCGCTCAAGCGACCGCGCCGTTCTGGACCGCCACGGCCAAGTCATCGACGAAATCCGCGTCGAGAAAAAGATCCGTCGTCTCCACTG
>CAYPFC010000027.1:7638-17652 GCA_964409815.1 uncultured Pseudobdellovibrionaceae bacterium
GGGTGGAGCTCAAAGAGATCGCCCCCGCATTCCTCGCCGCTGTACTGAAAGCCGAAGACAAGCGTTTCTACTACCATCCGGGAGTGGATCCTCTGGCTTTGAGTAAAGCCGCCGTGGGAAAGATTCTGCGCCGCTCGGACCGCGGTGCCAGTACGATCACCATGCAGCTTGCCGAAATGATCGAGATACGCAACGGCTCGAAACGCCAGCGCCGCTCGGTCGCGCAGAAAGTCCGCCAGATCTTTAAAGCCGTCGCGCTCGAAATGTCGTGGTCCAAGAAAGACATCCTCGAGGCGTACGTGAATTTGATCCATTACCGCTCGGAGTTGCAGGGGCTCGCGGCCGCATCGTACGGCCTCTTCGATAAGGCGCCTAACGCGCTCACGCGGGGAGAATCGGCGGCCATCGCGGCGCTCATTCGCGCGCCCAACGCCGGCGTTGCTCGCGTGCGGAGTCGCGCCTGCCGTCTGCTCACGTCGATGGGGCACCCGAACGACTGCGCGCTCCTGACGGAATCGCATCTGACCTACATCGAGCAGGGCTACCGCATTCGACCGTTCCTCAAGCTCGCGCCATTCGTCGCGAAGAAGCTCGCGGCCTCTATGGAGGCGAACAAAGGGAACGGATTGCTGCGCTCGACTCTGGACCGCCAGGTTCAGTGGGTCGCGATGCAATCGCTTCAGCGGCATATCTCGAAATTGAAAGAGCAGAACATGACCGACGGCGCGGTCATCGCGATTGAAAACTCGACCGGCAACATTCTCGCCTATGTCGGCAACATCGGCAAAGATTCGAAGTCGTCTTACGTCGACGCGGTCACGGCCATGCGCCAGGCCGGCTCGACGCTGAAACCCTTGATCTATGCGAAAGCGATCGACGAGCGCATCATGACGGCCGCGACCGTGCTGGAAGACACGCCGATGGCGATTTCGGTCACGACAGGTCTTTATCGGCCGATGAATTTCGACAAGTCTTATCACAACATGGTTACGGTTCGCGCGGCGCTGGGCGCGAGCCTCAATATTCCCGCGGTGCGCGCGCTCGAGCTCATCGGCGTGGACACCTTCGTCGATACGATGGCCCAGCTCGGGTTCACGGGTCTCAATCGCGCGGATTTCTACGGCCCCTCGCTCGCGCTCGGATCGGCCGACGTGCGCCTGGTCGATCTCACCAACGCGTTTCGCACGTTCGCGAATAAGGGCGTATGGTCGCCGGTTCGAATTTCGCCCGATATCCTGACGACCGAGGCTCCGCGCCGCGTGTACTCGGAAGAGGCCGCGTTCATCGCGACCTCGATGCTTTCGGACCGCGAGGCGCGAGCGTCGACGTTCGGTCTTTCGAACGCGCTTTCGACCGTATTTTTCACCGCCGTAAAGACCGGCACGAGCCAGGACATGCGCGACAATTGGACGATCGGCTTTTCGGAGAAATACACGGTCGGCGTTTGGTGCGGGAACCACAACGGCGAGCCGATGTGGAACGTCTCGGGAGTGCACGGGGCCGCGCCGGTGTGGCGTGAGGTCATGACCTTCCTTCACCGCAAAGAAGGCAGCCAGGAACCGCGCGCGCCCGAGGGCGTGATTCGCAAGAGCGTCTTTTTCGAGCATACGAAGCAAAAGCGCGATGAGTGGTTTATCTCGGGCACCGAGCCCACGAATGACACCGTCGCCGCGAAGGAAGAGACGCGCGCGGCCTTCTCGTATCCTCTCGACAAATCCATCGTCGCGATCGACCCGGACATTCCGCGCAAAAATCACCGCATGTTCATTCAGGTTCAGTCACCGAGCTCCGACCACAACGTGTATCTGAATGGCCGGCGCCTCGGACGGGCGGCGCCCATGCTCCCGTGGGAGCCCGAGCCCGGAAAATTCAGCCTCGAGCTGCGTGACTCCGAGGGTCACGTCCTGCACAAGATCGAATTCGAAGTGCGCGGCCCGAGAGTCGCCCAATCCGCGAAACAAAACCTTTGAAAAATTCGCCCGGTTCGGCTCTAACTAGGGCCTATGCCCGGCACATTCCAGAAGCGCGAAATTTCGTCGTACATCATCGATAACGCGGAAATTTGGACCGAGAAGGGCGTCATCCCCAAAGGTCAAATTCTTGTCGAGGACGGGCGTCTGAAGGCGATCGGCAAACACGTCGAGGCCCTCGGCGGAGTCGAGAAGATCGACGCCAATGGCGCGGTCGTCATGCCCGCGGGAGTCGACGCGCAGGCGCACTTGCGCGTTCCGGGACAAGCGCAGAAAGAAACCGCCGAGACCGGGCTGACGGCGGCGCTGAAGGGAGGGTACTGCGCCCTCCTGACCATGCCGAACACGCAGCCCACCATCGACTCCGTGCAAGTGCTCGAGTCCGGCCGCCGCGAGGTCGCGCCGCTGGAAGAGAGTTACGGCGTAAAGGTTTTCTGGTCGGCGGCGATCACTAAGAAATTGAACTCCGACGAGTGGACCGATTACGAAAGCCTGGTGGACGCCGGCGTTCGCGCGTTCACGAACGACGGATTGGGTGTCGCCTCGGATCAAGTCATGGACCAGGCATTTGCGCGTTTAGAGAAATTGGATGTCCCGCTTCTCCAGCACGCGGAGTTTCTGGGTCACGGCGGCAGCATGGCTCCGGGACCGGTGCAGAAGGCCGTCGGCGCGAGCCCTTATCCCGACGAACCCGAATGGAAAATGGTCGAGCGGGACATTCGCGAGCTCGCGAAGCATCCGGGCGCGCGTTACCACGTTCTTCACGTTTCGAGCCGCAAGACTCTGGAGTTCGTGAAAGCGGCGCGCGCGAAGGGCCTGAAGGTTAGCGCCGAAGTGACGCCTCACCATCTGTTCTTCAATACCGAAACGATCGACGGAGCGAACACGTCGTTCAAAATGAATCCGCCCATCCGCTCGCCCGAGGATCAGCAGGCCCTGTGGCAGGCGCTCGAGCAGGGCGACCTGGATTTCGTGGCGACGGATCATGCTCCACATGAAAATTTGATGAAAACGGGCCCGTTCGATAAATGCGCGTTCGGCACGTTGGGCCTCGAGACCACGCTCGGCGTTCTCATTTCCGGCTTTAAGCTCGGAAAAATTCGTCCCCAGCGCTTCGTGGAGGTTTGGTCCTCTAAACCTTCGGAGTTTTTGCGGTTACCTCCCGGTTACGGGAAATTCACGCTCGATGCCCCCTTTCACGCGGTCTGGGTGGATGTACACGCGCCCGCGACCGTATATACTGAGGAAAACATTTCGAGCCTCTCTAAGAACAGCTGCTTCTTAGGCGCGAAATTGCCGGGCAAAATTTTGGGCGCCTTTCACGAACGGCGCGCGTTCCGGTTTTAAAAGCGGAGTCGACATATGAAATGGTTTGCCGCACTGGCCTTCATCGCCCTTTCCCTTCCCGCAATGGCGGCGAAAGATTTTTCCTCGTGGAAGAAGTTTACCAAGGGCGAATTGATCAGCGAGACCACCGCGCTCGCCCCGGGCGCCGGCGGGACGGTCGGTCTCTACATCACTTTGGTTGAGCACTGGCACACGTACTGGGTGAATCCGGGGGACTCGGGCGCCGCGATCAGGTTGAGCTTCAATAACTCGGACGGTATTCGCGTGAAGCGCGTTTTAATGCCGCGACCCGAGCGTATAAAGACCGGCCCTCTGGTCTCGTTCGCGTACTCGAACGAAGTTTTGTTTCCGATCGAGATCGACGTCGCGCCTTCGGTGAAGCCGGGGAGCGAGGCCAAGATTTCCGTCGATGCCGAATGGCTCGTGTGCGCGGAGGTTTGCATTCCGGCGTTCCAGACCTTCGAGCTGATACTGCCCGTGAAGGATCTCGCGCAGGTGACGCCTTCGGAGCATTTCGCGAAATTTCAGAAGGCGCGCCATCTCGTGCCGCGCACGGTTTCCAGTTTGCCCGCGTGGCGCGCGCGCGACGGCGGATCCGAGCTTGAGCTGCCGGACGCCGCGGGCGCTGAGTTCGTCGACTTTTTTCCGCATAAAGGCACGGGCGTAACGAACGAGAAGCCAGAGGTGCTGGGAACGAATCCGCTGCGCCTCGGGTTCAAGGCGGGGCCGGTTCCGCGCGAGAGCGCCGAGCGGGTAGGACTGCTTCTTCTCAAGCGCGGAAAAGCGATCGAGTCCATCGAATACGGAACCTCGGGTTGGAAGTTCGAGGATGCGGCGGCCAAGGGCACGACCGGAGGTGGGCAGAATTTTTGGTGGATGCTGCTCTCGGCGTTCCTCGGCGGACTGATCTTGAATCTCATGCCCTGCGTGTTTCCGATTCTCTCGATCAAGCTCTTGAGCATTTTGAAGCTCGGTAAATCCCACCGCCACGAAATTCGCACGCAGAATTTCGCCTACGTCGCGGGCGTCTTGGTTTCGTTCCTCGCGATCGCGCTTTTGCTCGCGGGGCTTCGTGCCGGCGGGCAGTTGATCGGCTGGGGCTTTCAGCTGCAGTCTCCAGTGTTCTTGACGTTGCTCTGTTGGCTTTTCTTTTTGCTCTCGCTCAATCTGCTTGGCGTATTCGAAATCGACTTCTTGAACGCGGGAGCGGGCGGCAAGCTCGCGCGCATCGGGGGACTCTGGGGCTCGTTCTTTACCGGCGTGCTCGCGGTGGTGGTCGCGTCTCCGTGTACGGCGCCGTTCATGGGTGTCGCGCTCGGGTTCGGTCTCACGCAGTCGACGTTTTACCTGATCACGATTTTCGTGGCCCTCGGACTGGGACTCGCGTTCCCGTACTTGCTGATCGCGCTCTTTCCGGGCTCGGTGCGCGCTTTGCCGAAGCCGGGCAAGTGGATGACGATCTTAAAGCAAGTTATGGCATTCCCGATGCTACTGACGATGTTGTGGCTGTTGTGGATTCTCTCGCAGGTGCGCGGACCGAACGCGGTGATCGCGGTTCTGGTCGGATGCGTGGCGCTGGGATTCATTTTCTGGCTTCCGGGCAAGCGGATGAAAAAGATCGCGAAGGTTGTCGCGGCGGCGGTTCTCACGCTGGGCATTTTCTTTGTTTATAAGCTCGAGGAAGGGACCAAGACCCAAGCCGGCTCGGATCTGTGGCAGCCGTACAGCGAGGCCGCGATGGAGCGGCTGAAAGGGCAGCCGGTATTCGTCGATATGACGGCTGATTGGTGCCTGACCTGCAAAGTCAACGAGCGCCTCGTGCTGAACGACGCCGAGGTCATGGCGCTCATGCAGGCGAAGAAAATCACGCTCATCAAGGGCGACTGGACCCAGCGGAATGAGGAAATCACGCGCTTTCTCAACCGCTATGACCGGGTCGGCGTGCCGTTTTACGTTCTTTATTCGCCCCAGCATCCACAAGGTCTAGCGTTGCCAGAGGTGCTGACGAAAAGTAGCTTTATGGAATTGATCCAAAAGGAATTTCCTTAAGGGGGATACACTATGATTCGCAAACTTATCATCGCCGTGGGACTCGCACTCGCGCTTCCCGCATTCGCCGCTCCCAAGTCCGGAGAGGCCGCGCCCGATTTCACATTGAAGGGCTCGGACGGCAAGGACTATAAGCTCAGCCAGTTCAAAGGCAAAACCGTGATTCTCGAGTGGTTCAACAACGACTGCCCGTACGTGAAGAAGCACTACGACTCCAAGAACATGCAGAACATCCAAAAAGAGCAGACCGGCAAGGGCGCCGTGTGGCTCGCGATCATTTCCTCGGTGAAAGGCAAAGAAGGCTACGTCGATGCGGCCGGCGCGAACAAGTTGATCGCGGATCGTGGCATGGCGGTCACCGCTTTGTTGCTCGACGACACCGGTAAAGTCGGCAAACAGTACGGCGCGAAGACGACTCCGCATATGTTCATCATCGATAAGGACGGCAAAGTGGTTTACCAAGGCGCAATTGACGATCGTCCGAGCGCTTCGGTGAAGAGTCTCGACGGCGCGATGAACTACGTCACTGCCGCGATGACTTCGATCCAAAAAGGCGAGCCCGTAAAAACGGCGAGCACGACTCCGTACGGTTGCTCGGTTAAGTATTAAGTATGTTGGGTAGCTCCGAATTCTGGGAGGTGGCCAGTTACGTGGTCACCGTCGTCGGTCTTCCGTTCGCGATCGCGGTCTTCATTTGGGAGCAGCGTCGTGAGCGGCAGAACGAGGATGAGGAGCTTTACCAGCGTCTTTCGGAAGAGTACGCCGAATTTTCCAAGTTATTACTAGACAACGCCGATCTGGGTCTGATGACCCAGTTGGGCAAGCAAGGACCGCTTACGCCCGAGCAGATCGAGCGGCGGAGCATCTTGTTTGACATCCTGCTCTCGCTTTTCGAGCGCGCCTATATCTTGGTTTATGAAGACGACATGAGCGAGCAAACAAAGCGTCTGTGGAAGAGCTGGGATGACTACATCCGATTTTGGTGCGCGCGCGAGGACTTCCGTCAGTCGCTGCCGTCCCTGCTCCTCGGCGAGGATCCCGAGTTCGTCAGTTACATCGAGCAAATTGCCGCCAGCGTGAAACCGAAGCCGGCGTAGCGCTTCGCGATTCCCATTCTCAATTCCCCATGCCATCATAGGTTTATGCTTCTCACCCATCTCAAATTCTCGCTTGCGCTGCCTATTCTCCGGGTGATTTCGAAAACGCCCCTAAGAGCGCTCTCCAGCCGCGCGCGCTCGATCAACCTCGAGGACGTAAGACACGAGGGTGTGCACCCGCTCGCCACGTTTGCGCCCTGGCGAAGCGATTCCGAGTTCTTGAAAATTTACGAAGAAGCGCGCCGCAATACCCTAGTCGATATCTATCGATGTTACGAGCTGTGGAGCTTGGTCGCGCAGGCGGCGAAGGCGGGAAGCGGCGACATTCTCGAGGTGGGAGTTTGGCGTGGAGGCACGGGCGCGATACTGGCTCAGCGCGCGAAGTCCCTCGGTTTAAAGGGGCGCGTTTATCTCGCGGACACGTTTCAGGGCGTCGTCAAGACTGGAGCGAAGGACGCCGGTTACAAAGACGGCGAGCATTCCGACACGTCCAAAGAGCTCGTTGAAAGTCTCCTTCGTGGACTCGGGCTGAGCGCGGAGCTGTTGGTCGGGATTTTTCCCGAGGATCGCCCCGCGGAGCTGGATCAAAAAGACTTCATCTTTTGCCACATCGACGTCGACGTTTACGAGTCTGCAAATGACATCTTCGAGTGGGTGTGGCCTCGCCTGCGCCCGGGCGGGATCGTCGTTTTCGATGATTGCGGCTTTTTCCGATGCGCCGGCATCACGCGGCTCTGCGAAGAGCTCAAGAGCCGCTCTGATAACCTCTATTACTACAACCTCAGCGGGCATGGGGTTTTCATCAAGCGCTCCTGACCTTCGGAGCGTCGTACATAAAGAACCCCGAACAAATTCCGCGTTGCGACTCACGCGCTCGGTCGGTTGACCGATGATTTAAGATTTTGAGGATTGACTAGTTTTTACATCCGCCTACTCTGTCGGACCAGGAAACTAATAGGGGGGTATTCATGAAATTTTGGACTTCGATCGCCGCCGTGATCGCCGCAATGGGCGTATCGTTCTCGGCACAGGCTGTTCCGCTTCAGAAAAAGAATCTGAGCCCGGAGCAGATTCAACAGATTAAGTTGCACCAGCAGCACGTGACCGCGACGCGCGCGTACACTTCGATTCTCCCGAGCCAAACTCCGGAGCGCCCGATCTCGGAAGTCGAGACCGCGGGCTACCTGTTCTTCAGCTCCGATACTCCCTTCAACTCGCGCGAAGCCAAGCGCATCATGGCGAAGAACCTTCCGGCCGACGTCACCCTCGTGATCTACGCGTCCCCCGGCAGCGATAAATCGCGTATTCTGCAGAACTATGAAGGCCTGATCGATGCTTCGCGCGTTCGCGTGATCGAGCTCAGCGGCGCGGGCAGCGGCTTCTGGGCGCGCGACGGCTTGCCGATTCCCGTACTCAACGCCAACGCCGGCATGGACATGGTCGACAGCCGCTACTACCACGGCTTCGAGCCCGATCAGCAGATGCGTGGCATGTTCAACAACTACCTCTACCGCAACGATTACTACTTCGAGGGCGGTAACTTCATGGTCAACGACAAAGGCGATTGCATCATGACGGATAACGACGAAGCGTCGGATATTCCGGATGACGTCTTCACCAACACGTTCGGCTGTAAGCGCCTCTTCCGTATGCCCTTCGAAAAGGGCATCGGACACGTCGATGAGACCGTTCGCTTCGTCAAATCGAACACGGTCGTCACCGACAGCCCGACCTACGCGGCCACTCTGCGCAACGCGGGCTTCGAAGTCCTCATGCTTCCGCGTCCCGACCGCCGCTACGAAACCTACGTGAACGCGCTCCTCGTGAACAACACGATCTACGTTCCGGTCTATAACGAGTCCAACGATCAGCTCGCGCTCGACGTTTACCGCAGCGCCGGCCTCAACGTCGTTCCGATCGAAACGATCGCGCTCTCGAACAACGGTCTGGGATCCATCCACTGCATCACCATGACCTATCCGAAAGTTCCGTTCTCCTCGATTCTCACGATGCTCGGAGCGAAAGAGCTCTAAGATCTAGTGGAGATGTGATCCGTCCGTGCCCGCCAGGCTGTCGATCAAATCGGGCAGCCAGGCTTCCAACGGGCGGGTCGCAAATCCCGCCTTCACCATTTTCGACACATCCATTGAATTGTCCTCGGTCACGCCGTAGGGCGAGTGCGTCTCTGTCGACGAGTGCGCGATGAATTGAGTCTTGCGCCCCACGCGGCGCTCGATCTGCGCGAGCAGCACTTTGAGCTGGATATCGTTCGGACTCGCGACGTTCAGAGGCCCCGTAACGCTCGCCGTGAGCGACCAACGCAGGAACGCGGCTGCATCCTCGGAGCTTACCATCGCGATATGGGCGTCGGGATTGGGCATATAGATCGGCCGGCCCTTTTCGACGCGCTCGACGTGAAAGACGAGTCTTTGCGTGTAATCGTCCTCGCCTAGGATAAACGGGAAGCGCACGAGGAGCGTCGGAAACTTCGCTTCTTGAGTGAATGCGGCCTCCGCCTGGCGCTTGCCGAACTGGTAGGGATTCGCTTTCTCTTTCTCGTCGGGAGTTTCGTGCTGCGGCCACGTCGCGGGGTCGAAGAACTCTTCTTTTCGCGCGCGCCCGCCGTCGTAAACGGAGCCGGTCGAGATGAAGATGTAGCGACCCACTTTCTGGAAGTGATCGATCGCGCCTTTGGCCTGCATGTAATTGAAGCCCGCGAAGTCGACGACCAGATCCCAGTCGCGATCAATGTGCGCGCCGGCCAGGTTGTCGCGCGTGCCTTTAAAGATCGCCGCATTCTTCACGTGCGCGGCCTGGCCCGTGCGGTTGAGAATGTGCACGTCGAAGTTTCGGTCTTTATCGAGCAGCAGCGCGAGCCGCAGTCCCACGAACCGATTTCCACCGATGATCAGCGTTTTCATTCTCAGCCTCCCAGGCTTTCTTCGCACAGGCGCCGCACGCGCGCTTCGATGACCGGATCCACCCGGTGGTCGAGGCCTTTCTCGACGTGAAACGTTCCTTGAAATCCCCGCGCGAGAAGGGCCGCATGATCCTTCTGGGCGCGCGGGAGGTCGATGACCTTATCTTGCTCGCCGTGAATCGCGTGCACCGCGAGCTTTTCAAGTCCGTCGTAGGGCTCCGGAGTAAAGCCGGTGCCGAGCCCGACGATCGCGCGCACGCCCGGGGTGGCCTTCGCGAGGTAAGGCGCGAGGTATCCTCCTTGCGAAAATCCGACGAGCACCTTCGGCGTCGATTCAAGGCCCAGGGTTTGAATTAGGCCCGCCACTTGTCTGGACGTCGTCTGTGGCGGCACGAGCGTGAGCCCGCGCGAGGTGTCGCGGAAGTACCACGAATAAGCCTCCTTAAAACCTTCGCTGGTCCATATGGGAACCGGGAACGGACCGTTCGATGCCAAAACTTGAAAGGGCAGATCGTCGCGATCCACCCACCCCAGACGCTTGAGCATCGAGTACGCGTGATCCTGATAGCCGTGCAATAGGATCACGAGGCCCGGCTTCTTCGTCGGACTCAGGTAGTAGCGCACGGGGAGA
>CAYPFC010000028.1:0-8337 GCA_964409815.1 uncultured Pseudobdellovibrionaceae bacterium
CGCGTAGCGCGGGCGCAGGTAGCCGATGTCCATGGCGCTGTCGGTGTAATACCAGGACTTCGGATCGTAAACGCTGAATCCGCGTTGAACTTTGAGGCCCGAATCCCACTTGAAGCGGATGTCGATGTCGCGGATGTCGAGGTCGAGAAGTCGGAGCATGTCCTCGTACGGGATCTGCGTGTAGCCCGCGTCGGTGTAGCGGCCGTGGCGGTAGTACACTTTCGTACCGTTCTCGACCGCGCTCAGGCGCTCGAGGTTCCGACGCTCTTCCGGCGTGAGATCCGCGGCGCTGAAGCGCACGCCACGCAAGTTCAAGTCCGCCAGGTGCGGATATTGGCGCGCGACTTCGAGGAGTTTCCCGAGAATCTGCTCGCGACCCTGCTGGCCGCGGCCGTGGACGAAGTCCCAGTTACAGTCGGCGAGTCCGTACAAGATCACATCGGCGAACTGTTTGAAGATCGGGTTGTTTTTGATTTTTTCGAACGTCGCCAAGGCGGTCAGGCGATTGTACACGATCCCCAAGCGCAAGTTCGGGCGATGCGCGAAGGCGCGCGAAACCGCGCTGAAATTTCCGAGTGCTTCGTTCGACGGACGGTACGGATAAAAGCGATTGCGGGCGGCGAAATCGGGACGCGACTCGAGCATAAACGAGTAGCGCTCTTTGCGGCCTTCGCCTTTCAGGAAGGCGTCGAACAGCGCGGCCTCCATCGGCTGAAAGCGGTTGCCCATCGTGCCGAGATCGATGCGGATCGGAGTTACGCCGCGGGGGTAGCCGGCCATCTCGTCGTTGAATTCACCGAAGAACTGGGGCCAGTCGGGATACATCGGGAAGATCGGGCGCTGAGATTGGCCGTGACACTTGGTACACGCGGCGCCAGTGCTGTCGACGAAGCTTGCGTCTTTGAGCTCGCGACCGTTCTGCGGGAGCCACGTGGCCAGACGGTGAGTCTTATTTTGGAAGTCGAAGTCGTAGAGGTCGATCCGGTCGAATCCGCCGTGCGCGGGATTGCCGCTGTTCCAGCTCGCGGTGAAACCGGTGAGCTCGTCCCATACGAAGACGCGCGGTTGTTGCGGAGTCGCGCTCGAGCTTTCTGGGCCGACCATGTGGCCGTGGGGGCCGAGCTCTCCGACCGGGTTGCCCTTCGACATATTGTTCCCGCGCTTGAGCGTGACGTTGCGTTTGACGTGAAGGGGAAGGCCTTCGATCGCTTGCTCGATCGAGGCGCTGCGGCCGGCGATATCCTGGAATTCCTCGGTACAGAAGACGTTGTCGGCGCCGCAGTTGATGTTGATCTCGACGGCGCTCGCGGCGGGTGCCAGAAGGGCTAAAGTGAGGAAGATTTTGAGTTTCATGTGCATCGGTCCTTTCTAGCGTCCAAAATACTTTTCGATACCGTTAACTATCGCGATCGCGATCATTTCGCGATACTCGGGATCATTCGCGTCTTTCTCCATTTGCAAAACGCGCAGGTTCGTCACTTCGACCAAGACCGCCGGCATGGTCGCGCGGCTGATGGCGCCGAGGCGGCGGCTCATCACTCCGAGCTCTTCATCTTCGAATTTGCAGGAACCGCAGCTCTGGGGCTCGATCTCGGGCGTGTGGAAGTTCGCGGCGATTTGACCGGCACCGAGGAACTCGCGGCCGATGGCCTTAGCGAGATCCAGCGAGCGCGCGAACCGCGGTCCGCCGGTTTGTACGAAGACATTGAACCCGACCTTGAGTTTGTTCGCCGCGAGGAACTCGTCGCTCACGACGCGTTTGTCCTCGTGGGTGAGCTCGGCGCAAGCGGCGTCGTTTTGTACGAGGCCGGTTTCGATCATCGAGTCGTGGTGGATGGAAACCATGATCGCGGCTCTCGCGCGGTTGGCTCGCTCGCCGCGGCCGGTGAGGCTCGCGGTGGACTCGCGGCCGGCTTCTTGCGAAATTTCGGATTTGTCCGCGATGAGATCGCGGCTGAAGTTCACGCGATAGTTTCGCTCTTGGAGAAGACGCGCCACTCGAAGCGCGAGTTGATCGTTAACCCAGACTTCCTGCGTGCCGCAAGTGCCGATGACTCCCGGAGCGTCTTTGGTGTGTCCCGGATCGATGAAGATCATTTCGCGGTTGCCGCGTGCGAAGGATTGGGGCGCGAGGCTCGCGAGAACGACGGCGCCGAGGATAAGTTTCATCATTTTAGTAGCCTTTCAAGCGCTCGAGTTCGGCAGCGGTTGCGATGAAACGCGTTTCGCGGCTGTTGAACATCGAGACGCCGCGGTGAAGGCGCGTATCGCAGACGACGGATTCGGTGCGCAGGCCCGCTTGCTCGGCGAGCGCAAGAATGCGGCGCTGCTCGTTGATGAGCGCGCCGGCCGACAGCCGGTTGGTCTCGTACAGACGCTCGAGCTTTTGTGCTTCGGTCTCGCCCGGTCCGGCTTCCGAGACGATGTTCGCGCGGTTGAATACGAACGTGTGGTTAGGGCGGTTGCGTGGAATGAACGCGGTCACGCTCGTGCGTCGGCCGGCGGCGATCGCCTGAAGTTGGGGGTTGGAGATATAAACTTGGTGGAAGTGAAACTGTTTACGTTGTTCGGCGGGGCGGAAGAAGAAATCGTCGATGCCGAGCTCGGGCCGCATGAGGCTGGTGATCGTCGTGAATCCGCTCCTGGGCGGGTTCATCAGGATTTGAAGCGGGATGTGCAAGTAGTGATAGTGATGGAACTCACCGGTCGACGAAACGGTCGCGTTGGCGTCCTCGGGAATGAACCCGTTCAGGTGATCGGTGGTCGCGCATTCGGCGGCATAAGCGCCGGGGGCCCAGAGTCCCGAGGCGAGCGTGGCGAGCGAAAAGTAAGAGGCGTGCTTCAACAGGTCCCGACGGTTCATGGTCTTTTCTCCAATTCAATTGTTAGCCTGAATGGAGTAAGAGATAAGCAACGACCGGGCCCTCCGTAAACTATTGATTTTACATGGCTATGAGGGGTGTCGAAGTGTCGAAGCGACGTTCTTGGCGAAGACGTGCCTGTAGGTTTTGCAGACGCGACTGAGTTCAGCGCGCGTTCAACTCTCCCGCCTACAATCCGCCGGCGGCGCCTTCCGCGCGCGAGTCGAAGGCGGCTTCAAGCACGCCGTCGCCGCGCTTGCGGACGACGTAAACTTTCGCCATCCAGGTCTCTTCCACCTGGTGGCCTTTGCTTTTAAGACCTTGAACGACTTCCGGAGAGAAGCGGCCGCTGTCGATGTAGGTAATGTTGGGCTGAAACTGATGGTGAACGCGCGGCGCTTGCACGGCGAGGTCAACGTCGGTGCCGCGACCGAGGATGCGGTAGATGCTCTGGAGGACACCGGTGATGATGCGGGGGCCGCCTTTCGCGCCGATGGCCATGACGAGGTTGCCGTTTTTCTCGATGAGCGTGGGGCTCATGCTCGAGAGCGGGCGCTTTCCCGGTTGGACCTCGTTGCCGGGGCCTTGGATGAGGCCGAAGAGGTTCGGTTCTCCCGGACGGGTAGTGAAGTCGTCCATTTCGTTGTTGAGCGCGATTCCGAATTTGTCGCTGACGACACCCGAGCCGTAATTGTCGTTGAGGGTGACGGTGAGAGAGACGCCGTTACCTTTCGCGTCCATGACCGAGTAATGGGTGGTGTGCGTGGATTCTTTGACTTCGGCGTCGGTGAGGGGCTTAAGCGCTACGGTTTTCTTCGGGTTTACGCTCTTGGTGAGCTCGTTGAGATAGCTTTCGCTCGTGAGAAAGGTCACCGGGTTTTGGTGGAAGTCCGGATCGCCGAGGAGGGCGCGGCCGCGAAACGCGCGGGCTTCAATTTCCGAGAGCAGGTGAAACTCATCCGTGCCGAGCGCGGGAGTTTTCTTGAGCTCGAGTTGTTCGATCATTTTGAGGGCCGTGTGAATCACGACACCGCCGGAGCTGGGCGGGGGCATGAGGTAGATCTTGTGTCCCTCGTAGGTGGTCTCGAGTGGAGTGAGCCAGCGGACTTTGTAGTTTTTCATGTCTTCGAGCGCGAATTTTCCGCCGGCGGCGTTGACGGTGTCGACGATATCTTTGGCGACGGCGCCTTCGTAGAAGCCTTTGGGGCCTTTGGTTTTGAGTAGCGCGAGGGCGCGGGCGAGTGCGGGTTGTTTGAGGGTTTCGCCGGGCTTAAGCGGCGCGCCTTTGGAGTTAAAAAACTTGGCGATGGCGCTCTTGTTGAAGCGGTCGTGATGGTCAATCGTTGTTTCGACCCATTCGCCGGAGACCAGAAAACCTTGAGCGGCGAGTCTCATCGGCTCTTCGAACAAGTCCGGCCATTTGAGTTTGCCGTGCTTTTGGTGAAGGGCGTAGAGGCCGGCGGGGAAGCCCGGTACGCCGACAGCGGTGCCGCCGTTGAGGGAGGCGCCTTTGGGAAGTTTGAGGTAGAAGTCGCGGCCGGCGGCTTTGGGGGCGACTTCGCGGAAATCGATGGCTTGAACGGGGCCGTTGACTTTGACGAGCGCGAATCCGCCGCCGCCGAGGGAAGCGAAGTAGGGGCTGGTCACGCTGAGAGTGAGTCCGATGGCGACTGCGACATCGACGACGTTACCACCTTTTTGGGCGATCTTGCGGCCGATCTCCACCGCGTATCGGCTGGGTGCGGAGATAACGAGTTGGTGGCCTTGGTCGGTGATGGCGTGGGCCGCGGGGGTGAGCGCGAATGTGAGAGTGAGTGTAAGCGCGAATGTACGTGAGCGGGCGAATATACGGGCCACGGCGGATCTCCTTTAGACAGGGCCGATCAAGATATGGTAAGCGGGGGCCTATGTCAAAAAGTGGGCAGTTGAGATTGAGCCGTACGGCGACGATTCCGTTTCCGAACGAGTATATTTTGGCTCTGCGTGGAGAGTATTCGCCGTGGAGTTATGACGAGGAGGCCGCGCCGCGGATGCGTGGTCAGTGGCGTGCGTCGGCGTTTGGTGTGGAGTCTGGTGCCGCTTTGGATCTGGAGATCGGGACGGGGAACGGGTTGCACTTTGCGTGGCGTGCGGCGGCTGAGCCGAGTCGGTGTTTGTTGGGTTTGGAGCTGAAGTACAAGCCGTTGATTCAGTCGATTCGTCGTGTGCGTAGGGCGGGTGGTGAGAATGCGCGGGTCGCTCGTTACAACGCGTATTTGTTGAATGAGTTGTTTGTGCCGGGTGAGTTGAATGATGTGTTTATTTTCTTTCCGGATCCGTGGGAGAAGTTGCGGCAGCAGAAGCATCGTTTGATTCAGGATAAGTTTTTGAGCGATCTGTTCGAGATGCAGCGTCCGGGTTCGCGCTTAGTTTTTAAGACGGACTCGCGCGATTATTTCGATTGGTCGTTGGAGCGTTTCTCGCGTTCGCCGTATCGGGTGGCCGGGTTCACGCATGATCTGCATCGCAGTGAATTCGCCGCGGGGAATTTTATCACGCAATTCGAAAACATATTTATCCGCCAGGGCTTGCAGATCGGTTACGCGGTGTTAGCGCGCGATTAGGCTAGCGGCCGCAATTGACGCAGGCGTTTTCTGTATCCGCGGCGCCGCGGATAGCGGGGAAGTTGCCGGCCGCTGCACTCGGTCGCTGAACTGGGCCCGGGCCCAGTTTGGATAGAATGTGGAATTTTAGAGAGGCCATTCGCAATAAGAATTCGGAATAGATTCGGCGGTGTTCATATGAGCACGACTTGAATCCCGCCCACCACCTATGACCACTTTGTCTTGAAGATTCAAGCTAACTGAATTGATCAAGCGACCATCTTCCATTACTTCGGAAACAGCCATCGGCTGAGATGGTGAAATTAAAATTCCGAATAATTTGGTCCCCCAACATCTACCATGGGCAGGAGCCGAAAAGACTGAAATCCCTACGGTAGCATTTGGCCCGTTGAGTGTTACGATCCAATTTTCTCCGGCATCCTTCACTTTTACGTCTTCACTCTCGTGTACAGAGTAATAGAGCCAATCTCGAGTAGCGAGATAGCGCGAAGGCTTTGGCTGGGTTCTACTATCGTTAGAAAAGATCTCATAATTTCCGGTAAACCGCGCTTTAGGAATGGCAATTCTCCGCGGTATTGAGTCCGGATTGACGATAGAGAAACGAATGAGCTCCTTCTGGAGAGACCCATTTATAAATGGGAAATAGTCATAGGTCGCTACATTTCCGCGGTCGACGTCCGTTGGAGCGTGCATGTCAACTCTGACTTGAACCGGGACTCTCGAAAGTACTTTTTCAAACTTCTTGCTGACAGCGACAAGGCGGCCGCTTTCAAAGATTCCAATCCGGCATATTTGAGCTGCGCGCTCCAATATATTTTCTCGAGTTCGACCCTCGCGGGGAATAGGCGATTCAAAATCAAAATAACTAACTTGAATAGCTTGACGGAATTCAAGTTCCGGCGTGGTCATATCATTGCAAATCCCTGCAGCCTTTCCTGCCTCCCATGAAGGGTATCGCGCAATCGAATCACTGGAAATCGCAACATCAGCGCGTCCATTGTCAGAAACGGAAGTAGTGGCAACGACAAAGATGTGTCGCGAACCTGTACCATTCGAAAGTATCAGCTTAAAATCGCAAGACACCGGAATTGCGTGAAGGTCCACAAGTAAGAGTTCTTGCGGTACGAGTTGAAAGATAGGGACTCTTTTAGGATTAGGGACACCAATTTCGTTTCCGAAACTTACTCCGCCTCGTCGACAATGTGTAACTGCAGATAGCTTTACCGCCCCAGCCGCCGACATATCAAAAGCATCATGGAAGTCTAATCCGCGATTAGAATCCTGGTCCCAAGCCCTAAACTCCTGCGCCTGCGTCCCGCGCACCACCAGCGGAGCTGGCGGATTATAGTAATCAAACTCCGTCTTCTCCGGAGTACATCCGGACACGACGAGGACGGCCACCGGACACAAACACAGCCACAAGCGATTCAGCATCAAGCCTCCCATATCTACAGACAGATATGGCAACACCCATGCCACGTCACCAATAGCTGGTATCTATTGTAACATCTCCTAGTACTTTTGTTTGGCAGCTGATCCGCACGCCCACGGGAATTTTCAGACGATCACGCAACATTTGCTCGATCGGTCCCACGCCAGAAAGATTTTCACGCCCCTCCAAAACCACCACCCGGCACTTCGCGCAGACACCGTCTCCATGGCACGAGCTCGCCACCGGTAAACCCGCGGCCAACAGAGCGTCCATCAGGACGGCCCCGCTCTCCACCGACAACTCAGGATAGTTCTTCACGAATCGAATGACCGGCATACGCTCTTAAGTATTGCGCGGACTCACCCGGCAAGGCAAATTGCCTCTATGAAACGCGCCTTCATTCTAGGCTCGAGCCGCGGACTCGGCTCCGCCCTCGCTAAACTCATCACCGAAAGGGGTTATCCGACCACCGGGTTCGCGCGCAAACTCTCCAAATACGCGACCCATCCCCAACAAACGGACTTCACCAAACCCGAAGACCAAGAAAAGACGATCCAACAAATCCTCGAGCAGGCCACCCTCGAGGACAAACTCTTCTATGTCGCGGGCGGCGGCCCCTACGGTCCCTTCGCCAACCGCTCCTTCAAGGACCACGAATGGGCCTGGGACGTAACCTTCAAGTTCCCCGCAAAACTTCTCCACGCGCTTGCCAAAACCAAACCGTTACAAACTATCCTCGTGGGCAGCGCGGTCGCCGAATCCAACCCCGATCCGCACGCCGCTTCCTACGCCGCCGCCAAACACGCGCTCAAGGGCCTCGTCCTCAGCCTCCAAAAAGAATATCCCCAATGGGACCTCAGGCTCTTTTCGCCCGGCTACATGGATACCGACATGCTTCCACGCAACGCACCCGTCCGCGCCCACGCAATATGCGATCCGGCAGACATAGCCCGTGACTTGTGGGACTGGAGTTTGACCCCGGCGACCGAGGGTCATAAGGTGTATCCCAAGCATCCTTAAACCAAGGAAACGACCCGTGACTCAGCCCAATATTGAAAACGTCATCATCATCGGCTCCGGTCCCGCAGGACTCACCGCCGCCATTTACGCCGCCCGCGCCAATCTCAATCCGCTCATGATCGAAGGCTATGAATCCGGCGGCCAACTCATGACAACGACCGAAGTTGAAAACTATCCCGGCTTCACCCACGGCATCCAAGGCCCTGAGCTTATGACCGTGACTCGCGCGCAGGCCGAGCGCTTCCAGACCCGCTTCATCACCAAGAACGTCACCAAAGTGGATTTCTCGCAACGCCCGTTCAAGATTTGGGTCGACAATGATCTCTACCAAGCGCGCGCCGTAATTATCTCGACCGGCGCTACCGCGAAATACTTAGGCCTTGAGAATGAACGCCGCCTCCTCGGTCGCGGCGTCTCCGCC
>CAYPFC010000028.1:8347-17576 GCA_964409815.1 uncultured Pseudobdellovibrionaceae bacterium
CGTCATCGGCGGGGGAGACACGGCGATGGAAGAAGCCAACTTCCTCACGCGCTTCGCGAGCAAGGTCTACGTTGTTCACCGCCGCGAAGAGTTCCGCGCCTCGAAAATCATGGCCGAACGCGTGCTGAAGAACCCGAAGATCGAAGTTATCTGGAATAGTGAAATGGTCGACGTCCTGGGCGAAAAAGGCGTCGAAGCGATCAAGCTCAACAACGTGAAAACCGGAGAGCACCGCACGCTCAATGTCCAAGGCGTTTTCGTGGCCATCGGTCACAAGCCCAACACCGACTTGTTCAAAGGCGTCCTCGCCATGAACGACGTCGGCTACCTCACCACGAAAGAGAAATCGACGTACACCTCGATCGAAGGCGTATTCGCCGCGGGAGACGTCGCCGACCCGATCTATCGCCAAGCGATCACCGCCGCCGGCACCGGCTGCATGGCCGCCATCGACGCCGAACGCTGGCTGGAAAATCAGGGACACCACTAAAGTGTCTCGCAACAAGATCAACACCAAGGACCTGGTGCAGAAGATCGAGAAGCTCACCAAAGAGCGCATGTCTCAAAGCGACGTCGTCTCGATGGACGACATTCGCAAGATGCGCGAGCGCAAGCAGCAACACACGATTCTCATCATCGAAGATGATGAAACTATTCGCGCGGCGCTTAAACGCGTGTTCGAGGGAGAGGGATACCGCGTCCTGGCCGCCGCCGACGGCACGCAACTCTCGAGCGTGCTCGACGACGCGCCCGTCGACCTCATCATGCTCGACATCGGCCTTCCGTGGATCAACGGCTACGAGCTCGCCGAGATGATGAAGTCCCACGCCGACCTCAAAGACATTCCGCTGATCTTCCTCAGCGCCCGCACCGGCGACGCCGACGTGAAACGCGGCTTCGACGTGGGTGCGGACGACTACATCAAGAAGCCTTTCGACATCGAAAAAGTGAAACGCACGGTCAACACGTTGATTCACCTCACTCAGGAGTAATTTCTATGCGCATCTGGATATTGGCCCTCTCACTCTTCGCAACCACCGCCCACGCCAACATCGTCGCGGACGTGTATCCCGCGAAACCTATCGTGATCGATAGCGACTTCGCGACGATCAACAACGGCATCATCTTCGGTCGCTGGTTCGCCGCGAATCTTTACTTTAAGAACCAATATGGCACGAGCGTCGTAATCGAAGCGGTGTCGTTCGAAACGAAATCGGATGAGGGCGATATCGGCGGAAATTCCCCGGCGTGGACCCCTCAAGAGATCGCGGCCGGCGATTCTTTAAAAATCGACAAGGTCTTCGTCGACCAACTTCCCGACAGCAAGAGCTTCATCTACACCGTCACGATGAAAATCGTCGGCTGGAAGGGCACACTCACGGCCCCCGGAGAGCGCTTCACTCAGACGAAACAGTTCCACACACAATAACGCGAAGCTTCGATCCCGGGATCGAAGCTCTGCGCTACCACGCACCGATTAGCTCGATCAGCGCCAACGACTGGCGCTGGTACGCGCCCCCGAACAAGACCCAGTGATTCAGTAAATGATAGAGATTGTAAATCTCACGCCGCCGCTCGTAACCCGCGAGCAGCGGAAACTCACGCGCGTACGACTCGTAAAACTCCGGCGCGAACCCACCGAAGAGCTCGCTCATCGCCAAGTCGACCTCACGGTGACCCCAGTACGGCGCGGGATCGATCAACACCGGCTCTCCACCGACCGCGCATAGGAAATTTCCATTCCACAGATCACCGTGCACCAGCGATGGCGGCTCATCCACCGCCGCGAGCTCACGGTACACGGCCGCGTAGTCGATCGCCGGATCCTTCACCCGCTTCGCCATCGGCTTTAGGCGGAAATCGATAAAGTAGTCGGCCCAAATCTTCTCGCTCGAGCGCGGATTCGCCTGCGGCGTCGCGCCGATGTGGTTGTCGATCACGAAGCCGAACTCGCGCTGCGGAATCCGATGCAACCGCGCGAGCTCGGCGCCAAACCGAGTCCAGAACTCGCGCGTGGGCGGCTCGCATTCGATCATTTCCAATGTAATCTGGTGATCCTCGACCGAAATCACGCGCGGCACTCGAATGCAACCGGTCTGAGCGATCTCACCCAAGCCGAACGCCTCCTCACTGGCGTGAAATGTCTGCTTTACGAAATGCTGCACGGTGACCCGGAAAAAGTGCCTGGCACCTTACATCAGGCTCTTCGGCATCCCTTTGGGGATCGCGCTCAAGAGCTTCTTCGTGTAGTCGTGCTGCGGATTTTCGTAGATGCCTACGGCGTCGTTCATCTCGACGACCTTACCGTTGTACATCACCGCGACTTCGTCCGAGATGAACTTCACGACCGCCAAGTCGTGCGAGATGAAGACGTACGTGAGATGCATCTCTTCCTGAAGATCGAGCAGCAAGTTCAAGATCTGCGCTTGAATCGAAACGTCCAAAGCCGACACGGACTCGTCGCACACGATGAACTCCGGCTTTACGGCCAAAGCGCGCGCGATACAAATCCGCTGACGCTGACCGCCCGAGAACTCGTGCGGGTAACGATTCAACATCGCGCGGTCGAGGCCCACGCGCTTCATCAAGTCGCCGGCCATCTCTTGGCGCTCGGCGCGCGAGCCACCCAAATTGTGAATGATCATCGGCTCCATCAGCGCCGCTCCGATCGTCATGCGCGGATTCAGCGACGCGTACGGATCCTGGAAGATGATCTGCATCTTCCGGCGCATGGCCCGCATGGCCTCGCGATCCAAAGTCGTCACGTCCGTGCCGTTGTACAGGATTTTGCCGTCGGTCGGCTCGATCAGGCGCAGGATCGTGCGGCCCAGAGTCGTCTTTCCGCAGCCCGACTCGCCCACGAGTCCAAGGGTGCGGCCCTTACGCACGTTCAACGTGACATCGTCGACGGCCTTCACCCAGCTCTGCACGCCGCCGAAGAAGCCTTTCTTCAGAGGGAAGTGCTTCTTCACGTTCTTGATCTCGAGCAACATCGACTGCTGCTCCGAGACCGCCCGTGTCTGCTTCGTCTGCTTCAGGATCTCGACGTTGAATTGCTTTTCTTTTCCGTCGGGGGTCATGAAGTCGCTCACCACCGGCAAGCGGCGGGGATTGCGCTCCAAGGACGGGCGACACGCCAGCAAGCCCTTCGTGTACGGGTGCTGCGGGTTTTTGAAGATCTGCTCGGTATGGCCCTTTTCGACGATATCGCCGCGGTACATGACCACGACTTCATCGGCGATGTCCGCGATCACGCCGAGGTCGTGCGTGATGAAGAGAATCGACATGCGATACTTTTTCTGAAGGTCGGCAAGCAAATCGAGGATCTGCTTTTGGATCGTCACGTCGAGCGCCGTCGTCGGCTCGTCGGCGATCAGCACGTCGGGCTCGCACGCGATCGCCATCGCGATCATCACGCGTTGGCGCTGACCGCCGGACATTTCGTGCGGATAGCTCTTGATGCGCTCGGTGGGGTTAGGAATTCCCACCTGCTTCAGGAGCTCCAGCGTTTTCGCGGCGGCCTCCGCCTTCGAAAGTTTTTGGTGGAGAATCAACGTTTCCGCAATTTGATCGCCGACCGTGAACACCGGGTTCAACGAAGTCATCGGCTCCTGGAAGATCATCGAGATCTTATTGCCGCGAATCTCGCGCATTTGCGACTCGCTGAGCTTCAAGAGATCCTGACCGTCATCCATGATGATCTGACCGCCGGTGATTTTTCCCGGGGGATTCGGGATCAAGCGCATGACCGCAAGTGAAGTGACGCTCTTGCCGGATCCGGATTCTCCGACGAGGCCTACGGTTTTTCCGCGCGGGATATCGAAGGAGATCTTTTTCACGGCGTGAACCGTTCCTTCATCGGTGCGGAACTCGACCTCGAGGTCGCGAATCTGAATGATGTTGGTCGAGTCGGACGTGGACTTTGCCATATAAAAAGCTCCCCTTAACGGCTCTTCAATTTCGGATCCAAGGCGTCACGTAAGGCATCGTTAAACAACGTGAACGCCAATACCAGGAAAAACATGAACACGGTCGCGCCGGTCAGGCCCCACCAGATCTCGCGCGAAAGCTCGAGCTTGGCGTCACTGATCATCATTCCCCACGACGGCGTTCCCGGGCGCACGCCCAGACCGAGATAGGACAGAATGACTTCCGATTTTACGGCAGTCACGAACAGCAGCGAGAAGTTGATCAAGACCAAGTGGAACGTGTTCGGCAGAATGTGAATGAAGATCCGGCGCATCTGGCCCGCGCCGAGCGCCGCCGCGCCCTGGACGTACTCGCGCTCACGGTGCTTCATGAACTCGCCCCGCACGATCCGCGCGTGACCGATCCATGAGGTCAAACCGATGGCTAAACACAAGGTCGATAATCCCGGACCCACGACGAACGAGAACGCGACTACCAGCAAGATATAGGGAATTGTATCGACCGTGGTGTAAAGCCACACGATGATCTCATCGACCCAGCCGCCGAAGTATCCTGCCATCGAGCCGAGCACCGTACCGATCAAGATCGCCAGCGCCGCGCCGAAGAAGCCGACGATCAACGATGTAATTGTTCCGTGCGCCGCGCGCGCCAGTACGTCGCGACCGAATAGATCGGTGCCGAGCCAGTGCGAGGCGCTCGGCGGGTGATAGGCCATCGAGTTGTCGACGACCGCGTAATTCGTGAAGATCAATCCCATGGCGCACAACGCGGCCATGACCAGGTACGCGATAATCACAGCGAGGCAGACCATCGCGAGTTTTTCGCGGCGAAGGCGGCGGAAGGCGTCGGCCCAGAGGCTGTTGCCTTTTTCGGACCGAACCGCGGCGGGAGCTGAGGATTTCTGCATAACTGCCTCCGCCATGTTAACCGAGCCTGATCTTGGGATCGACGACCGCATATAAGAGGTCGCTCACCAGCTGGAAGATCATGTACAAAATGGCGCTGACGATCGTCATCGCCTTAATCACAGGAAAGTCGGCTTCCTGAATTGCCTGGAAGATCAAATTCCCCAAACCCGGAATGCCGTAGAACGACTCGATCAAGAGTGAGCCGGTGATCAAAAACGGAATCTGCAACACCACCAAAGTAATGATCGGGACCAAAGCGTTTCGCAGTACGTGTTTCAGCAGGATCTTCGCGTTGGACAATCCCTTCGAGCGCGCGGTGCGAACGTAGTCTTGGAACATCTCATCCAAAAACACCGTACGGAAGAACAGGATGTAGCTGCCCATGCTCAGCGACACCATGATCAGAATCGGAAGCTGGGCGTATTGCCAGCGGCCGTCCCAGCTCCCGTCCCATCCCGAAATCGGGAACATGTTGAGCTTGTAGGCGAAGATGTACTGACCGGCCAAAACGTAAACGACGGAGCTTAAGGAAATCAGCGCCAAGCACACGACGATCACGGACTTATCGAATTTGGTCTTACGCTTGTGCGCAAGGAGGAGCGAGAGAGGGATCGTAATCAAGAGAGACAAGAGAAACCCGGGCAGCGTGACGGTCAGCGAAGGGCCGATGCCCTCCGAGATCAGCCGCGAGATTTGCTGCTTCGACGACCACGAGCGGCCGAAGTCGAACATGAAAATCTGGCCCACCATATCGAAGTACTGTTGCACCATCGTGCGATCGAGCCCCATCTCGGCGCGCAGAATCTGGATCTGCTCCGCGGTGGCGTATCGGCCGGCCGCGCGCGCGGCGGGATCTCCGCCAGCGACGTTGAACAGAAAGAACGTGACGAGCGTCACGCCGAAGAAGACAGGGATCATGTAGAGAAGGCGGCGGACCAGGAACTTAGCCATTTAGAGCTTTCCCTTCCACTCTTTCTTCTTCTCGAGATTCACCTTCATGTACTTCTGGTGACCGCTGATCATCTTGTGAGGCTTGAAGTTCTCGACCCATGCGTGCGTGACGTAGTAACCGAGGCGGTGAGCGTTCGGAAGCATCGGAAGCTCTTTCGCGAAGACGTCGCGCATTTGCTTGTAGAGCTTCGTGCGCGCTTCGCCCGGGGGAAGCTTGTTTGCAGCCACGTACTCGGCGTCGAACTCCTTGTTTTTAAAGTTCGTCGTGTTCGAGCCCGGAGCCTCATTCGGTCCGTAGAGCAGCTGAAGCATATTTTCCGAGTCGGGATAGTCCGCGCCCCAAGCAGCGCCAAACATCTGTGCCTTTTTATGGTGCAGACGATCCTGGAATTGCGGCCACGAGTGTCCGGCCAGAGTCAGCTGAACTCCGATCTGCGCGAACTGCTGCTGAGTGTACTCGGCCATCTGACGGCCGGTCGTCGATTGCGAGAACGAGTACTCGAGCGGCGGTAAGCCTTTGCCGTCCGGATAGCCCGCTTTCTTCAGGAGCTCTTTCGCCTTGGCGAGGTCGAACGTTTTGCAGGGCAATTGCCAGTTGGGATCGTAACCGTCGAACTCCGGCGGAATCGGCGAGTGCGCCGGTATCGCGCGATCGTTATCGCATTTCTTGATCAAACCTTTTTCATCGAACGCGTAACATAAAGCTTCGCGCAAGTTTTTGTTCTTACCGAGCACCGGGTCTTCCATGTTGAAGCCGATGTACACGATGTCCGGATACGGATAGACGATCGCGCGCATGCCCTTGGCCGCGAGCTCGGGCTTCATCTCGGTCTTTGAAGCCATCGCGCCGTCGAAGTTGTCCTTCGGAATTCCCGAGTAATCGAAGTTACCTTTCATGAAGTTCAACCAACGCGGCTGATCTTCGGGCATCTCGTGGAAGACCAACACGTCAATGAACGGCAGGGGTTTTCCCGCGTCCGCGAGCAGGCCGGCCTCTTTGTCGCCGGGCATGCCTTCGGACGGATACGTTCCGCCGTGCCAGTTCGGATTGCGTTTCAGAACGGCCTTGTTTCCGCGCGTCCACGACTCAAGGACATATGGGCCGGTGCCCACGGGGTGGTTCAAAAATTCGGGTCCGTACTTCTCCACCACTTCGCGCGCGACCGGAGCCGAGAACTGCATCGTCAAAACGTAGTGCAGCTGATAGTAGGGCTTCGTGAGTTTGATCACGAGCGTATGATTGTCGGGCGTCTGCAAGCCCTCGATCGGGGTATCGTAGTCCGCTTCGCCCTTGATCAGCTTTTCGCGCCACTCGTTGAAACCGACGATCTTACCGTCGAACACCCACCAGCCTTCCGACTTCACTTTCGGATCGGCGAGGCGGCGCCACGAGTAGATGAAATCTTGCGCCACCAGCTCGCGACCTTTGCCGTCCTTGAAGGCGGCGTCGTCATGAAACTTCACGCCCTTCTTGATTTTGATCGTATGAGTGAGTCCATCCTTCGAAACCTGCGGCATGCCTTCGGCAAGCAGCGGATCGAGAGTGAGCGGACGCTTGAGCCAATGATATTGATAGAGCGTATCGAAGATGTTCGTGATGACTTCGTTGATGAACTCGTCACCGCGGAACTGAGGATCCATGCCGCTCACGTTGCCGCGAATCGCGTACTGAAGCGAGTTTTCGGGAAGATCGGACTTCTTCGTACAGCCGAACGAAACCAAAAGAACGGCGAACGAAATCATGATTTTGCGGAACATGGTTGCCTCCTGGGAGAACCATGTTGTGTAGCGTTACCACGCTTGTGAAGTCAATTTTCAAGGGTGCGAATGCACTACGTTATCTTGCGCAGAATCGGCATTAAATCATGGAAGGTTTCGATGCGCGCGTGAGCGCCAAGATCCATCAGCGTCTCGACGTCCTCGTAGCCATGAGCGCATGCGATGCAGCGCGAACCAATGTTGAGGGCGCCGAGCACGTCGGGCGTGCCGTCTCCCACGATCACGGCCTCTTCCGGCGTCACGCCGGCGGCCTCAATGGCGGCCAGGAAGGGCTCGGGATGCGGCTTCATGTTCGGGTACGTATCTCCCCCAATGATTTTCGTCCACGGCAGCGTGTGCAGCTCGAGCTTTTCGAGGATGGGGAGAATAAAGCGGGTGCGTTTGTTGGAGACGATGGCGATCTGGCGGTCCCAGTCCGCGAGGAAATCTCTCGCCCCTTCGAACAATATGGGACTGTGTAAAAATTCGCGCTCGTAAACCGCGATGAATTCGCCTTCGACTCTTCGCTTGAACGCGTCATCTTTCACCTCCACGGGCAGAAGCTCCATGATGAGCTTGCGCATCCCCATGCCGATTTCGGCGCGGATGCGCTCGTCGGGGAGGGGATCGAGGCCCTGGGACTCGAGGTAGAGATTCGTCGCACGGATGAGATCGGGCGCGGTGTCCACAAGAGTGCCGTCGAAGTCGAGCATGACGAGTTCAATTGCCATTTCGTGAAGACTAGCACTAATTAGGGAGCATGAGAATCCAATCCTCCCAGCAAAAATACGTGAATCAGTTGTTCGGCCTCGAAGACGACTCGGAGTTGAAGTCGGTGCGCGAGGAGCTCGCGCGGCGGGGCTGCGAGCACATGTCGATCTCCGGCGCGGAGGCGCGTATTCTTCAGTTTTTTGTTCGCGCGACGGGCGTGAAGAAGATCGTCGAGGTGGGGATGCTGTTTGGCTATTCGGCGATCGCGATGGCGAAGGCTCTGCCGGCGGACGGCGTCTTGTACTCGCTCGAGAAAAATCCGGTGAATTTCGAAACCGCGAAGAAGTTCTTCGACAACTCGCCGGTGGGTGGGCGCATTCGCCCAATGAGCGGGGACGCGCTCGAGACATTGAAGTCCTTAGAGGGCGAGGGTCCTTTCGATCTGGTGTTTATCGACGCCGACAAGGCGAATTACGCGAATTACCTGACCTGGGCGGAACAGAATGTGCGCCAGGGTGGCTACATCGTGGGCGACAACACGTTTCTTTGGGGCGGAGTTTGGGACGAGCTCACCGATCGTGACGTGAGTGACCGAGCGGTCGCCGCGATGAAGGAGTTCAATCTGCGGCTGGCGGATTCGCGTAAGTACAATTCGACGATCATTCCCACTGCGGAAGGAATGACCTTCGCGCAGAAGCTTTAGCCTCCCGAGGGTCCTGCAAAATCTTATCGGTCTTCGGATTTCCGTGAGCGGGGCGCATGTAATCCATTCGATCGTCACGCTCTGATTTCCATTCTCAACCGCGTGCGCTACTTCTGCGAATGTTTGAACCACACTCAAAGGGGAGGAAAGTCATGAAAGCACTCTTGGTACTCGCGACCGCATTTTTGTCCGTGACCGCGAACGCGGCGGCCGTCGGTTCCTGCGAAGGCCTCGACAGCATCGGTAACTTAGTCGAACAAACGAAATC
>CAYPFC010000029.1:0-17480 GCA_964409815.1 uncultured Pseudobdellovibrionaceae bacterium
CTTTCTGGGCCTTAAGGTAACCTCCGCGGATCCGTTTCGGAGGTTCTTCTTTGCACATTTCCGAGCTCTCGATTCGAAAGCCCGTCTTTGCGTGGATGCTGATGGCCGCGCTGATTCTATTCGGCGGCATCGGCTTTTATCGCATGGGAGTCTCGCAGTTCCCCGACGTCGATTTTCCGACCGTTAACGTACAATTGGTTTACGAAGGCGCCGCGCCCGAGGTGATGGAAAAGGACGTGATCGATCCGATCGAGGCCGCGGTGGTTTCGGTGGAAGGAATCAAGAAGATCACGTCTTCCGCGCGCAACGGCCGTGCGAGCGTGAACGTCGAATTCGTGCTGTCGAAGGACGTCGACGTCGCCGTTCAAGAAATTCAGTCCGCGATCGCCCGCGCCCAGCGCAACTTGCCCGACGACCTCGAGCCGCCGATCGTGACGAAGTCGAATATCGAGGATCAGCCGATCCTTTGGCTCGCGGTGCGCTCGAACGTTTTGTCGAAGAAGGACCTGATGTTCCTCGTGCGCGGACAGGTGCGCGATCAGTTCTCCACGGTGAAGGGCGTCTCGGAAGTCATTCTCGGCGGCTATGTGGAGCCCGCGCTGCGCGTGGATCTGGACGCCGACAAGATGAGCCGGTTCCAGCTCACGGTCGACGACATCATCGGCTCGATTCAGCGCGAGCACAAAGAGGAGCCGGCCGGAAGAATCGAGTCGCCGCTTCTCGAGCAGCCCGTACGCGTGATGGGAGAGGCGACGACGGTCGAGGAGTTCGAGAAGGTGGTGATCAAGCGCCGGGGCGGCGGTCCCAACTACGCTCCGATTCCCATCACCGCGGTGGCGCAGGTGAGCGAGGGCTTAAGCGATATACGCCGAATCTCGCGCGTGCAGGGCGAGTCGGCGATCGGGCTCGGAATTCGCAAGCAGCGCGGCTCGAACGCCGTCGACGTCGGGGAGGCCGTGAAGGCCAAGGCCGCTGAAATCCAAAAGCAGCTGCCCGAAGGCGTCGTGCTTTCGACGAACTTCGATACGACACCGCACATCCGCGAGACCGTCGACGAGCTGTTGTTCACGATTTTGCTGGCGGCGCTACTGACGGCGTTCGTCTGTTGGGCGTTCCTCGGCAGTTGGTCGTCGACAATCAATGTCTTGCTCGCGATTCCGACGTCGATTATCGGCGCGTTTTGGATCATGCAGGCGCTCGATTTCACGTTGAACACGTTTTCACTGCTCGGGCTGTCGCTCGCGATCGGAATCGTGGTGGACGACGCGATCATCGTGCTCGAGAACATCATGCGCCACTCCGAGATGGGCAAAAAGCGCAAGCGTGCCGCGCTCGACGGCGCGAAAGAGATTTCGTTCGCCGTTTTGGCGACGACGTTCTCGCTGGTGGCGATCTTCCTTCCGGTCGCCTTTCTGCAGGGGATTATCGGAAAGTTCTTTTTCCAGTTCGCCCTTACGCTTTGCGTGGCGGTTTTGCTTTCGTGCCTCGAGGCCTTGACGCTCGCGCCGATGCGCTCGTCGCAGTTCTTAAGCGCTCACGAGCGCACGACCAAGATCGGCCGTGCCTTTGAGGCGTCGGTGCGCGGGCTTTCGAGCGCTTACGCGCGATCGCTGCCGATCGTTTTGAGGAATCGCTGGAAGACCTTGGGTGCGACCGTACTGTTCTTCGTGTTCTCGATTTCGCTATTGAAATTCGTTCCGCGCGAGTTCGCGCCGGCCGAGGACGACTCGAGTCTTTTTATTTCGGTGAAGACGAACATCGGCTCGTCGCTCGAATTCACCGATGCCAAGATGAAAGACGTCGAGGCGCTGGTCATGAACAATCCGAATGTCGAGCGCTACTTCGCGGCCATCGGCGGGTTCACGGGCGGAGAGTCGAACGCGGGTTTTCTGTTCGTGACTCTCAAAGAGCCGCACGCGCGTAAGCTCGATAAACTCGGAGTCGCCAGCGAGCTTCGCGAGCAGCTCAAGGCGGTGAAGGACATTCGCGTCTTCATTCCGACCGGGCCGGGCGGCCTGTTCGGCGGCGGAGGCTACGGCGTGGAGTTCAGCGTGCGCGGGCCCGATTGGGAAAAGCTCATCGGCTACACGGAAGAGATCGTTAAGCGCATGCGCGAGTCGGGAGAGTTCTCGGACGTCAACATGCCCGACGTTCGCGGCGCGCCCGAGATTCACATCCTGCCTGACCGCGAAAAGGCGCTCGAGATGGGCGTCGAGATCGCCGAGATCTCGCGCGCCGTGCGGGTGATGGTCGGCGGATTCCCGGCGAGCCTTTATGCGAAGGGCGGACTTCGCTACGACGTGATCGTTCAGCTCCAGGAAAAGGACCGCAAATCCCTCGATCAGATCAAGCGCATTCTCGTGCGCAACACGCGCGGCGAGCTAGTTCCGCTCTCGGCGTTGGTCCAGATTCAAAACCGCACGACGGCGCCGACGATCACCCGCGAGGACCGCGTGCGCTCGATCGCCATCACCGCGAACGCGGGCCCGAAGATCGACCAGAACAAGGCCCTCGAGCGCGCCGAGGCGATCGCGAAAGAGGTCCTTCCGGAGGGATACTTCAGCGTTCTCTCGGGTAGCGCGGAAACCTTCAAGGAATCCTTTTACTCCCTGATTTTTGCCATGGTCCTGGGCATTTTGGTCGCCTACATGGTCCTGGGCTCTCAATTCAACAGCTTTATCGACCCGGTGGTGGTGCTCGCGGCCCTGCCGTTCGCGTTTTCGGGCGCGGTCTTCGGGCTTCTGGGCTTCGGACAATCGTTGAATGTGTACTCGTTCATCGGCATAATCCTCCTGATCGGTATCGTGAAGAAGAACTCGATCCTGCTCGTCGATTTCACCAATCAGCTGCGCGATGAGGGAATGAAGGTGAACGAAGCGCTCTTGAAGGCCTGCCCGTTAAGGCTCCGTCCGATTCTCATGACCACCTTCGCGACACTCGCGGCGGCCGTCCCCGGTGCTCTCAATTTCGGTCCCGGCGCCGAGTCGCGCGTGCCGATGTCGGTCGTCGTGATCGGCGGCGTGATCGTGTCGACCGTTTTCACGCTTTTTGTGGTTCCCTGCCTGTATTCCGTCACGGCTCGGCCGCGCCGCCTCGGTCTCGACGAGGACGATCATTCTCCTTCGACCCAGCAACGTGATCCGACCCACGAGAAGCCCTCGCCCGCATGGAACTAAAGAAGAAGAAAAAGACTCGCAAGATGATCGGGTGGCGCGAATGGGTCGAGCTCCCCGAGCTCGGCATCGAGGCGATCAAAGTCAAAGTCGACTCGGGCGCGCGCACGTCGGCGCTTCACGCCACGAAGATCCGCTACCTCGAGCAGCACGGCGGGGAAACGATCGTTTCGTTCATGGTCACGAAAAGCATGAGCCCGCGCCAAACCGTTCGCGTGCACGCGCCGCTGGTCGAGCAGCGCGTGGTGAAGAGCTCGCTCGGCCACGCATCGCTCAGGCCGGTCATCCGCACGACCGTCAAGATCGGGCAGGAGAGTTGGCCGATCGAGATCACGTTGATCAATCGCGATCCCATGGGATTTCGCATGTTGCTCGGGCGGCAGGCGATTCGCTCTCGTTTTCTGATCCATCCCGCGCGCAGCTTCATTCAGTCCGAACCAAGGGAAGACGAAGTATGAAAATCGGAATTCTCTCGCAAAATTCCTCGCTCTATTCCACGTCGCGCCTCGTGCAGGCCGCGGAAAAACGCGGTCATCAAGTCATGGTGGTCGACCCGCTGCTTTGCTATATGGACATCACGTCGCACCGACCGTCGGTTTACTACCGTTCGAAGAAGCTCGACGATTTCGACGCGATCATTCCGCGCGTCGGCGCCTCGGTGACGTTCTATGCGACCGCGGTCGTAAGGCAGTTCGAGATGATGGGCGTGTACACGCTCAACGAATCCGTCGCGATCACGCGCTCCCGCGACAAGCTGCGCGCGCTGCAGCTGCTCGCGCGCAAAGGGATCGGGATGCCGGTCACGGGCTTCGCGCACTCGACCAAGATGAGTTCCGAGCTCATCAAGCTGGTCGGCGGAGCTCCGCTCGTGATCAAGCTGCTTGAGGGCACGCAAGGCAAGGGCGTCGTGCTCGCCGAGACCGAAGGCGCCGCCGAAAGCGTGATCGACGCGTTCCGTGACCTCGACGAGTACTTCCTCGTGCAAGAGTTCATCAAAGAGGCGGCGGGCGCGGACATTCGCTGCTTTGTCGTGGGAGGAAAGGTCGTCGCCAGCATGATGAGAAAGGCGAAGACCGGCGAATTCCGCTCGAACCTGCATCGCGGAGGCTCCGCGATGGTCGTGAAACTCACGCCCGAGGAGCGTAAGACCGCCACGCGCGCGGCGACCGCGATGGGGCTCAACGTGTCCGGCGTGGACATCATCCGCTCGAAGCACGGGCCTCTGGTTTTGGAGGTGAACTCGTCTCCGGGCCTCGAGGGAATCGAGAAGACGACCGGCCTCGACATCGCGGAGACGGTCATCAAGTACATCGAAAAGAACGCGAAGCCGGGCAGCACGAAAACGAAGGGCAAAGGATGAGCTGGGATTCCGTCGAAAGCGCCATCGCGAAACTTCAAAATAGCGAGCAGAAGCATTGGTCCAACTACCTGGGGTTTTACTCAAGCTGGCTCGGTGGCTACTTCAAAGAGCCGTGGGCGATGTCGGTCCCGCTCGACGATCACGGTTTTCACCGCGGAGACGGCGTGTTCGAAGCCGTCCGCGTCCAGAATCGCGCGTACATCGACCTTGGCGCGCATCTTCGCCGGCTTCAAAACTCCGCCCAAGCGATCGGCATGAAGCTTCCGAAAACGATTGAAGAGATCGAGGGTATCTGCGTTCACCTCGGGCGCCTGACCGGCGCCGACACGGGCGTCTTACGGCTTTACGTCACGCGCGGACCCGGAGGTTTCAGTCCGAGCCCGAGCGAAGTCGTCGGGCACCAGATCTACATGGCGATGACCCGCATGCGCCCGCCGGACGAGCGTATGTATAAGGAGGGCTGTCGCGCGATGATCAGCACGGTGAAGGCGAAAGACCCATTTTGGAGCCAGATCAAATCGTGCAATTACCTGCAAAACGTTCTCATGAAGCAGGAAACGAACGCCCGGGGCTTTGATTTTTCGATCAGCGTGGACGAAAAAGGCCGGCTTTGCGAGGGCGCCACCGAAAATCTTCTGATCGTGACGAAGGCGGCAGAGGTCTTGGTGCCGAAGTTCGATTACACGTTACGCGGAACGACCGTTTCCGAAGTGTTGCGGATAGCCGAGGAAATGCCCGACGTTAAGAGCGCGCGCTTGGCGGACTTCGGCGTGAAGGAATTGATGGAGGCGCGAGAAGCGGCGTTCGTCGGCACGACGTTGGGAGTTCTGCCCATCGGATCCGTCGATGGAAAAGCGATCGGGTCAGAGCGAGTTCTCGTCGAGAAACTTCATCGCGAGTTGATGAACCGAATGAACTCGGACGCGCGCCTGCGCACGACTTTTTGAAAATTTTGGCCCATCCTGTCGTGAGCTTGTGTTTGCCTTTTATCTGACACGCATTTACAAGCTTTTGAATCAGACGAAGGAGTCTCCATGAAACGCATTTTCGCAGTATTGACGGTCATTAGCGCAATCGTCATGTTGAACGGTTGCTCGAAGTGCAGCCAAGAACGTCCGGCCGAGCCGCCTGCAGTGGTTGAGCCCCCGGCAAATCCGCCTCCGGCAGACGAAACCGCTCCGCCTCCGACTACGGATCCGGCGACCCCTCCTCCGGCTGAAGGCACCACGCCTCCCGCTGGCGAAGTGAAGTAAGTCACTGGCGAAATGGGGATCCTCGGATCCCCATTTTCCGTTTGGAATTCCGAAATCTTAACTTGCCGCATAAATGCGAGCGAGTGCGAGCAGAGAATTGACACGGCGTCAGTTCTCACACAATTTACCTAAGACTACGCAATAACATTTCCCTCTAGGAGATATAGAGAATGATGAACCTAATTCGTCGTTTCAGCCCAACTCTGTGGTTGATGACCTTGTTCTTTAGTTTGCCCGCGTTCGCCGGCGAAGCGGATCTGAAGATTCCGGATCTCAGCTTGAACATGGACTTCTTCGGAAATGAGATCGCCGGAACCACCATTCTCTGGGCGGGTATCGGAATTTGCGTTCTCGGGATGCTTTTCGGATTGATGGAATTCGTGAAAATCCGCAATCTCCCGGCTCACCAAAAAATGCTCGACGTTTCGGCTCTGATTTACGAAACGTGCAAAACCTATCTCCTTCAACAAGGTAAGTTCCTCATCGCGCTTCAGGTTCTGATCGGCGCCGCGATGGTTTATTACTTCTTCTTCCTGCGCCACATGGAGTTCGATCGCGTGCTCCTCGTGTTATTGTGGTCGGTACTCGGGATCTTGGGCTCGTACGGAGTCGCTTGGTTCGGTATCCGCATCAACACGTACGCCAACTCGCGTACCGCCTTCGCGTCGTTGCGCGGTGGTAACGGTTGGGACCTGATGGACATTCCGCTGCGCGCGGGGATGTCGATCGGCGTTCTCCTGATTTGCACCGAATTGATCCTGATGCTGGTGATCTTGTTGCTCGTTCCGAGCGATCTCGCGGGCGCATGCTTCGTCGGTTTCGCGATCGGTGAGTCGCTCGGCGCCTCGGCCCTTCGCGTGGCCGGCGGTATTTTTACGAAGATCGCCGACATCGGCTCCGATTTGATGAAGATCGTGTTCAACATTAAAGAAGATGACGTTCGTAACCCGGGCGTGATCGCGGACTGTACCGGTGATAATGCCGGCGACTCGGTTGGGCCGACTGCCGATGGTTTCGAAACTTACGGCGTGACCGGCGTCGCCTTGATCTCGTTCATCGTTTTGGCTGTCGGTATGACTTTCGGCGCGGACGGCCGCACGGCTATGAAAGACGGCGGCGAAAACCTGCAGGCGCTCATGATCGTGTGGATCTTCGCGATGCGCATTCTCATGGTTCTGACCTCGATCGTCTCGTACTGGGTGAATAACGCTTTCGCGAAGGCGATGTTCAAGTCGAAGCCGAAGTTCAACTTCGAGGCTCCGTTGACCACGCTCGTATGGCTCACGTCGCTGATCTCGATCGTCGTCACGTTCGTCGTCTCGAACGCGCTTCTCGGCAACCTCGACGGCGGCCTCTGGTGGAAACTCTCGGTCATCATCTCCTGCGGTACGCTCGCGGGCGCGCTGATTCCCGAGTTCACCAAGGTCTTCACTTCCTCGCATTCGCGCCACGTGGCCGAGATCGTAAACGCATCCCGCGAAGGCGGAGCTTCGTTGACGATTCTTTCGGGTCTCGTCGCGGGCAACTTCTCGGCCTTCTGGAAAGGCATGACGATGGCCGCGCTGATGTTCGTGGCTTACTGGACTTCGACTCTCGGTCTCGACGCGTACATGGTTTATCCGGCCGTCTTCGCGTTCGGTTTGCTCGCGTTCGGCTTCTTGGGCATGGGCCCGGTGACGATCGCCGTCGACTCGTACGGTCCCGTAACTGATAACGCTCAATCGGTGTTCGAGCTTTCGCAGATCGAAACCGTTAAGGGCGAAGACATTCAGAAGTCGTACGGCTTTCAGCCGGATTTCGAAAAGGGCAAGCACTTGCTCGAAGAGAACGACTCGGCCGGAAACACGTTCAAGGCGACCGCCAAGCCCGTGCTTGTCGGTACCGCGGTGATCGGTGCGACCACGATGATTTTCTCGATCATTCTCTTGTTGAACCTCAAGCTCGACTTGCTGGATCCGCGCGTGACCCTCGGTCTCATCACCGGCGGCGCGGTCATCTTCTGGTTCTGCGGAGCTTCGATGCAAGCGGTGACGACCGGTGCGTACCGCGCGGTTGAGTACATCAAGAAGAACATCCGCCTCGATACGGCTTCGGCGGCTTCCGTTGAGAAGTCCAAGGAAGTCGTGAAGATCTGCACGCAGTACGCGCAGAACGGTATGTTCAACATCTTCGGCGTGCTCTTCTCGTTCACGCTCGCATTCGCGTGCTTCGATCCGACGTTCTTCGCATCGTACCTCGTGTCGATCGCGGTCTTCGGTCTCTTCCAAGCCATGTTCATGGCCAACGCCGGCGGTGCTTGGGATAACGCGAAGAAATACGTCGAGGTCGACATCCGCGAAAAAGGCACGCCCCTGCACGCGGCGACCGTCGTCGGTGACACCGTAGGTGACCCCTTCAAAGATACGTCGTCGGTTGCGCTGAACCCGATCATCAAGTTCACGACGCTCTTCGGTCTGCTCGCGGTGGAGATCGCGGTCGAAGCGAAAGACGTCGCCCAATGGATCGGCGTAGGGCTTTTCGCCGTAGGTCTGTACTTCGTATACCGCTCGTTCTACTCGATGCGCATCACTACGAATCCGTCGAAATAGGCGGACCACGCGATCGCAACAGGAAAGCCGGCTTCGCGCCGGCTTTTTTGTTTCCGTGGAATAAATAAAAATAGTTTATATTGGCTTAATCGGCGCGATGGCGTTTTTCGAGCTCTTGCCGATGGGGTTTGCGAGAGTTCGAGCCGAGCTTGCGGTGGTGCGCACAGTTCTTCGAGCAGGTATCGATCTTGGCATCGCGACAGCGCGGGCAGATTTCCATTTCGCTTCCGCACTGCGCGCACGAAATCGGAACGTTGGACGGCTGCCCGCAGTGGGGGCATAGCCCGTACTTTTGCGTCGGCTGTAATCGTTGATCGACGGCCACGCGGTAATCGAATACGAAGCATTCGCCTTCGAACTCCTGATTCGGGAATTTCTCGAGGTAATTTAAGATCCCGCCCTGGAGCTGGAATACGTTTCCGAAGCCTTGCTTTCGCGCTTCAAGGATCGCCTTTTCGCAGCGAATACCGCCCGTGCAGTACATGAGCACTTTCTTCGAGCGATCAATGCCGGATTCGCTGAGCGCCTTCGGGAACTCGCCGAACTCCTGCGTGCGGAAGTCGATCGCGTTCTTGAACTTTCCGATGTCCACTTCATAATCGTTGCGCGTGTCGAGTACGACGACATCGGGGTCTTGAAGTGCCTGATGCCATTCCTCGGGCGACAAGTGCGCGTTACGCTCCGACTCAGGCACTACCCCGGGCTGGCCAAGCGTCACGATCTCGTCTTTGATTTTGATACGGAACACGTTGAACGGGTGTTTCTCGGCACATGAGTCCTTGAACTCGTTCACGCCCACGCGTGCGACGAGCGCCTTCAGCTCGGCGATCGCGTCGGCCGAGCCCGAGCATGTCGAGTTGATCCCCTCGGGTCCCAGCAAAACGAGGCCGCGAAGCCCCGTTCTTTCGGATAGGGCCTCGAGCTCTGCTCTCATGTTGTCTTGGGTCTCTGTCGTGAGCGGATTGAAACGATAAAAGCTGGTAATCTCGATCAAGTATTCTCCGGTTTGCGCATCATCTTGCGTACCTCGTCGGCGTGCTCGATCTCGGCGCGGACGAACGCACGGGCCATTTCTTCCAGGGCGATGTCCCCGAACTCAACGGCGGCGGTAACCAGCTGCTTATATTTCACGATTGCTTCTTCTTCAAACTTCAAGCTCTCTTCGAGCAGTTGTTGGACGGTGTGGAGATTCGACTCTTCCACTTTCGCGGCGACCATCGGGGGGTGACCGCCGAGGGACGTGATCTTTTCGCCGATTTCCGTCGCGTGGGTCATGGCTTCCTTCGCGTTGTCGCGGAACCAAGCCTGAATCGGGATGCGATTGTAGCCCATGATCATAAACGAGTAGTGGAGATAGCGGTTCACGCCGGCCATTTCCGCCTTATAAATGTCGCCGAGAAGCTCAAGGACCTGCTTATTCTGATAGGTTTTTTCCATAACGCTCATCGATTTCCCTCCGGTCTAAATGAAAACATAATGCAAATGAGACCCCCTGGCTAGCGCTAAATGCTCGTTTTTTAGACCCTTTCTGGAACCTTAATGAAATTAAAACATAATTCTATTTATTTGAATTGTAATTCAAATGCGTTGAATCTATATTTAACGGTAGAGAACCCACTATATTGGAGCTCACCGGTGAAAGCCGTTCGAAGCAAAGGCAAAAAGCCCGAGGTTTCTTCCGAGGAACTGAAGGCCCAGATCCTGAGAGTCGCGCGCACGCACTTCGCGGCCCATGGGTTTAACGGCGCTTCATTAAAGGAAGTCGCCGCCGAGGCGGGGATTGCGGGCTCGCTAATCAATTATCATTTTCAAGATAAAGAGGGTCTTTTTAGAGAGTGCATTGAACCTTTTGCCCGCGGCCGCTTCGAGGCGATTTCGCGCGTGATGAGCGAGCCCAAGAGCCGGGACGAGCTCAAAGTTCGCATTCAACTTTTCGTGGAAGAGATGCAGGCCTCGCTCCTCAACGACATTCATAGTTTTGAAATCATCGATCGCGAGTTGCGCGCGGAAAACCCGATCGCGCTGAAAATTTTCGAAGAGACCATGCTCAACGCGTTCAAATATGTCGTGAACTTCTTCCGGAAAGCCCAGCAGGCGGGCTTGATCCTCGAGGATCGCGATCCCGTAATTATGTCGTCGGTGCTCTTTACCTCGACCTGCGATGGTGTCCGCAAGGAGTTCATCGCGAAGAAATTTTTTAACATCAGTTTTCAAGACGCCAGTTGGCGCAAAAAGTTTGCCGAACAAATCTCAGAACTGTTCCTCAACGGAGTTGCGAAATGAAGTCCGTCCTTGTTCTCGTCTCGTTCCTTTTCACTGCTACCGCCTACGCGCAAGCACCGGCTAAAACAAAAGCTCCCGCCCCGAAATTGACGCTTGAGGAATATTTGAATCAGGTCAAAACCCAAAGCGCCCAGGGGCGCGCCGCCGTTGACGCTTTGACCGCCGCCGAGCTTCGCTTGAACGAAGCGGAAGTGTCCCTGAGCTCCGAGTTCTATACGGAATTCGGTCTTTTGGACAATCGCGCCGAGCCGACGTCGTCGACTCAGCCTTGGCGTCAGCGCTCAAGCGGATTCCGCGCGGGCGTTCGGGATCGCTCGGTCCTCGGGCTCTCGACCGATGTCTTCGTGGATTCGCGCAAAGTGAATTTGGATCAACCGAATCTGGGTGGCGGCTTTGGGGGCTTCCAGCCCCCGGACGAGTACTACCATACGCAAGCGGGCATCGAGCTGACCCAGTCGCTTTGGCGAAACGGGTTCGGCGAAGTCTCGCGCGCGCAGCTCGATATGGAACGCGCGAACAGCCGTATCAATTACTTGCGCCAGAAATTCGAGCTGAAGAACCTTTTGATCAAGGCGGAAAACACGTATTGGTCCGTCGTTTCGTTCAACGAGATCGTCAAGCTTCAGGAAGAAAACGTCGATCGCAGCCTTAAGCTTAAGAATTGGATGAACAAGCGCGCGGGAATGCGCCTTGTGGACGACGTCGATGCGCTTCAGGCACAGGCCGCGGCCGACCAGCGCGAGCTCGAGCTGATGTCGTCAAGGGACGAGCTGGCTTCGCTGGCGCGCCAATTCAACACTCTGCGCGGGCAGTCGACGGAAGACATCTCGGATCTCGCCGACCTGCCGACCGCGGAGTTCCTTATGAAGATGGCGAAGGATCCCGCCAAGCGTATGACCCGCGAGGACTTCGCGATGGTTTACGAGCAGGCGGTCCTCGCGCGCGCGCAAGCGAAGGCTGCGCGCTCAGCGATTCGGCCGCAGTTGGACCTTAAGGCGGGCGTCGTCGCGAACGGTTTCGATACCGTACGCACGACGGCTTGGAACGAGTCCACCCGGAATTTCGAGGACCCGACCGTTTCGGTCGGCGTCGTGTTCAGTATCCCGCTCGATTACAGCCTCCTGAGCGAAATGCGCCGCGCGTACCGCGCCCAGAGCCGCTCCGCCGAGCAAGCGCTTGAAGCCGCGAAATTCAACGAAGAGCGCGCCTGGGACGACTTCCTCAAGCAACGCGAGGACGCCCAGCGCCGTTTCGAAAAGTCCGTCGCGCTCGAGAAAGTGAACACGACCCTCGTCAAACGCGAGCGCGCGCGCTTGATGAACGGGCGCTCGACGACGTTTCAGTCGATTACGATGGAGCAGAATCTCGCGTCCGCGCAAGTTCAGCGCGTACGCGCCCAACTCGCGCTCTTACAAATTCATAACGTTCTTAAATCCTTCGAGGTGGCTCCGTGAGTCTCTCCGCACTAAGCATCCGCCGTCCAGTTTTCATTACCTGCATTCTGCTCCTGATCATGGTGCTCGGGATCTTCTCATTTAAGAAGCTGCCGGTGGATCTCTTTCCCGATGTGACCTTTCCGGTCGTGACGGTGAACACGATTTACCCCGGCGCCGGCCCGAAGGAAGTCGAAATGCTTCTTTCGAAGCCGCTCGAGGAGGAGCTTGGCACGATCGCGGGCGTAAAGACGATTCGCTCCTCGAACCTTGAGGGCCGCTCGCTCGTCGTCGCGGAGTTCAACCTCGAGACCGACGTGAAGTACGCCGAACAGCAGGTGAGAGACAAGGTCTCGAGCGCGCGCCGCAAGCTGCCCGACGATATCGAAGAGCCGACCATTCGCCGAATCGATCCGTCCGACCAGCCGATCATGATGCTTACGCTGGCCGCGAAGCTTCCCATGGCGCAGCACTACGACATGGCCAACGAAGTGGTGCGCCCGCGCCTCGAGCAAGTCAGCTCGGTGGGGCTGGTCGAGGTTTTGGGTGGCCGTAAGCGCGAGATTCACGTGGAGCTCGACCGCGAAAAGCTCACGCGCGCGCAGCTCTCGGTCTCGCAAGTCGCCCGCCGCCTCGAGATGACCGGACAGAACATTCCGGCGGGCTCCGTCAGCCGCGAGAGCGCCGGGCAAGACATGGTCTTCCGCACCGTGGGCGAGTTCGACTCGGTGAAGGCGATTCAAAACGCCGCGATCACGTTCTTTGGGAACGAGCGCGCGCTCACGCTGGCCGACGTCGGGCAAGTGACCGACACGCTCGCGGATCCGACGTCCTATACGTACATGAACGGCGAGACGACGCTGCTCCTAACGATCTACAAGCAGTCCGGATCGAACACGGTCGCGGTCGAAAAGAACGTCAAGAAGCAGGTCGAGAAAATCAACGCCGACCTGAAAGTGCGCTATCCGGATGCCGCTCCCGAGCTCAAAGTCGTGAGCAGTTCGGCGCGCTACGTGGCGCTGAACGTCCTCGACGTGCAGGAAGCGATCATCATCGGGATTCTGCTGACGATCATCGTGGTCTATTTCTTCCTCGGCTCGATGCGCTCGACGCTCATTACGGGCGTCGCTATCCCGGTGTCCCTGATCGGCGCGTTCGCGCTCATGCAGATCGCGGGCTTCAGTATCAACGTGATGAGCTTGCTCGCGTTCAGTTTGGCGGTCGGTCTTCTGATCGACGACGCGATCGTGGTGCGGGAAAATATTTTCCGCCACATGGAGATGGGCAAAGGCCCGCGTAAGGCCGCGCTCGAAGGCACGCAGGAAGTGACGATGGCGGTTATCGCGGTGACGTTAACGATCATCGCGGTGTTCATGCCGATCGGATTCTTGAGCGGGGTCGTGGGGCAATTCTTTAAGCAGTTCGGTCTTACGGTCTGCTTCATTATGATGATCAGCTTGTTCGACGCCCTCACCAACGCGCCGATGATGAGCGCGTACTTCGGTGGCATGCACGGAGCCGAGCCCAAGAGCGGATTTTTCTATATCGTGCGCACTCCGGTGCGCCTGTTCAACCGCTTCCAGGCCGCGCTCGATTTGAAGTACGCGAACTTTCTGAAGTTCATTCTGCGCAAACCCTGGATGGCGATCGTCGGTACGCTGGTGATCGTTCTCGCGAGCTGCGTTCCGCTGATGAAAGTGCCGAAGACGTTCTTACCCACGCAGGATAGCGGGGAGTTTTCGGTCGGCCTGGACATGCCTCCGGGCACGAGCCTCGAGCGCATGCGCGACCGCGCGCTCGAGATCAACAAGATGATCAAGGGCCATCCGGAAGTCGTGAATACGGTTCTCACCGTGGGCTCGCGCCTCGGCGAGAAGAACAAGGCCGAGTTCTACGTGTTCCTCACGCCGTTCGGAACGCGCACGCTCTCTACCAGCGACGTGAAGGCGCAGATGCGCGAGCTTTTGAAGGATCAAAAGGACGTCAATCCGAAGGTCAAGGACATCGACTACGTTGGCGGGGGGTTGCGCCCGTTCACGCTGAATCTTGCGGGTCAAGACTTGAAGCAGATCGAAGAGCTTACGATGAAGACGCTCGAGAAGCTTAAGGATCACCCGGCACTTGTCGACGTCGATACGACGTACCGACCCGGAAAGCCTGAGTTCCAGGTGCTGGTCGATCTCAATAAGGCCGAGCGACTCGGGGTTTCTTCTTCCGAAGTCGGCGCCGAGCTGCGCGCGCAAGTGGAGGGCGTAACGCCCGCCGTGTATCGCGAAAATGGTCTTGAGTACGATATTCGCGTGAGGCTCAAGCCCGAGCAGCGCGACCTCGAGGCGAACTACGACAAGATCCTCGTTCCGAATATGAATCAGCGGATCATCGATCTGAAGGCGGTCGCCCGCGCCGAGAAAACCACGGGGCCTGCGAGCATCGACCGCGAAAACCGCGGGCGCTATTTGCAAATTGGCGCGGACATCCGTCCCGGCGGGGCCGGTATGGGCGGCGTGATCGACGATCTGAACAAGTGGTTCGCGCCCGGCGGGGAGCTTGAGCTTCCCCCCGGAGTCACGTACCGCTTCGTCGGGCAAGCCGAAGACTTCCAAGATCTCATGACGAATATGTTGATCGCGGCCTTCCTCGGCTTGATCTTTATTTATCTCGTATTGTCGTCGCTGTACGAGTCGTTCTTCACGCCGTTCACGATCATGATGGTGATCCCGCTCTCGACCTGCGGAGCGTTTTTCGCCCTGTGGTTCGGCGGAAAGTCGCTCGATCTGTACTCGATGATCGCGTGTATCATGCTGATGGGTCTGGCGACAAAGAACTCGATCATTCTCGTGGATTACATCAATCAGCTGCGCGAGCAGGGGATGGGGATCTACGACTCCATTTTGGAAGCCGGAAAAACGCGTCTGCGCCCGATCTTGATGACGAGCCTCGCGCTCATCGCGGGGATGGTACCGGTCGCGATCGGTTTGAACGAAGTTTCGAACCAGCGCACCTCGCTCGGCGTCGCCGTCATCGGCGGCGTGATCAGCTCGACGTTCCTCACGTTGATCGTGATCCCGGCGGTGTACACGTATATGGAAAAGGTACGCGAGCTCTTACTGCGCTTCGGATCGCGCCTCGTGACCGCGGACGTTACTCACGCCAATAATGGCAATTATAACCACCCGGGTTCTTCTGCAAATAATCCTGATGGTAAGCCTCGGCAGGATAAAACGTTTTAAGGTTCTCGATCAAGGTCACCACGGGCCGTTTCCAGCGGCCCGATGAATTCTCACGCGCCTTCACTTTTTCGGCGATCGCGCGCTCGTCGTCGTTGGAAACGAAAATCGCCGAGCGGTATTGAGTCCCGAGGTCGTTGCCCTGGCGATTCAGCGTCGTGGGATCATGCAATTTAAAGAACAGCTCGAGGACGCCCTCGTAAGAGATTTCATCGGGATTGAACCCGATGCGCACGGCTTCAGCGTGGCCCGTGGTTCCGGTTTTGACTTTCTCATATACGGGATTATCGCTCGTTCCGCCCGTGTAGCCGACTTCGGTCTCCACAATGCCCGGAACTTTTCGAATGAGCTCTTCGACTCCCCAGAAACAGCCGCCGGCGACGACGGCGTAGCGGATTTGGCCGCCCATAGCGCCCCCTTAGTTGCGGGCGATCGTATTCTCAGGTCCTTGGAGTTTCAAGATCTCTCCGCCAGCGATCACGGTGAGGGAACCCCCGATGCCGTTAGCGATGTTCTGCTGGTAACCCTCGGTCATGGCGCCCGCGGTGATTTCAACGATTCCGCCGAGCCCGTCTTCCGCGTTGGAGTTGCGGATCATGAGTTGGCCGGAAACATGATTGCGAACGTACATCAGGATGACGGAGGCTTTGCCGTTGGAGTCGATAGTCAGACCGCTCGCGGGCCCGAGGTTTGCCGCGCCTTCCGAGACGACCTGGAAGAGGTGGCCGTTCGTATCGACAACCGTACCGGGAGCGACTTCGAGGTCGCCAGCGCAATAGATTTGGGTGTCCTGTTCGAGGCTCATGGATTCAAGAGTGCAGGTCTCTTTTAAGACAGAACTTTCGGCGTGGGCGGCGTTAAGACCGGCGAACAATGCGAGAAGCGTGGCAATTAAGATTCTCATCCTGACTCCCTTAATTGAATGACCTAGTGCGTTATATCGGAAATCCGTCTGGCACACAAGCCTAAAAATGACATTTTGCGGCCCGACCCCCTGTAAGAATTTCAAAGTTGCCGGGCTCTTGCCGATAAATAAACGGACGAGGTTTAGGTGGAAGCTACAGCACGAAAACAATTGCTCCTGGTCGAGGATGACGAAACTTTCCGCAAGGTCATCCGCAATGTCGTCGAGCTTCTTGGATATGAAGTGCGCGAGGCCGAGAACGGATTGGTCGCGAAGACCATCTTCGATCTGAACTCGAACGCATTCGAGATGATTATCTCGGACGTGCGCATGCCCGAGCTCGACGGGGTTGAGTTCCTGAAGCATGTCCGCGCCGCCAACAAGGCGGTTAAATTCGTATTGATGACGGGCTTTTCGGAGATCATCGAGGCTCAGGCCGCCCACGACATCGGCGCCGACGAATTCCTGGCGAAGCCGTTCCGCTTAGAGAACCTTAAGAAGGTGATCGCCTCGTGCTACGCGGCGAAGGCGAAGCCCGAAAAGCCGAAAGAAGACGAGCCGCGCTTTTGTCGAATTCCGGTCGAGGATTTCATTACGGCTTCGAAACTGCTCGTCGACCTGCACGTGAAACTGTCCGGGACCAAGTTTATCAAGATCGCCCACGCGGGGGACGTCGTCTCGGTTGAGCGCTTGAAGATGTACAAGGAAAAGAAAGTCGATTTCTTCTACGTGAGGCCCGAAGAGCTGCGCAAGCTCGTGGGTCTTAACCTTTTCCTGAACAAGGCGGCGGGCGCCAAAAAGGTGAGCGACGACGCGAAGCTGAAGCTCCTCGCCAACACGATGACTTTGATCTCTCAATCGGCGCACTTTAACGGAATCGACCGTGACACGCTGTCGGACGCCACTCAAATCATGGACAACACGCTGAACATGATCGGCGACGACGAGAACATGATGTCGCTGTTGGACTATCTGCAGGCGGAAGGCGATCAGCTTTACGCGCACACGGTTGCCGTGTCGGTGTACTCGTGCATGATCGCCAAGTCCATGGGGCATACGAGTACGAAGACCCAGGTTCGTCTGTCTCTGGGCGGACTGATGCACGATATCGGCAAGAAAGAGCTTCCCACCGAGGTCGTGCAGAAGTCGCGAATTCAGATGACCCCGGCCGAGATCAAGTTGTACGAGACCCACCCCCAGCGCGGTAAGGAAATTCTCGCGCAAATCGTGGGGATTCCCGACGATGTGATCTCGATCGT
>CAYPFC010000030.1:0-1014 GCA_964409815.1 uncultured Pseudobdellovibrionaceae bacterium
AGCCGCCGGTCGTGTGCAAAACGCCCTTCGGCTTGTTCGTCGAGCCGGACGTGTAGAGCAAGAACAAGGGATCCTCGGCGTCCATCTCTACGGGTGCGAAATCGGTGGGTTGGTCCGTGACGAGTTCGTCGTACCAGTGGTCGCGCCCCGGAGTGAAGCTGACCTTGCCGCCGGTGTGTTTGACGACGACGACGCCTTTCACGCGCGGTGCCTTCTTGAGCGCTTCGTCCGTGTTGGCTTTCAGAGGGATGGTTTTCCCTCCTCGCAATCCCTCGTCCGCGGTGATCACGAAGTCGCTTTCGCAATCGTTGATCCGGTCGCTCAGGGAGTCGGGCGAAAACCCTCCGAACACGACCGAGTGGACGGCACCCATGCGCGCGCAAGCCAGCATCGCGTAGACGGCTTCGGGAATCATCGGCATGTAGATCGTAACCTTGTCGCCCTTTTTCACCCCGATTTTTTTAAGTCCGTTCGAGAGTTGGCAGACGCGGTCTTTTAAATTCTGGTAGGTGATCCGGAGAGGCTTATGCGAAGGCCCTTCGGGCTCCCAAAAAAACGCGACTCGGTCTTTGTTCTGCGGTAGGTGGCGGTCGATGCAATTGTAAGCGACATTTAACTTTCCGCCCGTGAACCATTCAATATGGACCGGCTTATTAAAGGTCACGTTCTGCACGCGGGTCCAAGGCTTGGACCAACTCAGGCGGCCCGCGACCTCGGCCCAAAACGAGTCGGGGTCTTTCACCGAGCGCTGGTACATCTCCTCGTACTTCGCCTTATTGATCCATGCGGATTTGTCCCAACTCGATGCAACCGGGAACAGGTTGTCTTGAGCCATGTCTCCCCCTAGTTTGTGGCACGCTTTATTAGTAACGCGGTTGCGTGAGTCAAACAAGCCCTTGTATAATCGGGACTGTGCCTGATTTTTTAGCGCGGCGAAATTTTCCGGAGATGGACGAGCTTGAAGCACTCATCGAGAGTTTCGGCACCCGCGCTCGCACGCGAATCGTCGCGGAA
>CAYPFC010000030.1:1039-1423 GCA_964409815.1 uncultured Pseudobdellovibrionaceae bacterium
GCACGCCGTGACCCTGGGGAGCCCGGACCCCGAGGCGCCCTCGCTTGGGCTGTTCGCCGGAGCGCACGGGCTTGAGAAGATCGGTTGCGAAGTCGTCCTCGCCTACATGCACACGCTGCTCGAGCTACTACGTTGGGATAAGCATTTTCAAGACCGCTTAAAGCACTCGCGCCTCGTGTTCATGCCGATCCTCAATCCGGTCGGCGTCGTGAACCGAACTCGCTCGAACGGCAATGGCGTCGACCTGATCCGCAACTCCCCGCTCGACGGGGAGGATAAAAAAGGGCCGGCGTTTCGCGGGCACCGCATCTCGCCTAAGCTTCCGTGGTATCGCGGCGAAGAGGGTGCCGATCTCGACCCCGAGCGCGTCGGCAAGGCGGACGA
>CAYPFC010000030.1:1433-5009 GCA_964409815.1 uncultured Pseudobdellovibrionaceae bacterium
GCCGTGCTCGAGCGCGAGATCCTAAGCTCGAAGCTGAGCTTCGCGGTAGACGTGCACTCGGGTTTCGGGGCGAAAGATCGTTTCTGGTTCCCGTACGCGCATTCGCGCCGGCCGTTTCCTTACCTTGCGGAGGCGTACGCGCTCAAAGGCCTTTTCGATCAAACGTACCCACACCATTTTTATGTCTTCGAGCCGATGTCGCGCCAGTATACGATTCACGGAGATCCTTGGGACTACATTTTCGAGGAAAATCGCAAGCGCAAGAATCACGGCTTTTTCATTCCGTTCTGTCTGGAGATGGGGTCGTGGGCGTGGCTGCGTAAAAATCCGTTGCAAGTTTTCAATAAGCAAGGTGTGTTCAATCCCATGCTTCCGCACCGGCGAAGCCGCATCCTACGGCGCCATTTGAATCTCTTCGATTTTCTTCATCGCGCGCTCCTTTCGGAAGCCGCGTGGCTGCATCAATCCGACGACAGGCGCGCCCATAACATGAGAAAAGCTTTGGAACTTTGGTATGAAAGCTGAGCGCGCCGCCTGGATTCTTGTGCGCGGGTTGGCTCGCGAAACCGGCCACTGGGGACCTTTCGTCGAGCTGTTTAAGCACTCGTTTTCCGGCGACGACGTGATCGCGCTCGATCTTCCCGGGTTCGGAGAGTTCGCCAATACGCGCAGCCCGCTCAGCATCACCGAAATGTTCAATTTCATTCGCGCGCAAGCGGTCTCGCGCGCCAAATCGCAGGCGCCATTCAAAATCGTGGCGATGTCGCTCGGCGGGATGGTCGCGATGGAGTGGATGAAGAACAAACCCGAAGATCTCGGCGGCGTGGTTCTTATCAACACCAGCGCAAAGGGCTTCAGCCCGGCGTACCGAAGACTACGCTGGCAGATTTGGCCGAGCTTCGTAAAAGCGATCTCCACTCAATCCCTTCGCGACCGCGAGAAGCAGCTGATCGATTTGCTCATTAACGATCCCGAAGCGCGCGAGAAGGCCCTTCCGATTTGGTTGAAGATCGCCAACGAGCAGCGCGGCTCCTATCTCAATTTCACCAATCAGTTGATGGCCGCCGCGCGTTTCAGCGGGCTTAAACAGAAGCCGAACGTACCGGTCCTGCTCTTAAATGGGCTCGGCGATCGCTTTGTCGATCCGTCCTGCTCAACCGTTCTACATGAAAAATGGGGGTGGCCGCTCGAGCGTCACTCTTGGGGCGGGCACGATTTACCTTGGGATGACCCCGCGTGGGTTATTGAAAAGGTTCAGACCTGGAATTCTTCCCTGGATGCATCGCAATAGTTGAATCGTCTTGCGTGCTCGGCGAGCCTTTTTATAAAAAGAAGGCTTGGGGGCATAGTGTCAGGGGGCGTTCTATCCATATTGATAGGCTCGTTTTTCGGTGGGCACTCACTCGCCGCGGCCGCGCCCGTTCGTGACGTCGGCTCACTCAACCTCCAGAACAGTCAATACGTCAGCGCCGGACAAACTTACTTTCGCGACGACGCCGGATCCAATAACGCCACGATCGGCGTGACGGTCGATATGCAGCGCCGGTGGCGCAAGCTCACAACGCGCGCCTATTTCAAAGACGAATACAGCGGCACGGAGAAATGGAACTACCTCAATATTTACGAGCTCAAGGCGAGCGTGCCCGTCGCAAAGCAGTCGAGCGTGATCGCCGGCCGGCACCTCGACACCTGGAGCACGTGGGAAGACGCTTGGAAGCAAGGGGTGTTCCAGTCGCGCTATTCGCAAAACAAGCTTCGTCCCGAGCACGCGGGCCTGATCGGATTTTTCCTGGCCCAGAGAGATAAGAATCAGTCGCTCACGCTGGGGGTTCTGCCTGTTTACGTTCCCGATTTCGGCGCGCATTTCTATGTGCGCGAAAACAAGTTTCACAGCGCCAATCCCTGGTTCACGCCGCCGGCGTCGCAGTTCATTTTTCGCCAGCAGGTGAGCGATATTCATTACTCGGTCGATGCACCGAACCCGTGGAGTATCGCCTCAAAGCCGGGGCTGGTCGGGAAGTACGAGCAGACTTACGGACGCTACAACGGGCGAGTCTCCGTGGCGTACAAGCCGATCCCGCAATTGCTTCTCGGATTTCCCTCGGAGGGGCGCCTGATTGTCGGCGAAAAAGAAGACTACATGATCATCGAGATCGCTCCGCGGGTGGTTTATCATCGCGTTGTCGGCGTCGACAACTCGGTCAAGATGGGGGCGTGGACGCTCTACGGCGGATTGACGTACGAAGAGCCCGACAACAACACGATGCCCGAGACTTGGACTTCGCAGCAGGTGAAGCCGGCATGGATCACGGCGCTCGGAGTTTCGCGGCCGCTCGAGGCCGAAGGCCCGCAGGCCGCGCGCGTGAGCTTTTCGTTCTTAAACGTCGAGGGCGGGGATGCGCGCGACAAGGGCGAGTTCGCGGGCGACATTTCGTTGTTCGAGCAGCGCTATCAATACCTTGAGGCTTACCGTTTGGGGCTGAGTAAGCCGTGGCGCGGGATATTTCGTTTTCCGCTGGATACCGAAGTCTCGGCTACCTATGATCGAAAACAAAACGGCGGCGCCCTCACGTTCACATCGGGAATGAACTTTTCCAGGGAAATGCGCCTCACGCTCGAGATGGATTTCTTGGGGCTGCTCGGAACGGACGCCGAGGTCGAGGGCGGCTTTTACTCGCTGTATCGCGCCAACGACCGTGTCGGAGTGGGGATGAGTTATGTCTTTTAAAGGACTCTTCCTGTGCGCGCTCGCGATCTTCGGTTTCGTCGGCTGCTCGCTCGAGGACCAGCCTACCAAGGAGCCGATCGTCGTTCATAAAGGCGGCGCCGACTGCCTTGCCGAAATGGGAGACAAGCTCAGCGCGTACTTCGAGGGCAAAATGTCGAACCCCGAAGTCGCGGAGTTTTGGGATTGCACGGCGCACGCGATTTCCGAGTACGAGCGGCTGACCGCCGGCGAAGGCGATGCGAATCGCTACAAGCCCGAGAACGTCTTGCGCTTCCTCGAGAAGCATTTCATGGGCGACGTCAAGGTCAGCAATGAGCTTCTTTACAGTCTGATGGAAGTGAAGCGCGTGGTTTTAGCCGGAAAGACCGACGTCATCACTCGCGCGGAGCTGCATGGCTTGATTGAATTCATCGCGGTTTTGAAGGAGGTCTCGCAGGACCTGAATCCGTACGCCCGCGTGCTCTTCCTTCAAGGAGAGACGGCGAGCGACGAAGAAATTCTTGCTGCGTCCGAGGCTTTTCGGAGCGGTTTGAAGCGGCTCGCGATTTGGCTGGATCAGCGGCGCGAATCGTACAGCTTCCAGCAACTGGAGACCTTGCTCGACCAGCTCGACGAAATGGCCGAGAAACAATTCGACGACGCGGATGTCTTTGAGAGGTTTCGCGCGGGAATGGACGTTCTTCCGGCGGTGAAGGCGATTCTGCTCGCGGGCTGGAGCACGCGCGGACCCGGCGACCTCAACGGAGATCGGAACGTCGACGCGGTCGATCTGGCGATCCTGCTGGCGGAATGGGGGCCGTGCGTGGATGTGTGAGATGCGGGTGCGCCGCAGCGCGGCGGCCGTGCGG
>CAYPFC010000030.1:5019-17381 GCA_964409815.1 uncultured Pseudobdellovibrionaceae bacterium
AGGGGATTGACGGACACGAATGGGCGCCGCTACTTGAAACCGCCGGGGACGCGTACCTCGCGTTTCTTGCGTTCAATTACGCGTTCAACGACGATCTGAACTCCGCGCTTGTGCGCGAGATTTTGCCGCAGGGAGTTCTAGCCGTTAGCCAAAGCCTTAAGCGAGGGGCCGAGCTTCACCGCGACAGCCGAATTCCGCTCGAAGAGTGGAACGCGCTCTTCGACTCGATCGGCAAAACCGATTGGCTGCCGAAGGATTTTACCGCCTCGGCTTTGAAGGCGACGTTTAAGTGGCTCATCAAGCGTCCGCTCGGAGGCGGCAGGGCGTCCGAATCCATGTCGCTCGCGCACATTGAAGTGTTGCGCGAGCAAATGGAAAACTGGATCCTGCTCCGCCGTCAGGCGATCAGCCATCAGCCCGGTGGCGCGCGCCTCGGGCGCAAGTACGAAGAGATGCTCGTCGCTTCCGTTCCGCTCGAGTGGGACGTCGCGGGTCGTCTGCTTTTCCCGGCGGCGCCTTCGGCGCGATGGACGACCGAGGCGCGCGTGCGCATGGTTTGGCCGTTCGTGATTTTGAATTGGTTCAAGGAAGCCTTCGTCGGCGAGGCGCCGGATCAGCTCGACGACGCGCAGATGCTCGAAGTCGCCGGCGAGGTTCTGCCGGTCCTGCAAAGTTTCGGCTGGCTTCAGGATACCGAAGCGAAGATCGGAACGAAGCTTTTGCGCGAATCCGATCTCTTCACGCTTTCCTCGAATGCCGACGGGTTTATTCAGCTTCACGAAGGCACGCGCTACCTCGCTTTCGTGGCCTCGGCCTTTCGCGCGGCCCAAATGTGGGTCGACGGCGCGGAATCCGAGTGTCGTAAGGAAACCGTTCCCGATCATGCTTCGTGTATACGGATGTTCGGCGCGCGACTCGGAAACGGGGCGCTCGCGGCGATGCCCCGGCTCGAAGTGTACCTGCTCAATAAGCCCGCGCAGGAGTTCGTCGACTACATGAAGAGCGCCGAAGAGACCGTGCTCGACGGCGTCGTTTCGGGTGACTTCGGCACGGGCGATCTGCTCCAGACGTACATCATTTTCCAGTACGTCGAGACCTTCCTCCGTCGATTCGACGCCGATGGAAATGAGGCGATTACCTTGCTCGAGTCGGATCCCGCGTTTCGCCACTTCGGGCCCATTCTCGAGACGCTGCTGTCCTCGAGCGGCCTTCCCGATGAGGAACTGCAGGCATTTTTTACATTCCTGATGAAGTACGGCGATACGCCCTTCACGAAATTCGGCGGAAACGTGCTCTGGCTGCATTGGAAATGGCACCAAAACGAGTGGCAATTCGACTCGGGAAGGCCCACGTTGATGGGCATCCTCCGTCAACTGTCAAAGTTGTAAAGCGAATTGGCGTTTCCTGAAATGACTTCAAGCCCTTAGGTCCAAATTGAAACCGTGATTTAAGCCCATTATTCTCCGCCGTTCGGGCCTTAGGGAGGGCCTGACTTGATGGGTTGGAGACTCGGTCTTGTGACCGGCCTTCTGGGATGCGCGACTCTTTTCGGCGCCAACGTTTCCGCAAAGCCAGGCACGAGTTACTTGGATTTAAATCTGCAGCAGAATCGGTATCTGGGCGGCGTCCAGCATTCGGCGCAGACCTCCAACTACACGCTGCTCGCGGCCGACCTGAATCTTGAAAGCGAGAGCGACGCCTTTCACGCGAAATTCAATCCCATCGCCCAAGGTGCATTCGAATTTCAGGACGAAACCTACTTCGGCGTTCCCGAGATCTACTTCGAGCCGCGCCGGCTCGCGAGACATTTTCGCATGACGGTCGGGCGCCAGAAGCGCACGTGGAGCCGCCTCGACGAGGAGTTCAATCTCGGAATCTGGCAGCCGCAGTTGCGCTGGGATTATCTCGATCCGGTTCAACAGGGGCTGACCGGGCTGTTCTTCGACGTCGAAGCGAGCTCGTCGTTGACCGTTACGCTCTTCACCTCTCCTGTGAACATTCCCGATCAGGGGCCGCAATTCCAGCTGCGCGAAGGGCGCTTCGAGTCCTCCAATCGCTGGTTCGTGCAGCCGCAAAGTCGCATGCAGCTCTTCCAGGGGACGCGCTTTTCGGGTGATGTTCCGCTTTACTTCGAGCTCAATAAGCCCGCGGAAGAAGACATCATCATGCATTCGAGTTTCGGTCTGGCGGCGCGCTACCAGAACGACAAGAGTCCGTTCTGGATCCAGGCGTCGTACGCGTATAAGCCCCGCAACCAAATCCATTTGGGTATTGAGTGCGCGAACTGCGTGAACATCGGCGCCGCTCCGCCGGTCGAGATCACCGCGCGCATCCACACCAAAATCATCAAGCACCATGTGGCCACGCTTGAGTCGGGATTCACGCGCACGGACGATCAAGGCTGGATCTCGGTGACGGGAGACGTGCCGAACTCCTCGGGGATGCCGGAGTCCTACGAGGAGGCGCCGCTGAATTCGGCGATCGTCGCGGGACTGGGGTATCGACACTATATTCGCAGGTGGATCCGCCGCCCGTCGTGGCTAGGCTACTCGTACATGCACTCGTGGGAGATCAAGAAGGATCGCGCCGGAGGCCTAGTGCCCGACGATCAAGTCGAGTCCTCGCTTGATCGGTATCCGTTTCGCGAGGTTGCGGCGCTCGACTGGACCGTTCAGATCACGCAGCTCGCGCGCTCGCGCTTCCGTCTGCGCACGCGCTACAGCTACTCGATTCCCGAGCAGGGCGGATGGCTCTCGGGCGCGCTCGAGTGGCAGCGCGATCAGCTGACGTTCTTGATCGGCGCCGATGTGCTCGGCGCCGAGGTCGATGCGAACTCGAGCGATGCCGGGCTTTTCTCGAGGTACCGCGCGAACGACCGCTTTTACGGGGGGATGAGCTATGTGTTCTAGGTCCCTCTTGAGCCTGGGGCTCGCGTGCGTTCTGACGTTGACGTCCGTGTCGTGCGGGTTGCACACGGGAGAGGAATCTCCCCAGGCGCCTCCGCCTTCGTATAGCGGGAACGGCTTCAGCTGCGTCGGGCAAATCCCGAAGCACCTTGAGGACTACGTGTTCGACCGGCTCGCGGGCGAGGAAGTCACCGATTTCGTGAAGTGCCTGCAAAAGGCGTTCACGGCGTTCGCTCAGTTCACCCGCGGACGTGACGAGAAAACCTACGCGCCCGAAGAGATTCGCCGTTTTCTGCAGACGTATTTCATCAAAGACAAAATGATTTCGGACGAGCTCCTTCACGAACTCATGGTGATCAAGCGCACGTTCATCGGCGGCACCGTTGACCGCATTTCGCGCGAAGAGCTTTACGTCGCGATCGAGGTGCTCGAGGACATTCGCAAAGAGGCGCTTCGCTTGAAGCCGCACTTAAAAAGCCTGAACCCGCAGCTCGCGCGCCAGCAAGAAGCGCACCTCGTGGGGCAGAACTTACGTGAGGCTTCCGCGGCCGTAAACGAATCGATCGAGGTCATCAGTCGGCGCTTTCAGGCGAATCGTCAGGATTATCCGCTCGCGAATTTCGAGGCGTTTATCCGCGAGTTCCGCAAATTCACCGGCTGGAACGAGCACTTTCCGAACGCGATCCCGCCGGCGGCATGGGCGGAGTTCCTGCGCGTGTTTAAAGAGCTGACCGTCTCGCCCGAAGCCTCGGACGTCATTCGCGCGCGCGACTGGATGCCCATGCTTCAGATGCTCGCGCGCTCGTACATGGCCTACCTCGAATACGAAGTCGGCGTCCGCACGCAGCCGAAGCTCAGCGGCGTGGGTTTGCAGAACACGCTTCACCTCGCCGCGGAAGTGTTCGCGCTCGTCGAGAGCGCGATATCGCGGCAGGAGAATCTCACGATCTCACCCGAGCAGCTGACCGCGGCCATCAAGGCGCTGAAGGGCATCCGCTGGATGCCCGAGCGTTGGAGACTCGAGTCCATGCAGAGCGCCCTCGCGACGATCGTGAGCCGCATCTTCGGCGAGCCGACCATCCCTCCCGACCGGAGGACGCCCTCCGGGCTTTCCCTGAGGACGCTCTCGCGGATGAAGGACGCGTTTTACCAATGGGCGTACATTCAAATGAATTTGGATTCGCAAATGGGCGGGACGATCACGACATCGAACGCGATCGCCGTTCCGAATCTGCAGCCCGAGGCGCGCCGGCCGTTGAGCAATGAGGATCGGCCGATTCTCAACAATCCCGACTGGATCGAGTTCCTCAAGGTGCGGGGGCTCATGCGGCCGCTCTATCTGGACGATACGCCGAACATTCTGGTCGCGCCGGCTTCGCAGCTCCCGGCCCTTAAGGTCGAGCATGGATTTTACAATCTCTCGCTGATGAACCTCCTGCGCTCGGTCGTGGGATTGATCTTCAAAGGTTACTCGTCGGATCGCTCGGTGCAGACGTGGGAGTCGGGTCTCACCACGCTCGAAATGGAAAGGTTCTACGACGACTTTCGCGAAATCGGCATCGACTTGGGCTTCGTCGACCCCCGCAACGTGAAGACCGGCTCGCGCGTGTTCATTGAGGGGAACCTGTTCACGTACTCGGCCGACGGCTTGAATCCCGAGGCGACCGACTCGAGCGGTAAGATGAAATACGTCGAAGCGATGGAGCTCTTGGCGTTCCTATACTCGGGCGGCAACCTGGCGTTGAACCTTTACGAGCGGTTTTCAAAGCTCTGCCGGCGCGGGCCCGACCTCGATATCAACGGACGCAAAAAGCTCGACCGCTTCTGCGTGAAGACGCTGATGCCGAAGATTCTGCCCGAGTACATCGGGCTCCTGCCGGAAGCGAAAAAATTCTTCGCCTCGCTCACGCCCGAGGGGCGGCGCGAGTACTCGAAGAATCTGCTCGAGACCGCGTATTCTCCGGCGAACAGCGATCCCCGGTGGGTCGAATTGAGCGAGTTCAGCACGCTTTCCGTGATTTCATATTACGCCGAGGCGGTAATGACCCGCTTCGACACCGACGAGTCGGGGACTCTCACCAACCCCGAAGTGGACGAGGCGAACCGCTTGTTCATCGGCTTCATCAAATGGCTCGCGGCCAACAAGATGGATCAAGATTTGAGCGACGGCGAGGCGACGGCGGTCTTTTACTTCATTCTCGCGAACAAGCGCATTCCCGAAGGCTTCGGCGATGGCATCAGCATCTGGTGGAACTCGTGGTTCGGGTCCGGATCGGTCGAGCTCAATCGCTTCGATCTTTCGATCGTATTCAGCGTGATCATCTCGCGCCTGAGCGAGGGCCAGGATCCGTCGCAGAATCCGCACGCCGTCGTCCTGACCCCGATGCCGCCCGCGGAGCCGTTTTCGGCGCCCGAGTGGTTCGTTCCGGTGGCCCCTGGCACGCCTTGTCGAGGACTGCACGATGCCCTCACGCGTCCTGAGTGCCAAGGACTTCAGCAGCTCGACCCGCAAGACCGTTTCCGCATCCGATAAATCCTTTGCCTCCTCCACGGAATTCGGGCTTTCATATTTGATCTCTCTGAAGGAGGCATCATGATGAAACTTTCCCTGATTTTCTCGGCGCTCGTCGCGGTCTCGGCCTGGGCGCAAAATGAAGATGTACAAACGTTTAAAGTCGATCCCTCGCATACTTCGGTCGTCTTCAAAGTCGATCACATGGGCTTCGCTCCCGTGTATGGACTGATCGGCGGCGCGGACGGAAAGTTCACGCTCAACGACAAGAACCCCGAGCAATCGTCCTTTGAGCTCTCGCTCAAAGTCGACTCTCTGACGACGTTGGAGAAGAAGCGCGACGACCACTTGAAGAGCCCGGACTTCTTCAACGCGAAACAAAACCCGCTCATCACCTTGAAGAGCACCAAGATGAAAAAAAAGGGCAAGGATCAGTTCGACGTCACCGCGGACCTCACGCTCAACGGAGTGACCAAGCCCGTGAGCTTCGTGCTCAAGCGCAACAAAATCGGTAAAGATCCTTGGGGAAATACCCGCGCGGGCGGAGAAGCCACGCTCAAGATCAAGCGCTCCGCGTACAACATGACGTTCATGAGCAAGCCCGGCGAAGTCGGCGACGACGTGTACCTTGAAGTCGGAGTCGAGGGGACCAAGCAGTAATGCTCGAGTCTCCCATCGTTCAGCTCTTTGTGAAGTCGGCGGCGCTACCCGGACTCGCGGTGGCGCTCGTCGTGTTCGCGCTCGGAGGAATGAAGGATCCCTGGCGCACGCGCCTGCAAGGACTCGTGGTCGCCCTGGGATTTTTCGGCGGCTCGTACCTGCTTTTGGGTCGGGTGAATTTTCCTCCGAGGGACGGTGGAGAGACGTTCGCGTGGGCGGCGCTCGTGCTCGCGGCCTTCGTCTTTTGGAACCCGAAGCCTCTAGGACCGCGTTACTTGGTCCGAGGTCTTGTGGTGCTCGCGATCGGGTACGTCATGCTCTATCCCTTGCGCGCGCAGATCGTGAACCCCATGTATCACCGCAATCTCATCGCTTTCTTTTGTTTAGGGCTGGGCGTTTGGTCGATTCTGGAGCGCGCCTCGGGCAGCGTTCGGCTCTCGACATTGATTCTATTGCCGTTGATCGCGGCGAGCGGGTTGAGCTTGTTCTTGCTTTTCTCGGCCAGCGCCTCGTTGTCGCAGCTGGCGACGATCCTCTGCGCGATCCTCGGGGGATTGTTTCTTGTCGCTTGCGTGTGGCCGGCGCGAATCGCGAAATCCGCGATCATTCCGTATCTTTCGGCGTTCGTGATTTTAATGATGGCCGCGGGGCACTTTTACCTCGAGGGCGTGAATCCGTGGCATTTGATTTACTTGTGTATCCCGTTCGTGTGGATCTGGATTCGCAGCTGGTTGACGTTCATTCCCGAATCGATCGTGGCGGAAGCCGTGATTCTCGGCGCCTTGTCACTCGCGCCGCTCGCGTACTTCCTTTACAACAAGGGCGTCGCGGCGGGGCCTCTTTACTAGTCGAGACTCAGTTTCGCGACGAGGTCGTGACCGACCCACCATGCGTTTTCGCGCGGGCTCATGCCTTCGCGGATCATCGCTTTACCGCAGGCATTGAACACGACCTCGCTTAAGTGGGCAGTGAGGAGCTGCTTCTCGTCCTTGTGCATGTCGATGATCGCGCGCGAAGCGGTCTGCATTTGCGCCATCTGCTCGGGGCCGTTGTGCTGCGGCCAGCCCGGGTAATCCGACCATCTCTTCTGGATGAGATCGCTGTTGAAGTACTTGTCGGTCAGCTCGAGCACCGCATTCGACGAGAACTCGGGCTTAAGGAGGGCGTCGCAGTCCGCGGTGAGTTTCTTGGTCGTGGGGTGCGAGGGCGCTTCTTTCTGGAAGGCTCCGAGCAGGGGATAGAGGGCGACCTCAACGCCGAGGAATATCGAGCTCGAGTTCGTGAGAATCTCGGGCGCGTTAAAGACGCACGCCGAGATACCGTTTTCCATCGCGCGCTTGGCGATACGCTCGAGCTCGAGTTTCGCGAAGCCCTGCAGGTACGGCGAATAGCTCTGCCACTTATACTTGTCGCCAATAAGGATCTCGGTTCCGTGATAGCCGTAGGCGACGTAGGAAACCTTGCCGCCGGACTTTTGAACGCGCTCGCGAAGCGCCGTGCTGCCCTCGATCAGATCGGCGAGGGAATTGGCCGTCACGTCCATAAAGCTCTGGTCGGCGAAGCGGCCGAGCTGTCCGTCCCAGAATTCCTTGCTCGACGTGAAACGATCTCCGTGTCCTTTGAAAACGCGGTTCATGACCGGCATGATGATCTTCGCGCGCGGGACCCCGCCCGCCATCGTATGGGCGAACAAGACGTTCGCGCCATTGGGGATCATCTTCTCGAGCTCTTTCATGTATTCGCCTACGCGGCGCTTGAAATCCTCGCGTCCCTTGCGGCGCGATTCCTCGACCTGGCCCCAGTCCATCTTGGCGTCGTTCCATTCGCTGAGCTTTAAGCCTCTTACTTGGTCAACGGGCGTCTGGCCCTTGCTGGATTTGACGAGGTCGAAGCCGCACTCGAGCGGCACATTGATGAGCGGCTGATCCTTTTGCGCCAGCTCTTCGGCGTTCAAAGGCCTTAAATTATCGTTCTCGTCGCGGCGGCCGACCGTGCTGAAGATGACCTTCATGCCGGCTTTTTTGGCCTCGTCAATCAAGCCGTTCACGTAGCCGCGCGCGAACACTTCGCCAAAGACGACCAGGACGTCCTTTGAGGTGTAGGGCGTTTTCGCGGGCACGTCGCGCAGTGGACGGAATTCCTGCATGGCTCACTCCTTGGCAATCGAACTTCTCACTTTGTACAAACTGAACTAGAGTAAGTCCATGCGCGTTGTGTCCTTGGTTCCCTCGTGGACGGAGACTCTGATCGAAGCCGGCGTGGACGTCGTCGGGCGGACGCGCTTTTGTATCCACCCGAAGGATCGCGTCGCCGGCATTGCGCGCGTCGGCGGCACTAAGGATTGGGATTTCGAGCGCATTCGAGGCTTGAAGCCCGACCTGCTGGTGCTCGATCGCGAGGAGAATCCGAAGTTCATGTCCGAGCAGAGCGAGATCCCGTGGATCGCGACCGACGTGCGCTCGGTCGAGGATATGCCGGGACAACTCGATCTTCTGGCCGAGAGGACCGGAAGCGAAGAGCTTCGCCGGATTGGGGAGAGGTGGCGCGCGATTTTGAAGATCTCGCCCCAGCCGCGCTCCAAAGACCCGCCCTCACTGCTGGAGTGGGGGCGCAAGCCGTCGGGCGCGGTGGAGCAAGCGATCTATCTGATATGGAGAGACCCTTGGATGGCCGCGGGACGGGGGACCTTTATCGCCAGCGTACTCGATCGGTTCGGCTGGGGAGAGCTCGTTCCCGAAATGGGCTCGAAGTATCCGAAGGTCGACCTCGAGGCGCTGGATCGCGGGAGAACGCTCCTCTTATTCTCTTCCGAGCCATACCCCTTTCTTAAGAAGCGCGCCGATCTCGACGCGCTCGGGTTTCCTTACGCATTCGTGGACGGCGAAAATCTGAGCTGGTTCGGCGTGCGCGCGCTTCGGTTTTTGGAGCGTGAGCTTGGTTCCAAACTGTGTTGAGCCCCTGGTCAACGCGAGAAAAATCTTCACTGGCGCATCGGCCGCAAATTTGGTGAGTTTCAGGAAAACAAACATTCATCGTTCCAAAGCGCATTAAACGCGCAATGGGCGCCAAAATCACTCGCAATTTCCCGGGTATTTGGATTCGGTTTAGGGGCCGAAACTGGAATGCTTCTTGTACATGTCCATCTACATTCAACACGTGCGTTCGGTGGTTTGGGGATGAGGTCTTTGGTCAGCCTGATGCTACTCTGGGGAGCCGTCACCGCTCCCGTCGTGTCTGCGGCGCAGACCACGGAAACCTCCGTGCTTCGCGCGGACGTCACTCCGAAGGCCAAGAAGATCTCGGGCGAGTGGAGATTCGCGCTCGCGGGCGTCTCGGTCGAGGAAGGCAAAGACTCGGGCGCGGCCGCGGCGCTTTATCTCTCATCCAATTTCAATTACCGCTTCACCGATTGGCTGAACGCGCGTATCTCGCCGGCGATGAATCTGTTCTCGTCGCGCATGCAGGAGCGCTACGACGACGATACGTTCCAGGGTCGCGTTTGGCTATTCGACGGGCACCTGATCGCTTCGCCCTCGCCTTACTTCGAGCTCAAGGGCGGCGCGCTGAACCAGCGTTACCACCACACGTCGATGCTTGTTTCGGGATTGCGCGCGTTCCCTGGGTTTCAAGAGATCGCCAAATGGGATCAGAATAAATCCTTCACCGCCGCGCTGATCTTGCAGCAAGCGATTCCGACCTCCCACACCTTGAATACCGAGCGCGAGCGTGAGGAAAACCTGCCCACGTTCAACACCGAGACGCTGTCGTTCTCGGGCGAGAATTTCGGCTGGCTGAAATGGCGCGCGAACGCCGGTCACTTCCGCTGGGCAAACATTCCGGCGAAGGTCGTGTTCGAAAGCCGCCGCATCGGCAACGTCGGTTTCGGCGAAAACGTCCCGAACAACCGCTTCCAATACGCGCATGAGGGCTGGTACTCGAGCTCGGAGCTTTGTTACTGCAGCGACTCGGCCGTAAATTTCGCGGTCGAATATGAGCGCATTCACAATACCGAGGCTCCCGGCGACGCGGCCGACGCCCAGCTTTGGGGGCTTGGCCCGAATTTCAATTTCGGCGAGCACGAGCTCGATCTTCGCTATCGCCGCTACTTCGTGGAAAGCGACGCCACGGTCGCGTACTATAATAAATCGCGCTACGGGAACACGAACCGCATCGGTCACCACCTCGAGGCGACGCTGAAGTTCAAAAAAGAGGATTTCTCGATCTTCGCCGAAACCTACTTCGCCGAGCCCATCAATCGCGACCCGAACCAACGTGACCTAACGATCTTCTTCATCGGAGTGGAGACCGAATATGCCAAGTTTTAACGCCCGCGCCCTCATCATGGCATCGATCGTCGCCGCGCTCTCCGCGTGCACGAAGGTCGACAAAAAGCCCGATGGCGTGAACGGAAACGACGGCAACGACGGCGCGGCGAGCTTTCGCGTGAAAGATCTCGACGGGGACGCCACCGTTCTCGGGGTGCCCGAGCGCTTCACCGATCCGCAGACGCAGGTGACCTATGCTTCGACGTGGCGGGTTCCGCGAGAAGCGAACTTCCGTTTCACCGCGTGCATTCAAGATCGCGCTTCGCGCGAGGACGCGATCAGCCACCAATTCGCGGTCGAAATTCCCGGTCGGGGTCGCATTGAAGATGTCCCTGCGACGACCAGCGGAGGTTGCTTCAGCTGGTTCGAGTCGATTCCCTTCAACTTTTTCGTGAAGCGCAGCCGCTGGACGGTGATTGAGCGCGATATCGTCGGTACCGGAATTCACACGGGCCGCCAGCGCGTGCGCATCGCGATCAATCCTTGGGCGGCGCCGGCGAATCCGACGCGTGACGGGGGCGATCAAGTCCGTTTCTTACGCGATAAGCCTTTGAATCCCGCGATGCTTGTCGAGCCGGCTCAGGCCGACGCTTCGCTGAGCGGAAGCCTGCTCGGCGAGGACACGCTCTTTGTCGACGACGTGAACATTCAGACGCTCCGCCGCGGCGAGAGCTCGAAGGGCACGTTCATCCGCTTCAACGTGAGCATGTCGCCGAAGGTGCGCTTCGAGAGTCAATCGGGCGTTCCCCAGTATATGCCCATCGTGAGCGGCGACTTTTACATCATCGGACATCTGGTCTTGAACAATACCGGCGCGAACCTGAAGGAACGCACGATTCTTACGACCGGCGCCGATCTTCCGAAAGAGTTCCGCGATCGCGGCGACGTCGGCGTCCTCGGTCAGGGTCGTGTTATCGACGGCAAGCTCGTCGCGCGCCTGGACGCGTGGGTGAACTCGCGGCTTCCGCAAGGTAACCTCGAGCTCGCGCTGAAGATCATCCCCAAAGGGATCCGCGGCGTCAGCGAGTTTCACGGGATCTACGAGCTTGGGAGCCTTCGCAATCTGTCTTCGAACTTCGCCGGAACCTTGAGTCCCGAGTGTCGCGAAGGCGCCGGATGCAACGTAACCGAGTATCTAAGCTCGGCGACGAACATCGACGTCCTAAGGGCGCGCGGTGAGGCGAGCGACAACTTCCCGTATCTGTTTGATCGCATCAAATTGCGTTTCGTTCAGGTACAACCGGGCGAGACGACCACCGAGCGCAATGTGGGCTACTCGGCCTCCATCTGTCTGTCCGACGTCCATACCGGTGACCGCCCGGTGGGGCTTGCGTTCCGGGTGCGCTACAAAGATACGGGAGAGACGCACGATCTCAAGACGGAAGGCGACGGCTGCCTTTACTGGAGCTCGAACATCTTCCATTATTACTATCATCCGGAAGAATTCATCGAGAAGGTCGTCACGATCGAAAAGGCCACGGGCGTCTCGAAGGATGTTAAGTTTCACATCAATCCGTGGGACGACAAGTTCACCTTCGGCTTCGACGAAATCGAGTTCCTGCCGGAATTCTGGGCCGAGCTCAAGCGCCGCAAGAAAATTCCGGCGCGTTTTTTCCTCTCGGACTACGGGTATCACACCGTTCGTTTCCAATATAACATCGACTCGTTAATGGGCCTCGAGGTGAAGAAGACCGTACTGATGGAAGTCCAGCCGCGCGTCCTTCGCTACTCGGGAATCATTAACGCCCGTAAGATGACCGAGCCTACACGCGACGGCATCTGGCTCATGAAGGTCGCGATTCAGAAAAACTACCTGGATCCGAGCGAAATGGGCGTGTTTATCGATGGACTGAAGGAAACTCAGGCGCAGATTCGCTTGAACGGTCAAGCCGGCGAGAACACGCAGGTCGCAAGCAACACGCGGCTTCGCCAGCTCGGCATCGAGGCGAAGTCTAAGGA
>CAYPFC010000031.1:0-5702 GCA_964409815.1 uncultured Pseudobdellovibrionaceae bacterium
GGTTCACGGTCCTCGCGGGGCAGCCGAAATTCAAATCCACCCCGGGTGCGCCGAGCTCGCCCACGCGGGCGGCGTTTTCCGCCAATGGACCCGGCTGACCGCCCAACAATTGAATGTACACCGGCGTTCCGGCGCGGGTGCGGCCGCCATTGGCGAGCTCGGGGCTATATTTATAAAATGTATGATCGGGGAGGAGCCGGTCCGTCACGCGCACGAACTCGGTCACCATGCGATCGAAACCGCCGACCTCGCTTAAGAGCTCGCGCAAAACCCAGTCCAGCACGCCTTCCATCGGCGCGAGCTGCACCGCAGGTACATCGCTCGCGCCGGCGGTCAGACGGGTTACGCCCGGCTCATGCTCTGAACGCACGCGAATTCCTTATCGGTTACGGGTTGGATGCTGAGGCGCTGGCCGCGTTTCAGGAGAAGCATGTCCTTCAAGGCCTTATGCGCGCGCAGCTTTTCGAGAGGAACCAGCTCCGGGAACTTTTCGACGAACTCGACCTTCACGCAGTACCAAATCGGCTTTTCGCGCGTCGCCTTCGGGTCGTAGTACTCGGACTTCTTGTCGAACTGCGAGGGGTCCGGCTCGGCCTTTCCCGCGACACGCGCGAGCCCCGCGACTCCGGGCGGCTCGGCGCTCGAATGATAAAACAGCACCTGATCGCCGACCTTCATGTCGTTCATCATGAAGTTGCGGGCCTGGTAGTTACGCACTCCATCCCACAGCGCGGACTTCTTCGCCGCCAAAGCATCAATGGAAAACACGTCGGGTTCGGACTTCATCAACCAGTAGCGCATAGACCGGCAAACGTAGCTGAAAGCGCCGCGCAAGTCCACTTTACGAGTAGCTTCACCCTCGTAAAACCGGTATTTTTGTCCCTATTCACGACTAAGAGGAGTTTCCAGTGAGCTTTCGCACGGAAAAAGACAGCATGGGCGAAATCCAGGTTCCCGCCGAGCGTTTGTGGGGCGCCCAAACTCAGCGCAGTATTGAAAATTTTAAAATCGGAGGAGACCGCTTCCCGCGCGAGATGATCCGCGCCCTCGGGATTCTCAAAAAATCCGCCGCCCGTGCCAACCAAAAGCTCGGCCTGCTCCCCGAAGACAAGGCGAAGTTCATCATCCAGGCCGCCGACGAAGTGATTCAAGGCAAATGGGACAGCGAGTTCCCGCTCGTCGTTTGGCAAACGGGTAGCGGCACGCAGACCAACATGAACTCGAACGAAGTCATCGCGAACCGCGCGATTCAGCTTAAAGGCGGAAAGCTCGGCGAGAAAGGCATCCACCCGAACGACGACGTCAACAAGGCGCAATCGTCGAACGACACGTTTCCGACCGCCATGCACATCGCGGTCGTCGAGCGCATTCATCATCACTTGATCCCGAACGTTGCGAACCTCGCAAAGGCGCTTCGCGCGAAAGAGAAAGAATTCAACTCGATCGTGAAAATCGGGCGCACCCACTTAATGGACGCCACCCCGCTCACGCTCGGCCAAGAGATGTCGGGCTATGCCCAGCAGCTCGAGAACGGCCTCGCCCGCCTCGAAGTTTCGCTCCCGCACCTGTACGAGCTCGCGCTCGGCGGGACAGCGGTGGGAACCGGCCTCAACACGCATCCCAAGTTCAGCGAAACGGCGTGTGCGTTCATCGCCGAAGAGACGAAACTGAAATTCAAGCCCGCGCCGAACAAATTCGAAGCGCTGGCCGCCCACGACGCGCTCGTGCAGGTGAGCGGCACGCTCAAGACGCTCGCGTGCTCGCTCATGAAGATCGCGAACGACTTCCGCATGCTCGGCAGCGGGCCACGTTGCGGAATCGGCGAGCTCATCCTGCCCGCGAATGAGCCGGGCAGTTCCATCATGCCCGGCAAAGTGAACCCGACACAAAGCGAGGCCATGACGATGGTTTGCGCGCAAGTCATCGGCAACGACATGGCCGTCGCGATGGGCGGCGCCACCGGGCATTTCGAGCTCAATGTCTTTAAGCCCGTGATCGTCTTTAACGTGCTCAACTCGATCCGCCTCCTCGGCGACGCGTGCGACTCGTTCCGCGAGCACATGGTCGAAGGCACCGAGGCCAATAAGTCGCAGATTAAAACGCACCTCGAGAACTCACTCATGCTCGTGACCGCGCTCAACGGCACGATCGGCTATGACAACGCGGCGAAGATCGCGAAGGCGGCTTGGCAAAACGGCACGACTCTGCGCGAGGAAGCGCTTAAGTCGGGCCTGATCGACGCGAAGAAGTTCGACGAAGTCGTGCGCGCCGAGAAGATGATCGGACCTGAAGGCATCGGATGAACGTTTGCGTCTTCTGTAGCTCGAGCGAGAACGTCAGCCCGATGATGCTCTCTGAAGTGGAGGTCGTAGGCGAGACGCTTGCGCGCGCAGGTCATGCGGTCGTCTATGGCGGAGCCACGCCCGGCTGTATGGGTGCCCTCGCGCGCGGCGTACTGAAGGCCAAGGGCAAGCTCATCGGCGTCGTTCCCAAGATGGATTTCATGGCGGACATCGTGGAAAAGGGTCTCTCCGAAAGGCACGTGGTGCCCACGCTCTCGTCGCGAAAGGAGGCGATGATCCGTCTCTCCGACGCGTTCGTCGTTTATCCGGGCGGACTGGGAACGATCGATGAAGCCTTTGAAGCGATGGCTCTGAAAAGCATCGGAACCCTCCGGAAACCCATCATTTTTTATAATTTCCTCGGCGTGTGGGAGCCGCTGATCGAGGCGCTCGAGCTCCTCCGCGAGCAAAACTTCATTCGCGACCCGATTCGAGAGCTCATTCACGTCGTGGACAAACCCGAAGACCTACGAGACCATCTGAAGAATGGCGTCTGAGCTGAAGGGCAATCCGAAATTGCAGTGGTTGATGGGCAAAGACCTGAGACCCTACGTCTACGTGCGGCCCGAAAATCGAATCGCCGAGCCCGGAAAGAAGTTCGCTCTCGATTGGTTTTCGATGGAACCCGTTTTTAAAAACCCGCTGCGCATGGATGAAGTGGACTTCGCCGATCAAATCCTCAGGCTTGAAACGCGCGCGTTCGCCGCGAGCAACATGCCGATGCCGCGCTGGGTTTTTTACGACTGCGCGATCATGCCGGGCTTCGTCGCGGGCTACGCGATTCACCGCTCGAAGGCGACCAAGGAGATGCTCGACATCCTCCAGCCGCTCGCCTCGACCGAGTGGCTGCCGATCTCTCTCTTCATTTGCATTCCCGCCATGGCGCCGAAAGAGTGGATCGCGCACAATCTCTGCTCGATTAACTCACTGCTGCCCAAGGAGCAGAGCATCTACGGACTGGGCTTCCTGACCAAAGCCTTTGCGCTCTGGTACGCGAATGTCGAAGTGCTCTGCGGCATCACGCAGTGGACGAGTCCAGCCGTTCGATTACATACGCACTATGGCGATTTTGAGGTTCTAACCGCATATACGCCGGTTCATTCCTACGCCCGCACCCTGACCTACCGTATGGTCACCGATACGAAGGAGTGGAAGCGCTTCTTTACGCAGGAGCAGGCCTCGGATTTCAACGACAGATACGAAGAGGCTGGGTTCAATGTGGACCCGAAAGACGACGAAAGTTTGAAGACTTTTCAGCGTAAATTAGAGGCTGGAGGGGGGCGGTACTATCTCAACGCCACCCAAATCCGCACTCAAGAGCTGGATTCGATATTGACTGTTTACAAACGCAAAGCCCCTAGGGGATAATAGTCTCATGATTCAATTACCTACCGTCGCCAAGAAAGTTTATTATCCCTGCGTAAAATGCGAAGCCGATCGTTACCAAGTGGTGCTCGCGCACACTTCGGCAATCACGGCGAAGCTCGAGTGCGAGGTATGTAAATCGAAAAACACGTTCCGCCTCGAAGAGCCGAAACGTACCCGCACCGCGGTTCCCAAAAAGAAGTCGGAAAAGTCGAGAGCCTCGGCTCACGTCGCCAAATGGACTCAGCTTCGCGACAACAATGGCGAGAAGGCGACTCCCTACAACATGAAGAAAACCTTCGAAGTGGGAACGTCGCTCGAGCATCCCAAGTTCGGCCTGGGCTTCGTGATCAACGTGAACCTGCAAGCCATTCAGGTCGTCTTCGAAGACGAAGAGCGCTCGCTCGTACACAACCGACAGTAATTTCCGATGCGATTTCTGACCTTCAACTTGTGGCATGGATTAAGTCCTTCCACTCCGGTTGCCTTTGAGGCACTCGAGCCCGTCGCGCGCCGAGAGCTGCGTGAAGCCAAGCAGCTTGAGACTCTCGCCCAAGTCGCCCCCGCGATCAGTTTTTTTCAAGAAGTGAATCCGGTCGCGAGTCGCGGTCCCGAGATCGCCTCGCATCTCGAGAGCGACTGCGTGACCCAGCTCGACCTCGTGGGCTTGAAGCTTTTCGGCGTCGGAATTCCACTCAATCTGAATTCCGGTCTTATGACGGCGGTGGCGAAGCGCTATCCGCTCAAGAAAATCGGCGCGGTCTCGCTCTCTCGCCCCGGGGTGAATCTGGTTCACCGATGGGCGAGCTGGCAACTGCGCGAGGAGCGCTTCGCCCTGTTCAGCGAAACAATGCTTCCGAAATGGGGCAAAGTCCTCCTCGTGAACACGCACATTCATCACGGCTTGGAGGCCACGCCCGATCTGCTCGAGAAACTCACGCAGTCCGCGAAGGAGCTCGAGCTTTCCGACACGATGGTCTCGGAGCTGCGCGAGCGCTTCCTCAAGGGAAATGCGCGCCGTAAGCAGGAGCTCGACGTTCTTTTAAAGAATGTCGAGAAACTCGGTAAGCGCTACGCCGCGGTCGTGATGGCCGGCGACTTCAATGCATCTCCTGAAAGTGAAACGGCGACCGCGCTGCGTGAGCTCGGGTTCCGGGACGTCTGGCGCGAAGTGCGCGGCAGCGAGCCGGGCTACACGTTCGATCCGCCGGCGAATCGCGCGAACCACCTCTTGCAAGTGAACTTTCCGCTCACCCTGATCGTAGAGGATCTTTCGTTCTCGGCGAGGGTGAAGGAGTCCTTACTCGCGATGGCCCGCGAGCAGGAGCGCCGGCCGCGCCGGATCGATTACCTCTGGCTCAAAACGAACGGACTCGACGTGCGTGTGAAGAGCGCCGAACTCGTCGGGCTTCCCGATAAAGATGGACTTGCGCCCTCCGATCATTTCGGTGTATCCGCGGATCTCGAGGTGGAATGAATGAGCACCTATCGCTCCAAAATCTTCGCGAAGCTCGAGCGGGAATTCACTCCGCTGCATCTCGAGCTCACCAATGAAAGCCCGATGCACGGGCTCCCCGAGAGCGCCGAAAAGCATTTCCGCATCGTGCTTGTGTCCTCGAAGTTCGAGGGCTTAAGCCGTATCGATCGCCAGCGCCGGGTGAACGAGTTGCTGGCCGAGGAGCTTAAGGCCCAAGTTCACGCACTCTCGATGCAGATCTTCACTCCCGAAGAGTGGGAGAAAAAGCAGGGCGCGACGTTCGCGTCTCCCGCGTGTCTTGGCGGCGGCAAGCGCGAAGGCATCCGCTAGAGTTTATTCGAGAAAAACACGAGCGCGGTCAGAATTGGGGCGAGCTGCCATGAGGCCAAATTCGCGTAAAGCGAGGCTTGAAAGGCGCGCGGTACGCCGAAGAGCCGGCGGTATAGGTAAGCTTCCATTCCGATGGCGAAGGCTTCGGCGATCAGGATGTTCCAGAGGTACCCCATGGGCAAACGCAT
>CAYPFC010000031.1:5712-6392 GCA_964409815.1 uncultured Pseudobdellovibrionaceae bacterium
AAAAAACACGATCGGGTGCGTGAGCGAGTTTACGAGCGTGATCTTGAGCAGCCAGTCTTTGCCCGGGCGCCAGCGCGGCCATACGAACACCAGAAACGCCACTTCGAGCAGGTTCGATTGCAGGAAGATGAAAATGTAGTTCCAGTTCCATTCGTTCCAGCTTAAGCCCCACGGCATCGCGGGCGGGGTGAAGGAGTAGGCTTTGTGTAAGTACTCGTTCATTCCCAAAACGAGGTTCTGGATCAAGCCGACCGGGGTCATCAGCAGAACGATATCCCAGTTCAGATCCCGCACTTCGCCGATCTGGAACCCCGAAAAATGCGAGAGCGCCAAAAGAAAAGCGGCCCAAAGGAGGGCCGCGGTTGTGAGCGTGCGTCTGGAGGCGCGTCTAACCATTACTTAGGCTGCACTGAGAGCGAGCACATGTAGTCGCTGCGCAATTCGCCGGTGGTCGGACGTTTGTAATTCTTCTGGCACGCGAGCTTCACGCGATATTTTGCCGAGGAGAACGTGATCGCCGAGGGCAGGCGCTGGGCGAAGTACACGGCATTGCCTCCGTAGAACGTGAATAGGGTTCCGGTCGAAATTTGCGGCGCGATGCCCAACACAGAAACGACCGAACTACCCCCGAACGACGTGAAGTCGCTGATTTCGGGGCGGAACGGATTCGCGTCTTCGAA
>CAYPFC010000031.1:6402-12251 GCA_964409815.1 uncultured Pseudobdellovibrionaceae bacterium
GTCGGTTTCCGATCGCGGCTGAACTTTGAAGGTGCAGAGGTAGTCGCTGCGCGACTCACCGTTGGTGGGACGATTGTAGTCGCGTTGGCAAGAGATCGAAGCGGCATACTTGGCGCTCGCGAAATAAAGGCTCTTCCACTCGTCCGGGTACACGAAGGTGACCGGCATGACGTCAAAGAGATCCTTGGTGTTACCGCCGTAAACGGCGATTTCTTTGTTCATGGCTCCCGGAGCGATACCGAGCACGTCGACGACCGCGAGGCCACCGTCGTTCGCGAACGCTTGCAGCGAGAGGGCCGAGAGCGCGGCGAGGATGAATTTGGTCATTGTTCCCCCTTTGGGACTAAGGTTGTTGGCCCGTGTATAGCCACGTCAGGAGGCAAAGTCAGCGCAGGCGCGCGGCCGGGGAGTTTTTAACCGTTTTTCTAAGCGAGACCGTGAAACTTCGGCACGTTACTGAGAGAGCTCGCTCAACTGCTGTTTAAGCTGCTCTAACAACTGCGTGCGTCGCTGAACTTCTTCTTTGGGAAGGTTATTTTCGATCGTCACCGCCAACTCCTCAAGCTGCTCCTTGAGTTTGCGACAGAGATCTTGAACACCGGCATGAATCAGGGGACGTTTTTCTCTCATACTTCCCAAATAGGATAGGTATAGAGAGTAGCTTTTGACAAGAGGGAAAGCGTTCGTTACTGCTCAATGATTCTGTCGAGAGGTGAACACGATGGCCAACGAAATCATTTACACCATGAAGGGCGTGAGCAAAGTCTATCCGCCGAACAAGTATGTCCTCAAAAACATCTACCTCTCGTATTTTTACGGGGCAAAGATCGGCGTTTTGGGTCTGAACGGCGCCGGAAAATCGACTTTGCTGAAGATTATGGCAGGGAAGGATCAAGAGTTCCTCGGCGAGGCGTTCCCCGCGCGCGATTTTAAAGTCGGCTATCTCGAGCAAGACCCGAAGCTCGATGAATCCAAGACGGTCAAAGAGAACATCATGACCGCCTTCGGGGAGCTCAACGATGCGCTGATCGAGTTTCAAAAGATCAACGACGCCTTCAGCGATCCGGACATCGACCCCGATAAGATGGAAAAGATGATCGAGAAACAAGCCGCGATCCAAGAGAAGATCGAGTCGATGGGCGGGTGGGAGATCGACCAGAAGCTTGAGGTCGCGATGGATGCTCTTCGTTGTCCTCCGGGCGACGCGCCGGTGGGTCCGCTCTCGGGAGGAGAAAAACGTCGCGTCGCGCTTGCGCGCCTTTTGCTCTCGAATCCCGACATTTTGCTGCTGGATGAACCGACCAACCACTTGGATGCCGAATCCGTAGGCTGGCTCGAGAATTTCCTCCACAAATTCCCCGGAACGGTCATCGCGGTGACCCACGATCGCTACTTCCTCGACAACGTCGCCGGCTGGATTCTCGAGCTCGACCGCGGTGAGGGCATTCCCTGGAAGGGGAACTACACCTCCTGGCTCGAGCAGAAGGAAAAGCGCCTCGAGCAGGAGCAGAAGGCCGACCAGAAGAAGTTCAAGACCCTCGAGCGCGAGCTTGAATGGGTAAGAAAGAGCCCGCGCGCCAGACAGTCGAAATCGCAAGCCCGCGTGAGCGCTTACGAGGCTTTGCTCAAGGAGCCGACGCAAGAAAAGCTGCAGGAGATGCAGATTTACATTCCGCCGGGACCGCGGCTCGGTGAAGTCGTCATCAATGCCGAGAACGTGAGCAAAGCCTACGGAGACAAGATTCTTTTCGAAAACGTGAATTTCTCGATTCCCCGCGGAGCGATCGTCGGAATCATCGGTCCGAACGGCGCCGGTAAGACGACGATGTTCCGCATGATCACGGGCCAAGAAAAGCCGGACTCGGGGACGTTTAAAGTGGGCGAGACCGTGAAGCTCTCGTACCTCGACCAGGCTCGTGCCGGCGTCGACGACAGTCGCACGGTGTGGGAGGAGATCTCAGGCGGCGACGATGTCGTGAGGCTCGGGAACCGCGAGGTTCCCTCACGCGCCTACGCATCTTGGTTCGCGTTCTCGGGCGAGGCGCAGCAGAAGAAGGTCAACATGCTCTCGGGCGGCGAGCGCAACCGTCTATATATGGCGAAGATGCTCCGTCAGGGCGGGAACGTCCTCCTGCTGGACGAACCGACGAACGATCTCGACGTAAACACGATGCGCGCTCTCGAGGAGGCGATGCTGGAGTTCGGCGGCTGCGTGCTCGTGATCTCTCACGATCGCTGGTTCCTGGACCGCACGTGCTCGCATATCATGGCCTTCGAGGGCGATTCGAAGGTCGAGTTCTTCAATGGGAACTATACGGAATACGAAGCCGATCTTAAGCGGCGTCTTGGTGTGGAGACGCTTCAGCCGAAGCGGATCCATTACCGGAAGCTTCAGCATTGAGCTGGCCGATGCGGGCATTGAGGGTCTCGTACGCCTTCTGCATCCCGAGGAAGATCTCCTTACGGCGCTCCCTCTCATTTTGATTCACGACTTTTAGCAGAACGTCCGGGTGGTGGAGTTTCACCAGCCGGCGGTGCGCGCTCTTTAAAATGGAGCGGGAGAGCGTCTCGCGCCCGCGGAGCTCGAACGCGCCCAGACCTATAAGTTTCGTAACGCATTCGCGCTCTTCCGCGGAAAACTTAGACAGATTCCACTGCGGCTCGAGGGGCGGCTGAGGGCGCGCGGCAGGTTTTGCCTTCGGCGTGGGCGCTTGGTAGGTCGAGCGGCGCTTTCCCACAGAATCGGGCGCCTGCCAATGAAAGTCGTGTTGCACAGCTGAATTTTCGGCGTTTACCGAGGGAGAAGTGGCGTTTTCGTCTCTTTTCTCCTCGAGAAACTGAAGCAAAATGTCGCGAAAACTCAGAGTTGCCATATGTTTTCCGTATCGGAGGGCGACGAGTTTTCTAGAGGGGGCGGGACCATTTTTGATCAAAAAAGAGTGAATTTCAGAGGGGAATTCGAGTTTTTCTCTCGGGAAAACCGGTTTTTCCGAGGGGAAATTCGAGTTTCCCGAGGGAAAAAGTGATTTTGCCTGCATTTTTCTTTGGACAAGGCCTGGTTTTTAAATATCATCACTGGTGTAGGCCATAACTAATTAACAACCAAAGTAATTTGGGAGGATCACGACCATGGCAACTAAGAAGAAAAAAGCTACGAAGAAGGCCAAAGGCACGAAAAAAGCCACCAAGAAGGCTACGAAGAAGGCCACAAAGAAAGCCGGCGGCAAGCGTAAGCCGAATGCAGCTTTCATGAAGCCCCTGACTCCGAGCGCAGCTCTCGCTGAAGTTGTTGGAACTTCGCCGCTGCTCCGCACTCAGGTTGTTAAGTGGGCGTACATCAAGCGCAACGGTCTTCAAGATTCGAAGAACCGCCGCAACATCAACGCCGATGCAAAACTGAAAGCCGTTTTCGGCAAGAACACCGTTTCGATGTTTGAAATGACCAAACTGGTCAGCAAACACCTCCGCGGTTAATCGTTTCTCTTGTAGAACGAACGAAACCCACGGCCTTAAGCCGTGGGTTTTTGTTTTTGGGGAGGGTTCGGTCTGGGTCTACGTCGCCGTTTGAGTTGTCCGATCTCCGTCTTAGTTGTCTATCGACAGTGGCCGTGACAGTCACAGTTACGGATCACGGAGTACCGGGACGGCGATCGGAAAGCGGAGGCGGAGGCGGGGACGGCGACTTGGACCGACACCGCTCCCTTGCAATTCCTACAGGTTTGTCTAACGAAAATTGCGCGCAAAAACCGGTCGTTTCCCCTCTCAAAACCCCGTCCCAAGTCATATTAACCAGTTAGCCCCGGGGAATGGTCTTTGCTATAGGGGAGAGGCAAGCAAGCGCTTAAGTAGCGGACGAGGCAAGGGATGCCCCAGGTCCAAGAAGTCAGAGGAGAGACGATGAACCTCACACAAAAAATGAGTAACAGGCGGAAGTTGGGTTGGTTGGCAGCAGTAACAGGGCTGTCGATTGTTCTTTCGTTTTCATCGTTGACCTGGGCCCTTGACCTCGACCGTGAAATTTCCAAGCAGAGCTCCGATGCCGCTCAAATCTTGAGCACTCTGGGCCGCGATAAGCGCGTCCACATGAAAACCTCGAGCGACGCCTCCTCCAAGCTTGAGGTCCAGTTGATCAAGCGCCAGAAGAGCCGTAAGCGCGGTTAAAACCGCCCTCGGCTTGTGGCTCCAGACGCTTTCTGTTAAACCAAGAGCATGAATCCGCTGCGCAAAGACGAAATTCCACTCATGAGAGCCGCCGGCCGCCTTGCCGCGCTTACGCTCGAGCATGCCGGAAAGTACGTCCGCGCCGGGATCACGACCGATGAGATCAATCAGATCGTCCACGATTTCACGCTCTCAAACGGCGCCACGCCCGCTCCGCTCGGCTACCACGGTTTTCCGAAGTCGCTATGCACTTCGGTCAATGCGGTCATCTGCCACGGCGTACCCGACGGCACCGTTTTGAAGGACGGCGATATCATCAATATCGACGTCACCTGCATCAAGGACGGCTACTTCGGCGACACCTCGCGCACGTTCTTCGTGGGAGAGGTGAGCGATAAGGCCAAGCAGATCACCGATTGCGCCGAGCAGGCGATGTGGAAGGGCATCGAAGAGGTTCGCCCCTTCGCCACGACCGGGGACATCGGGTTCGCCATTAACAAATACGTTACGAAACGCGGCTATCACGTCGTGCGCGAGATCGGCGGCCACGGCATCGGCAAGGTCTTTCACGACGATCCGTTCGTTCCCTCCTACGGGAAGAAGGGGCGGGGGCCGAAACTGATGCCTTGGTGCTGCATCACGGTAGAACCCATGGTCAACGAGACCGACGCGCCCCTCGAGGAATTCGATATTCCCGACTCCCAGATCAAGTACTACCTGACCGGTGACCGCACCCTCTCCGCCCAATTCGAGCACACCGTATTGATCACCGATACGGGCTACGAAATCATGACCCTCCCCTAGGGTTAATCCTAGCCAATCCCGACCATTTCTGATTAAACTGTCCGCCTTCCAAGAGGTGAAATTGTATGCGTGAGGTTCCGAATATGAAGTCGAAGAACGCCAAAAAAGCTCCCCCCGTCGTTAAGCCTGCTCCCAAGAGCAGAAACCTGGTGAACAAAGTGGATTACAAGGTCTGCAAAGAGGCCATGGAAAATCCCAAAGTGTTCGAGGAAATGGCTCGCTGGGGCCGCGAGGAAATCAAGATCGCGGAGACCGAAATGCCCGGTCTGATGGCGGTTCGCAAAGAGTTCGGAAAATCGGAACCCCTGAAGGACGTCCGCATCGCGGGCTGCTTGCACATGACGATTCAAACCGCGGTCTTGATCGAGACCCTGATCGAGCTCGGCGCGAAGATCCGCTGGTCGTCGTGCAACATCTTCTCGACTCAGGATCACGCGGCGGTCGCGATGGCGGCGGCGGGCATTCCGGTCTTCGCTTGGAAAGGCGAGACGGTCGACGAAGCCAACTGGTGCATCGAGCAGACGATCGAGGGCTGGGGGCCGGACGGCTTTGACATGATCCTCGATGACGGCGGCGATTTGACGAACATGATGCACGAACCGCGCTATGCGAAGTTCATGAAAAACATCAAGGGCATCACCGAGGAAACCACCACGGGCGTGCACAACCTCGAGAAGCTGCACAAGCAAGGCAAATTGAAAGTTCCGGCGATCAACATCAACGATTCCGTGACCAAGTCGAAGTTCGACAACTTGTACGGCTGCCGTGAGAGCTTGGCCGACGGAATCAAGCGCGCGACCGATGTCATGCTCGCGGGCAAAGTCGTCGTCGTCGCCGGTTACGGAGACGTAGGCAAGGGCTGCGCGCACTCGATGAAATCCTAC
>CAYPFC010000031.1:12261-14531 GCA_964409815.1 uncultured Pseudobdellovibrionaceae bacterium
TGATCACCGAGATCGACCCGATCTGCGCCCTGCAGGCCGCGATGGAAGGCTACGAGGTCGTGACAATGGACGAAGCGGCCGCTCGCGCGGACATCTTCGTGACCGCGACGGGCTGCACGGACATCATCACCGAGAAGCATTTCAAGGCGATGAAGTCGGGCGCGATCGTGTGCAACATCGGTCACTTCGATATCGAGATCGACATGGCTTGGCTCAACAAGAACACGAAGATGCGCGAGGTGAAGCCGCAAGTGGACATTCACACCTTTAAAGACGGTCGCGAGATCATCGTTTTGGCGAAGGGTCGCCTGGTGAACCTCGGCTGCGGAACCGGTCACCCCTCGTTCGTGATGTCGAATTCGTTCACGAACCAGGTTCTGGCGCAGATGGAACTCTGGACCAATCGCGCGAAGTACCAAGATGTGGGCGTTTACCGCTTGCCGAAGGAGCTTGACGAGAAAGTCGCGGCTCTCCACCTCGAAAAAATCGGCGTGAAACTGACGAAGCTCACCGACAAGCAAGCGAAGTACTTAGGCATGGATCAAAAAGGTCCGTTCAAGCCGGAACACTACCGTTACTAAGTCTGGCAGGGGGATTTGACGATGGTGAGAGTCAGCACAGTTGTTTTCGTCGCGGCACTCCTTTCGGGATGTGCCGCCTTCTGTCCGGATCCGCAAGCCGAGCGAACTCCGGTCTCCGGGCCCGCGACGGCCGCGTTGAATGATTCGGTCGTATCGACTCCGATCGACGAGCCCGAAGAGAGCGTCGAGTCCGCCGCAAGAGCGACTTACGTTCCTAAAGGCTTAAAGAATCGCTCGGGCTTTAAAATGAATGCGATCAAGAAGGGCGGCATTTACGATCAACTCGGGCTTCGTGAGGGCGATATCATTCACGAAGTGAACGGTAAGCCGTTGACGAAGGCGTCGGATCTCGCGGTTTTGATCGGTGCCGTGAAAGTCGCGGACAAGCAGGATCTCAAAATCGGGATCAACCGCGGTCGCAAGAATCTCTATCTCAGTTCTAAAATTATCACCGAGTAAAGAAGGCGTGCCGTCTCGTCGACGGCGCGGTTAGCGAATCGCACCGCCGAACGCGTTTGCCTCGGCGGGCGCGTCGAGTTGATCGGCGGCCATGTTGTCGATGGCTCTCTGCCAACGCTCGAATGCATTCGATCCGGTTTTGTCGCGTAGCTCGCGCACGAACTTCGTGCTCGCGGCCAATTGCTCGGTGGAGCAGCCGGGATGCGGAGGAGGAGCGTTCGGATCCTGTTCGGATCGATCACCGGAACTATTTCGGCCGCGAACCATTGAGTTGGTACCAATCCAGCAGAGCCCGCCTTGAGCTCCGCGTACGAATACGGGGCCGCCGGAGTCGCCGGGACAAACTTCGCCATTTCCCGGAGTGAATTGAAGCATGTCCCGATAGTTTTGCGAATAAATCAGGCTCGTACTCTTTAAGTTTTCAGAGGCCGGCTGGTTGAATCCGGTCGCCCCGAACCCGTACGAAGTCGCGATTCGGCCGCGGGTTAAGTCCTGATCGCAGCCTTCGCGGGGTATCGGTTCGAAGCCTTCGGGAAGTCCGCCTGCGAATCCGATCGCGGCGAAGTCAAACTTGGCGGTGGGGTTGAACCTATTCGGCTCTTGGGCCGTATAGTCGTAGCGCGGGTGTGATTCCGAGTAAGAGACCTCGCGAGTCGCGACGATTTGGTCGGTTCCGGGCTTGATGAATTCCAGAACGATTCGTTTGGCCCCGGTGAAAAGGCAGTGGCCGGCGGTGACGATCATATTCTCGCTATAGATGGACCCCGTACAGAAGGACCGACCGTTCTCGTCGGCTAAGCGAACGATATATTTCGCCGCGGGGTCCGCCGCGGAAACGTGCGTACCGCTATAAACTTTATTGTCGGCATGAGCGTAGTTGAGCAGAGTCAAGATCGCGAGTAAGCAGGCGCGCCTCACGTTTCCTCCCTGAAAAGTGTTTGCTTCGCGTAGTCCTCTTCAAGCGGCATGCCCCGTTTAGCCGCGCTTGCATAGGCGGCGCCGATTAGGGCTTAGACGGATGCCGTGAAACTGAACAGGACGATGCGCCTATTCCGTTGCGTTCACGGTTTCCGAAAACTGGTTCTCAGTGATCGATTTGGGTGTCGTCGGCGCTTGCGCTCGCGCCGCGCGCTCTTCCTGAATCCTTCGCGCGATTTGACCGATTTGCGAGCGCGGGCATAATTCGAAGGCCGGGTTGCTCGTTGCGTACTTCAAATCTTCGTCTCCCAA
>CAYPFC010000031.1:14541-17311 GCA_964409815.1 uncultured Pseudobdellovibrionaceae bacterium
AATCTACCGAGCTCCCGCTTGAGCATTCCGCCGACCAGTTTGGTGAGCAAGGAAGTTCTTGCGGGATGGCACTCCGGAACCGTGACGAACCAGCATGAGTTCTCTCCGTCATCCGTGCAGTGGTTGACGACCGCGGGCGTGTTCGCGTTGGTTGCATCGATTTTTAGTTTGATGATGTCGCCGCGAAACGAGCGGGGCCAACGCGTTTCGTGCGGGATGTTCACCTGGAAGGGAACTTGGTGGGCGTACTCTCCCGCCTCGCCGCAAACATGATATTCCTGCTTACCGCCGGAGTTGGTGAGTTTCAAGAGCTGACCGCTGCTGAGAGTGAAGAGCGCCATCTCGAAGTTTCGCGGATTCTGGGTGCGGTCGTCGCGGTAGTCGAGGAATTTGATCCCGTTTGCGATCGTTTCGCCGTTCTTGAGCTCCAAGGGCCTCAAGCTGCGGAGGCAGTCGAAGGTTCCGGGCGCGGCGTTCGCGGTGGCGGCGAATGTCGAGATTAAGGCGAGAAAGAGAGTTTTCATATCGTCATCCTAGTTTACCGTTTGCGGTGTCGTGTTTAGCTCTTGAACCAGAGGCGGAGGCGGGGCCGGCAGTCGGCTGAAGGTGTCGGCCATTCTCTGCCAACGCTCGAAAATGTTCGTGCCGCCGGGATCGCGTTGCGAGCCGACGAAGCGAAGGCTCGACGCGAACTGCGTGTGTCCACAGCCTACCGGCAGCTCGTGGTGGCCTGCGCCGGGACCCGTAGGCGGACTTGTCTGTCGAGTTCGAATGTAGGAATTGGTCCCGATCCAGCAAGGTTTTCCGTCCATACCCGTGATGAAGACGGGACCGCCCGAATCGCCGGGGCAGACTTCTCCGTTACCGGGCGAAAACTTTAGCAAGTCGCGTTCGATTCCTTTGAAGATCTGAGTCGCCTTGTTCAGGCCCTGGGCCGTATCGTCTTCCATGACCGTTCCGCCATACCCGTAGGTCGTGCTCATTTGATCGGTCGTCAGTCCCACGTCGCAAACACCGCCGCGGCGCGCGGGCTCGAAGCCGGGCGGGAGTCCGCCCTCGAAAACGATCGCGCCGAAATCATAGCGCATATTTAGAAAGCTGCCGTTGGCATCGCGGTCGTCGTTAAACCGCGGGTCCGAGAGTTCCTTCAAATTCAATCGCCCCACGCCTTGACCCGTGCTCGGATCCATAAACGCGATATAGCCACCGGGAACTCCGAGGCAATGTCCCGCGGTCACGATCATATTGCTGCTGTAAATCGTGCCCGTGCAGTAAGGTTTTCCGTCCGGGCTGAGAAGCCAAACGATGTTCTTCGCGACTGGATCCGCGTTCGTCACGGGCTGGCCCTTATGGATCTTTCCTCCCGCCAAAGCGGCGGAAGAGGAGAGCGTCAGCGCGAGTACAATCAGCGTCTTCATAAGTCGTCCTACACCGTCTCAGTTTGAGACAAAGGGGGGTCAACTCATGAAAGTGCAGACCGCATACCCGCCGTCTCCACTTAATTTGCCGATAATCTGCAAAGCGCGCGGACGCGCGCAAGATTGTCACGGACTGTTCAGTGACTGACGGGGATTATTTATCACCGAGAGAGATTTCGCGCATGAGCGGAAGTCCCGCTTTCTCGAGCTCGGGCGAGAGCTGGGTGCGCGACGTCTGCACGACGAACTTGTCGATCGCGTACGCGTCGCCCGTGGGCGCGATCTGGGAGGCGGGCGCCCGCGAGTGCGCGATCACGGGCTTGCCATGGAACTCGAGGATGTCCCGTTCTTCGATTGTAGTGCGCGTAGCCTTCCGTCGCCTTCACATTTTGGTCGCCCGCGATGCCGAGCACCTTCACGCGCTTTTGCAGAGCGGATTCGATCTCGCTATCCGGACAGGTGACCGTCCAGCCGTAGGTGCGGCAGGACTTCAAGCGATTGTCGGGTTCGAGTTTATAAAGCGGCTTCACGGTCTGGGCCGTCCGCAGTTTGCACTCGACCGACGCGCCGACATTCGAGTTGGAGTCGCTCACGCAGTCGGCGCTCGCCGAGATCTTTTGTCCGCTCGCGCTCACGGATTGAATCGTGATCCGCGGGCTGTTCTGCATGACCTCGCATGTGGGCGAAGTGATCACGCTCACGCCGTCGCCAAGGATCGTGCCCGAGCAGGTATTGGGCGTGACGGGCAGAACGGGAGCGGGCAGTCCTCCGGCTTGAGCCACGGTCGGCACGGAGAGATTCGGCGTCGTTTGAAATCCACCGCCGTCGCCCTCGGGCACGACCGTGTCCGTGTTCGAGGCCACCGTGATGAGCTGGCAGTGTCGATAGCCCAGCGAAGTGCTGCACTTCACTTCCTCGCTTGCGCCCAGCGCGCGCGAATTGTGAGTCACGTTCGTTTCGGGCTTGTCCGCGTAAGAGTAGGGCGAGAGGATCTCGAACCCTGAGCGCTCCATTTGTTGAGCGCGCTCGGCCAAGCATGACTCGCGGTCGTGTATGTGCGTGAAGACGGCGTTGCGATAGTTCGTGGCGTCGTTGGGCGAGCAGAAGGTATCGCGCTCGCTCATGGCGTCGCGGATGCACTTTTCGCGCAAGCGCGAGCAGTTGGCCTCGTGAAGGAAGCGCCCGATCAGGGCCTTCGCGCCGCCGTAGATTCCGTAGTTCTGCTTGTTCGTGAGCTCTTCGTCGGGAATGGCATCGGCCTCTTTGCAGGAGGCGTCGGTCTCGGCGCCCTTCGTGAGGCACGAGACGTACTCCTGGGCCGCGGGGTCCCCGCACGCGCTGCCTCCTGCCGG
>CAYPFC010000032.1:0-6962 GCA_964409815.1 uncultured Pseudobdellovibrionaceae bacterium
CACACACTTCTTCACGTGGCGCGCGGCGTATTCGGCGATCTCGGATTGATTTTGCGCCGCCACCATCAGGCACACCCCGCGGGCGTGACCGAGCTTGAACGCGCTATCGGCATTCTTACCGAAAAAGATCTTTTCGACGACGGTGGTATGCACGGGATACCGGGTGTAGAGCTTCGCGAGCTCGGTATTCAGGCACTTCAGGCGCTCCGCCAGAGGCCATTCGTCTTTGAGGCGAATCACACCGTGATCGAGATGCTCGAGGCGATCGCCTTGGACTCGAATCAGACCGAATCCGGCGCGACGAGTGCCGGGATCGATTCCTAAAATCACATTCTTCAACTTCTTGAAGCCTCCCCCACTCTTGCCCCAGCCCGATTATGGTGGGAAGATGAATGCGATGCAAGATATCCAGCCGGAACTTATAGAAAAATACCAACTCATTCTGCAGAAGGATCCGAAATCGCAGGTCTTTGCACCGTTAACGGAAGCATACCGCAAAATGGGTTTGATCGAAGAGGCCTTCCGCATCGCCGTGCGCGGTGTTCAATTCAATCCCTCTTTCGGCGGCGGACGCATAGCATTAGCTAAGGTGTTCTTGGATCGCGACAACCTGGAAGGCGCTTTGGACGAGCTCGAGAAGGCCGTCGAGCTTTCGAGTGACAACATTCTCGCGCACTCCCTGCTCGCGGAATGTTACCTGAAGGCCAAGCGCCCGAAGGAAGCCTTGCGCGCCTTCAAAATGGTTTTGTTCCTCGCGCCCACGAACGACAAGGCGATCAAAGCGGTTAAGAAACTCGAGTCGCTCACGGCCGATGAGTACGAAGAAGATCTGTTCGAGATGAAACCCTTGCCCCAATTTGACGAGATGAGAACCGAGGCGCCGGTACCGCTCAAGCCCGTGGCGAGCGGAAGCCAGGATCTTGAGCGGCTGCTTTCGCTGGTCGATGCCTTCATCGTTCGCAACGACATGGAGAAAGCCTCGGATGCCCTAAAGGAGGGCGAGCGCTATTTCGGCTCGCACCCCGAGCTCATCAAGCGCATGAAGCTCGTCCACCAACGCGCTCTGGATCGTGACGAAACAACCTCAGGTCCGCCTCCCAGCCGTAAAGTGGAGGCCCTCGAGCGGAAGATAGAGTTTTTACGCGGCCTTCTTAGGCGCGTGGACCGGAAATCCCAGTTTACTTAAAGGTCGGATTCCATTATCTCTTAGTGATTCCATTCCAATGAGGTTCGTGATGTACGATCTAAGCGATTTCAAGAGAGGCCTTAAAATCTTGCTCGAGGGCCAACCCTATTCCGTGGTGGAGTTCCAGCACGTGAAGCCCGGCAAAGGGAACCAGTTCACCCGCACCAAACTCAAGCACCTGATCAACGGCTCGAACCTCGAGCGCACGTTCAAGTCGGGCGAAAAATTCGAAGTTCCGGACGTGAACTACAAAGACATGGCGTTCTTGTACAAAGACGAGAGCGGCTACGCGTTCATGGACCAGACTTCGTATGAACAAGTCGCGCTCGACGGCGACATGCTCGGCGATGCGACCAAGTACCTGACCGAGAACCTGCAAGTGAAAGTTTGCTTCTTCAACGACCGCGCGGTCGGAGTGGAGTTGCCGAACTCGGTTTACCTGAAAGTCGTCCAGACGGACCCTGGCCATAAGGGCAATACGGTGACCAACACCTACAAACCGGCCAAAATGGAAACCGGTTTTGAGGTCCAAGTTCCGTTGCATATCAAAGAAGGCGACACTCTGAAGATCAACACGACCGATGGGACCTTCGTCGAGCGCGCCAACAACAAGTAGACGTTCGCCTGTAGTGCGTCATATCCGGCCTAGCGGACTCTGAAATTCCTGAAGAGAATATAAGGATAGGGCATGCTGTCATGTTCACGGCATTCTCTATTCAACACCGGGCAGGAAACAACTTTGGAATCCATCAACGAACTCGAGCTGCGCGCGCTTTTAAAGAAGAAGCATTCCCCGCATGAGCTCACCGCGCGTTTGATCAAAAACATTTTGAATCCTTCCCTGCCCTGGGATGAGCGGCGCTCGTTTTGGTTTTTCTTATTTCTCACGCACCGACGTGCGACGATCGCGGAGGCGATGAAGCAAGCGCTGAAAGAGAAAATGCAAGTTCCTTTCGACCTCTTCATCGAGCTCGCGGATCAAGTCGGCGCTCCCCCGAAGCCGATCGTCATCGAAGCGCTGCTGAAGGGAATGAAGAAGCAAGGATCGATGGAGTCCGTGTTCGCGGCCAAGGGCCTCGACAAATGGGACAAGCGCCTCTCACAACTTCGTAATGAGCTCGTCGAGCAGAAAGTGCTCGAGCAGAGAAAGTTCAAGGACAACCTCCTCGAAAAATTTTGGTTCCTGCGCAATCAGCGCATGTCCGAGCAGGCGGGACGCGTACTGCGCCGGCTTCTCGACCTGTATCCCGAAGACGCCGAGCTCGTGAAGTTGAAAGGCGAATTCGACGAGCAGTGGGCCCGCGACGTCCTCGCGAGCCATGCCGCCGATCTTCATGTCGCGCGCATGGACCGCACGTCGACCGCGCCCTCCTCCGCCGATGACGAGATGCTTCGCACGTTCTTGTCCGAGGGAGAGAAGCTTTTCCTTTCGCGCCGTGAAGCCGCGCCGGATTTGGCGATAGCGTTTTTGTTTATGGGAGACTACGGGCGCGCGCTGGAGGTTCTGGCGTGGGCGCCGACCTCGACGTCCTCGGACTGGCTCCGCTGTGAGCTCTTAGTCGAAAGCGGCCGGCACATCGAGGCGCTTGAGGCCTTGAACCAAATGGAAGTGAAGTACATCTCAGATCCCGAGTCCACGTTCGCGGTATCCTACTTGCGCGCGCAAAGCCTCCACCACTTGGGGCAGCACGCGTCCGCGCTGGAGATCCTGCAATCGATCGTCCGCGTTCGCCCCAATTACCGCTCCGCCCACGCCTTGATCCTTGAATGGACGGAAGGAGCCGGTTGGGAATGAGCCGCAATCGCTGGGTCCGCTTAACGGGATTGATCCTGATGAGCTTCGCGCTCGGCTTCAGCTACAAATATCACTTGCCCAAGCTCGAGTCTTACCTGCTGCTCGAGATTGAAAAGCAAAGCCGCCAGCGCACGCCCATCCGCATCTGGGCCCGCAGCTTGAGCTTTCACCTATTTCCCTTGGGCGTCGTGCTCGAGGACGTTCATCTCCTTCCGCAAGCCCCGATCGATCGCTACCTCGCGCCCGCGACTTTGAAGGAAGTCGGCGCCAGGCTTTCACTTTGGCCGTTGATCCGCGGGGACGTCCGCCTCTCCCAAGTCTTCGTGCGCGATTCCGAGATCAACTTGTTTCTGCGCGAGGATCTGTTTCAGAGCAAGGGCCCCAAGCAGATGAAGTTCAACTTCGATATGCTCTACGCCCTACCGATCGACGAGATCCTGCTCGAGCGCGTGCAAATCCAAGGAAAGCTTGAGCCCCAAAATGTCGTCTTCCGCATTTCCGACGTGAACCTTCTGGTCGAGAACCGCTACCGCTCGTTATTCGTGGAGCTCGAGGCACCCTCCGTGCTCTTGAAACCGAGCGGCCCCGTGCGCCCTTTGAACGTGGCGCTCGAGTTGCGCAGCCTCGTGGAAGCGCGCGAGGCTCAAATTTCGGCCCTGAAGCTGCGCGCCGACGACAGCTTCCTCGTGGCGAGCGGGCGCTTCAACGGCGACTTCGCCGCCGGCCGCATCGACAACGGCGCGCTCAAGGCCCGCACGAAGATCCACTTAAGCGACGCGAACATCTGGGAAAAGGTTTTCTTCATGAAGCCGATGCTTCCGGCGCTCGAAGGATTGGCCGAAGTCGACGTCGGGCTTGAGATGCGTAAAGGCGCCGTTCATAACCTGTCGGCGAACGTCGGAACCAAAGCGCTGAAGATCGATAAATACTACGTCGGTGAGATCGACGCCGGACTGGTGACGGACCTTAAAAACGTCCATGCGAAAGAAATCGAGCTGAAGAACGACTCGGGCCGCATCCTGATTCACGACGTCGGTATCGCGCTCGAGGGCAGTCCCTCGGTCACCGCGAAGCTCGCCGCGCAAAAAGTGAACTTGCCGCGCTTTCTTGAGCACATCGACGTCAAGAAGGTCCCGATCGAGCTCGTCGTCACCGGGGACGCGGACTGCCGCGGCACACTCAAAGAGCCGTTCTCGGTTCAATGCTCGGCGAAGATCTCGGCCCCGCGCGCGTTCGTTCACTCGGGCGCGCCAAAGAACTCGCCGATCGTCGACGCGAGCGATTTGCGCGCCGAGGGCGAAACGATCATCACGCTGAGGGATATCTCGTACAAAGCGAATCTCGAAGTCGGCAAACAAAGCAAGGGGACGTCGCACGGGCTGATCTCTTACGACCACGGGTTCAAAATTCATTACACCGGCGATAAGCTCGCGTTCTCCGATGTGAAAAATATCGCGGGCATGAAGTTCGAAGGCGAGGCGAAGATCGTCGGCTCGACGGAAGGCACTTCAAAGTGGGCGACGATCGATATGAACGCCGAAACGAAGGACTTCTGGCTTGAGGATTGGCCGCTCGGCCAACTGAGCTCTCACATCACTTACAAAGCCGGGCACCTGAACTTCGACGGCGTTCAGGGGCAATATGGCGTAAGCCGCTACACCGGACAGATGGGCGTCGACCTGCACGAGGAAAAATTGAAGGTTTCGGGGCAGATCCCTTTCGCCGATCTGAAGGACATTCAATCCATCTTCCAGCGCAAGTTCACCCTCCCCATCCAGGCAACGGGGACCGGGACGGGAAGCTTTGAGGCCTCGGGCCCGTTTAACTTCCGCCTGATGAGCTACCAGATGCGCTCGAGTTTCTTCCGCGGCGAGATCGCACAGGAATCCTTCGACGAGCTGATCTTCAACGTGAAATCCGTCGACGGCGTCGTTCAGAGCGAACGTATCCACGTGACGAAATCGTCGGGCGTCGCCGAGATCAAGGGGAAGATCACGCCCAAGAACGATATCGACCTGGTCGTCGTCGCCCGCTCCATGCGCCTCGAGCAAAGCGAGAACATCATCGCGCTGGGATTGGACCTCCAGGGCCTCGCCGACGTGACGATGCTCGTCCGCGGCGTCCTCCCCAAGCCCGTAATCGAGCTCAACGGAAGGCTCTCGCGCGTGGTCCTGGCGGATCAGCCGGCTGAGGACTCGGTTTTCAAGTTGAACTTCCTCTCGGACCGCATGGAAGGCTCCGGACAATTTTTCGGAAGCACGCTTCTCAGCGACTTCATTTATCCCTACACCAACGAGGCGCCGTTCGCTTTCAAGTTAAAGGCGCGCAATTGGGATTTCACGACGCTGTTCTCGCTCGTCTCGCGGACCGCGCGCCAGCTCGACTTCTCGACCAGCGTGACGATGGACATGAACGTGCGCTCACAGAGCGGAGGGTTCTGGGCCTCCGACGGACAGATGCAGATCGACCAATTCATCATTCGCAAGGGCGGAAAGCAAATGGCCGCTGAAAAGCCCATGTACCTGACGATGAACGGCGGCGTGATCAACTCGAACAATTTCGCGATCACTTCCGGCGACAGCTACTTAAAGCTCGACCTTTCCGATTTGAAGCGCGATCAGCTCAACGCCTCGGTGAACGGCAAGGTCGATTTGAGTCTGCTCGGCCTGTTCACGCCGTTCATTTCGGACTTGCGTGGTTACATGGCGATCTCGATGGATATTCGCGGGACAGCCGCGAAGCCCGCCGTCAGCGGCTCCGCATACATCGAGCGCGGCTACGCGAAGTTCGCCGACTTCTATCACCCGTTTTCGAACGTGCGCGCCGACCTCTTGTTCAACGACAATCAGATTCTGCTGAACGCGCTTCGCGCGGATCTCGCGAAAGCTGATCTTCCTCGGCGAGGGCAAGCGCCAGGTCGACGCGAAGGGCACGTTCAACGATTTGAAGATCAACATCCCCGATGGCTACCGCACGAACGGCTCGGGAACCGTGATGATCAAGGGCGACCAGTTCCCCTACACCATGGCCATTGACTACATGGTGGCCGGCGGGGAAATCATTTCGGAGTTCGGCGAGCAGACGACCGACGAAAGCACCGTCAAGGCCAGCGCGTACCTCCCGCGCTTCTTGGGCGAGGAAGCGTTCCACCCGTTCACGTTCGCGGTCGACGTCGCTTTGAAAAGCCCGGTCCTCGTCAACAACTCGCTGATCCAAACGCAAGTCACGGGACAAGTGAAGGCGCTCGGCACTCCCGACCGCTTGATTCTCGACGGTACGCTTACGCCCCTTCCCGGCGGCAAAGTCTTCTTCCGCGACGTCCCGTTTGAAATTCAGTCGGCCTTCGTCGAATATCAGAACATGCCTCCGGAAAATCCGCGCGTGTACTTGACGGCCAACACCCGCGTCACCGAAAGCGTCCAGGACGATCAACAGCGCAGCACCGAGCACGAGTACGACATCAGTCTCCTCGTTCAAGGCCGCGTTCAGCCGACCCCGCAGATCACCCTGACCTCGCAGCCGCCGCTGAACCAACGCGAGATCGTCTCGCTGCTCGCGCTCGGCGTGACGACGGCGGGGATGGACGAAGGGCGATCGTCGAACTTTCAAGCGAGCAACACGGCCGCCGCCGGCGCCGCGGCCCTGCTGCAGAAAGCGAGCGGGCGCCGCCTGAAGGATTCGTTGGGCCTCGATGTAAAAGTGTCGTCGTCGCAACCGACGCCTGAAAACGCGTCAACTCCCAAAGTAACGCTGTCCAAGCAATGGACCCCGAAGTTCGGGGCCTCCGCGAGCAGCACGCTGCAGGCGAATCCGTCCAACGACGTGAAGCTCGAATATAAAATGAATAAGAACATTTCCGTGATCGGCTCGTGGGAAGGTAAAGAGACCAACCCTGAAAGCCAGGATACGGATCAGAGCGTGTTTGGTTTGGATTTAGAGTATAAGGTGCAATTCAAATAATGCGTAGTTTGGTTTGGATTA
>CAYPFC010000032.1:7024-16920 GCA_964409815.1 uncultured Pseudobdellovibrionaceae bacterium
TTTTCCCCGCGCTCGCCTCAGCCGCGCCAGTCGAGCTGCGCGAGCTTGCCGAAAAGGACGTCGAGATGCTTCGCAAGGAGCTTCCCGCCCTCTTCGCCGGCGGATCGCCCGAGCTTTGGCAGCTCGACGAGGCGATTCGCCGCCTGATGGCGCAAGGCACGTATGAGAACGTCTTCGTTCAACGCAAAGGCTCGAACTTCGAGATCACGGGCAAGCCCCTGCGACTCATCGAGGAGATTGTCTTCACCGGCACCGACGAGATCAGCGAGGGGGACCTTCGCGACCTGCTTGAGATCAAGCCGGGCGACCGCTTCGATCGCAAGAAGGCCGTCGCCGCCGCCGAGAAGGTGAAGAACCATTACGGCGAGCAAGGCTACTTCAACGCCGTTATCGAGCTTGGCTTCGACAAGGCCGATAACAACAACATCCGGCTCAACATCGCCATTCAAGAGAACGCCCCCTGCCGAATCAAGTCGCTGAATTTCGAGACCGCGAACAAGGACCTCAAGGCGAAGCTCGAAGGCAACTTCCGCCGCCTGCGCGGAAAGATTTTGACCATGGAGCGCGCCCGACAGCTCATGCTCGATCTGGACGGGTTCCTGATCGACAACCGCTACCTCGCGACCGAAGTTTTGCCGTTGGACTCGCGCTACAACGAAGCGAAGACCGAAGCCTACTTGCAGCTCGAGATCCGCGAGCCGTACCGCTGGGAATTTTACTTCTCGGGTTACTCGTACGAGACTCAGACGACGCTTTACCGATTGCTCGATCTTCGCAACCGCGAGCGTAAGAACGTGGATCCCGCGGGCGAGGGCGCCGAGCGCATCCGTCGCGGTTACCTCGAAAAGGGCTTTCCCAACGTTTTGGTGGACACCAAGGTAGTCAATCCCCAAGGCACGTTCCTCAAGCGCGTGTACTACACGGTGAGCGAAGGCTCGCGCGTCAGGATCAAGGCGATCGAGGTGCAAGGGCGCACGACCCGTCCGTCCGGCTTTTACGAGCGTTTCATTCGCGAGAACAGCTCGACGCTCGTTCGCAAGGGCTTTTATAACCGTCAGGATCTCGAGCGCGGGTTTAAGAACCTCGTGACCGAGCTTCGCAATCAGGGCTTCCTGCGGGCGCGCGTGCTTTCCTCGCGAGTCGAGTACTCCGAAAAGAAGGACGAAGCGACCGTATTCCTGCTGTTGGAGGAAGGATCGCAAACCCAGATTCGCGCGCTCGATTTCGAAGGTAACCGGTTCTTCTCGAGCTTCGAGCTCGCGCAAGTGACCGGACTGGAAACCAACTCTCCCCTCGCGCTGAACGATTTTGAAAGATCCCTCGAGCGCCTGAAGAACTTCTACCGCAATCAGGGCTTCCTCGAAATGAAGCTGCTCAACGAGAGCGAAGACGTCATCCAGTACGACGAAAAAGGCACCCAGGCGCGCATTCTCTTCCGCATTTTCGAGGGCCCGCGCATTCGCGTTCACTCGATCGCCGTCGAAGGAAACACTTTCACTAAAACACGGGTAATCCTCAAAGAGGCCGATTTCAAGATCGGCGAGGTACTGACACCGGCAAAAATGGAAGAAGCGACCGTGCGCCTGAACAAGCTCGGACTCTTCTCTCGCGCCGACGTCCGCACTCTCGAGGAAGGCACGAACGTAGCCGAGCGCACGCTGATCATCAGCGTGGCCGAGCGCGATCCCGGCGTGTTCCGCTTCGGCGCGGGCGTGAACAACGAACGCAATCTCACGGTGCGCGGATTCACGGGCTTGAGCTATAACAACCTCTGGGGCACCGGGCGCGCGGTTTCCACCCGCTTCGAGTTGAAGTCCAACGTCGCCGAGGTGAAATACCCCGAGCATGAGATCTCGGCCGGTTACCTTGAGCCGTTCCTATTCGAAACTCGTACGCGCGGCCGCGCCAACCTTACGCGCTCCGAGCGCGTGTTCGAGTACGACAGCGATACGACGCTGACGCGGATTACGACAAGCGAGCGACTTGACCTTCTGGCGGAGCGCGATCTCACCCGCTACGTGAAGCTCACGTGGAAGACGTGGAGCTTCGAGCTTCGCCGCGAGTGGGAGCGCGAAGGGCGCTGTATTCCGACGGCGGATTCGCCTTGTCCTCCCGGCGCGGGCAAGCAGCCCGCGGACACTTTGCAAATCGCCACCCTCGGCCCCACGCTCGACATCGACTACCGCGACAATCCATTCTTGCCGACGCGCGGTTCGTTCACCCGCTTCATCGTCGACTACTCGAATCCCGAGTTCGGCTCGAGCCCCGGTGTCGAGTTCTGGAGGGCCGAAGCGAACTACACGCACTACACGCGTCTGGGCTCGCCCCGCTGGGTGTGGGCCAACTCACTGCGCGGAGGCTACCTGCGCAACTTGAGCGACGAGCCCGATAGCGGCGTGCCGACGAGCTATGCGTTCTTGCTCGGCGGCATCTATACGGTGCGTGGTTTCGACTCGGCCAGCGACAACGAGCGGATTCCTAAGAACTCTGAGTTCGAAGTCGAGCGCGGTAACCAAAAGCTGATCAAGACGAACTCGCAGTATCACCTGATCAAGAGCGAGCTGCGCTTCCCGATCGTCGGCGAGCACGGCGGCGTTCTTTTTTACGATGGCGCGAAGGTTCACGTGAGCGGCGTGGGCTTCCGCCGCAGCTACCGCGACGCCGTAGGCCTTGGCTATCGCTACAACACGCCCGTTGGCCCACTGGCGATCGACCTCGCGTTCAAGATCAATCCCGAACGCGATGAGGATCCGAAAGAAGAGATCTTCCGCTTCCATTTGTCGATCGGTACCTTCTAAGATTCCCAGTCACATGCCGCTCAAATCGAATAAAACACGAAGACTTCCGCTGCGGAAGCGGGCGCGAGGGAGGGCAACTCGCCGTGATGCCCATTCCGGAATATTCGGCTCAAGCTAAATCAAGTGAGCGTTAAGAATGGATAGGACGGTTCATCGGAAGTGTTTTGCCTATTTCGGCATATATCCCGCCGTTACCGCTTTGGATCTTTCGCGACCCACTGAGTTTTCAAATATGCCAAAATAGGCAAAACAAGCATCGCAGAGTGCTTCGCGGAGATCGCGCGCAACCTGTTCGATTGCGGCTCGATTATTCCCGAATGGGCATCACCGCAACTCAGCCCTCCTGCCATCACGCCTTCCGCTAAGAAGTGAGTTCGCCCGGCCGCCTCGTCGCCGGCGAGCGCTGCGCGCCCCGCGCGATCTAAATTTTCTCGATCACCGAAAAATAAATCGGCCCGCAGCCCGCGCGATCCGGAAGTAAAATCCAGCCATGCTCGGTCGCCTCGCCGCGATCTTCGCTTATAGGAAGTATTCGAAACTGACCCTCTCGACTTTTCGCCAACTTCGCGACGACGCCGTCGTTCTCCCACGGATGAATCGAGCACGTCGAGTAGACCACGCGTCCTCCCGCGCGGATCGAGTCCAGTGCCGAGCACAAAAGCGCATGCTGCCGGACCGCCAAGCGCTTCACGCCCTTCGCGCTCGGCAAGCAGATGGCGCTCGCCCGAGCAGGGCGCATCGAGCAGCACGCGATCGAACGCGCCCGGATACTTCATACCCCAACGGCTCGCATCGCTCTGCTTGACCCTCACGCGCGCGAGCGCCGATGGCGGCAGACAGTCGTGCAAAACCGCTTTTAAACGCGCCACACGGGCCGCCGAGAGATCGTTCACGATCCACTCGCCCTGACCGCGCAACTCGAAAATCGAAGCAAGACACTTGCCTCCGGGACTCGCGCAAAAATCCGCGATCGTCAGCCCGGGCTGCAGACCCAAGGCGCGCACCGGATATAAGGACGCGGGGTCGAGACTATAGTCTTGATAGTTTTCTCCGAAGGGATTCTTAAGCGTCGTCTTCTCGGGTGGCGCGAGCAGCGCGTCTCTCAACCGTGGCCAACGCTCGCCAAAAAGACTCGCGAAATGCTCGTCGAACGTTTGCTTCATGCGCTCACACCTAGGACTAATTTTCTTGGAACACGCTTGGAATTTCGCACGAAAACAAACTTCTCACATAAACTAGAAAAAATAAAAATTTTAAGTGCCAGGATGGCACTCGACAGACATCTAGGAGGGATCGCATGCGAAGGCAACTCGGGATGACCACCCTGGCAATTATTCTTGGTCTCCTCATCCAGGAAGCCAGAGCCTTCCGCCCGACCGTTATATACGGAGACGACAATCGTCTCGACTATTACCAAGTGGCCGACATCAATTGGCAGTCGCGCGCCGACTCCACCGTCGCTCTTATTCGCAGCTCGAATCTCGAGACCGTCGGCGCCGTCACGAATATCAAAACCGTAAGCTACGGACAAAGCATGGGCCTCTGCTCGACCGAGCCGTACTTTGAACAAGAAACCGCCGCGTTTTGCTCGGGGTTCTTGCTCTCGCCCGACACGATCGTAACCGCGGGCCACTGCATTCGCTCGGCCGATACGTGCGCAAGCACGAAGTTCGTCATCGGCTTCCGGCTCGAAGCGCAAGGCGCGCAACCCCGGCAAGTCGCAACCGATCAGGTTTATGGTTGCCAAACTCTCGTTCACACCGTCGCGGTCGCGACCGGCGAGGACTTCGCGGTCGTTCGACTCGATAGGCCCGTGACCCAAGTCGCGCCTCTCGCTTACCGCCGCAGCGGCGCGATCGCCGTCGGCGAAGGCCTGACGGTCATCGGCCATCCCGCGGGACTTCCGCTGAAAGTCGCCGGGGGCGCGAGCGTGAGAAGCATCCCCGGACAATTCCTCGTCGCCGACCTCGACACGTACGGCGGCAACTCCGGCTCGGCCGTTTTCAATACGGTCACCGGCGAGGTCGAAGGGATTCTGGTTCGTGGGGAAACGGATTTCGTTTATAAGAACGGCTGTCGCGTCTCGAACAAGAGCGTGAGAACGGGTTGTCGCGGCGAGGACGTCACGCTCATCGAGCGCGTCATCCCCTACCTCTAATTACGGACAGTTATTCAATTTGCCGGCGTCGCACCGGCTCTTAATCACGGCCGTCGAAGTTTTAAAAAGGCTCGGACCGAACGGGCCTTCCACGTCGGGAGCGGGGCCCGCGCTCGCCGTGCGGTAATTTCCGCCGGCCGCCCTCTGAGTCGAAGCCACATCGCGCGCGCCCGCGGCGCCGCCGGCGCCATATCCGCCGCCGGCCGTGTCGCCGCCACCCGCGTAAGATGCGGACGACGCAGCTCCGTTGGGCTGTCCTTCCTTAATCGCACCGTTGGCCGCGGACTGAGTCGAAATGCCGCTTGAGGAAGTGCCCGATGCACTCGAGCTCGTCGCGACACCGCTCGCGGAGCCTTCTCTGACGACGGCGCTCGCATCTCCCACGGACTGCGGAAGCACAACGACGGGCGCGCCCGGCTGCAATTGCGCCGGAACCTGCGAACCTCCGCCGGCGGTGAACGCCGGGTTCGAGAACGCTGGGTCCGTGGGGCAAGTGGTTTTCGCCTGATTGATTTGCTCGGGCGTGTTCTGCGCTAAACACAGCGAAGGATCCTGGGCGCACGCAGGAGAAGCCGCGCGCTGGAGCCCCAAACAGCTCGGGCACTGCTCGCGCCCTTGGACTTTACAGTAGCCCCAGGCGAGATTCTTCGAGCAGAACGGAGTTCCGATTCCCTCTCCGACGAAGCCGCCCGATGCGTTCTGCTGAGACGAGTTCGTTCCGCAATAGCGAAGCGCGAACTTCTTGCAGTTTCCGGCGTCGAGGTTATTGATGCAATTCGTTTCGAGCCAAACGTTGCACTGACCGTACATGTACGCGTCCTCTTTGCTGCAATCGACTTGTCCCGAGGGAAGGAGCGCACCGTCGTCGTCCTTTTCTTTCTCTTCGTCTTTCTTTTTCAACTGCTGAGCGAGCATGTAGCCCATAAGGCCGCCCATCGCGGCGCCCATAAGCATGGGCATCATGCTGCTGCCGCTGCCGCCTGCGGCGGACTGAGTTGCGGCGCCTTGGTCCGCCGCAGCCGTCGCCTCTGTCGCCCCCGCCGTGTGAGCATCCGCTAGAGTTTTAAAGCTCTCACACTGTCGCAATTGGGCTTGGCCGACACAGGGTTCTTTGCAGGCCTGATAAACCGCATTGCAGCTGGTTGCCGCCGTCGTATTTAGGGCCGCTGCGTTCGTGCCCGCGGCAAACATCGAACCACCGGCACTCTCGGCGCCTCCGCCGACGGCCCCGCCCGCGGCCTTCGCAGCCGCGGAATCCTCGTTACACTTTTTAACCTTTGCGTTCGCGTCCGCGACACCGTTCTTGCACAACTCCGGATTACCGCTGACGGGCCCCGCAGCCGCCGCCGGAGTCGACGCGCATAAGAAAACCAATGCCAGAGCGTATTTGAAGACGGCCTTGCATTTGTTCTTCATACTTTTCTCCAATGACGCATATTGCGTATCGAGACGGCCGTGTCTCATTTTGAAACATCCGCGTCGTACGGATGCGCTCACTCAATTATGCCAACAGGCGGATTTCGTGAGGGAAAAAAGTGAAATTTCGCTCGCAAATTCTCATTCTGAAACGCTAAATCAGTTGTTCGCCCCATACCCCTCGCCTATAGTGCCCCTCCATGCACAGATTGGTATCGATCGTCGGGATCTTGGTTCTCATTGGGATCGCTTGGGCGTGCTCCACGGACCGCAAGCGCTTTCCCGCCCGCCTGGTCATTTGGGGAGTCGGACTGCAGTTCGTCTTCTGCTTACTCGTGCTGGGAATTCCCGCGCTCGAGATACCCGGTCCGCTTAGATTCGTCTTCGAAGCCGCGAACGCGGCGGTCAACGCGACCATCGATTTCACGCTCGCCGGAAGCCGATTCATGTTCGGGGACCTCCTCGACACCAAGAAACTCGGATTCATCCTCGCCGTCCAGGTTCTGCCGACGATCATCTTCATCGGCTCGCTGATGTCCGTGCTCTACCACGTCGGCATCATGCAGAAGGTCACGCACTTCTTCGCGGTCATCATGCAAAGAACCATGAAGACCTCGGGCGCCGAAACCCTCGCGGCCTCCGCGAACATCTTCGTCGGCCAAACCGAGGCGCCGCTGATCATCAAACCGTTCGTCGCCGGAATGACTCGAAGCGAACTCCTCTGCGTAATGGTCGGCGGCATGGCGAACACCGCCGGCGGAGTGATGGCCGCGTACGTCGGCTTGCTCAGAGACCGCGCGCCCGATATCGCCGGTCACCTGCTCGCGGCGAGCATCTTAAGCGCGCCGGCGGCCCTCCTACTCGCGAAAGTTTTAATTCCCGAAACGACAAAGCCCGAGACGTACGGCAAAGTTCCCAAAGAAGCCAACGTCAGCCCGCACGCGAACGTCATCGATGCCGCCGCCAGCGGCGCGGGCGAAGGACTCACGCTCGCGCTCAACGTGATGGCGATGCTGATCGCGTTCATCGCTCTGATCGCGATGCTCAACGCGCTTCTCGCGGGATTTGGCAGCCTCATCGGCTTTGAAAACTGGGGCGCGCCGCTCGTTCCGGAAATCTTACGCGCGAGCGGGCCACCCCAACTCACGCTGCAGACGGTTCTTGGTTGGATCTTCGCGCCGCTCGCGTGGGCCGTCGGCATTCCCTCTGAGGAGATGGCCGTCGCGGGCGCGCTTCTCGGCGAAAAAACGATATTGAACGAGTTCGTCGCGTACGTTCACTTGAGCGAGCTCTCCGGAAAACTCAGCGACCGCACCTTCATCTTGCTGAGCTACGGTCTAAGCGGTTTCGCGAATTTCTCGTCGATCGCGATTCAAATCGGCGGAATCGCGCCGCTCGCCCCGCAGAGGCGCGCGGATCTCGCGCGACTCGGAATTCGCGCCGTAATCGGCGGAACGCTCGCGTCGCTCATGACCGCCGCGATGGTCGGGATTTTCATTTAGTTCAAACATAAGTCATTTCTATGGACCTTGACTCTCTTCGTGCGCGCTCCAGATTAGGGGCATGAAAACAAAGAACGTACATACTCCAATTGATTCGATCCCGGTTATCCCGATGCGGAATATGCTTTTGTTCCCGGGACAAACTCAACCCGTAGTGGTGGGAAGACCCCGCAGTCGTGCCGCTCTTGAAAGCGCGCTCAACTCGACGACCGACTGGATTCTCCTGGTCGCGCAAAAGCATGAAACCGGAGACAACGAGCCGAAACTCGATGACTTGCATAAAGTCGGCGTCCTCGCGCGCATCGATCGCCACGAAGGTAACGCCGAGCGCGGTTACCAATTGGTGCTCACCGGGCTTTCTCGTTACCACGTTTCCCAGTATTTCGAAGACGAAGGCTATGTCACGGCGAAAGGCGAAACGCTCGAGGACGTTCACGACGCCGACGCCGAAACTTTGAAATCCCTCAGCACCAATATGAAAACATTGGCGAGGGAGATTTTCGACCTCCTGCCCGGAAATCTCGATCGCCTCGCGAATCTCGTGAAGGCCGTAGACGATCCCGTGTTGCTTTCGAATATCGTCGCGCAGAACCTCGACTTGCCGCTCGCGCGCAAGCAGGAGCTGCTCGAGATGACGTCGCTCAAAAACCGCCTGCTCGCCCTGCTCGAAACGATGATTCAATTCCGTGAGCAGCTGAAGCTTCAGCGCGAAGTGAATCAGAAGATCTCGTCACGCATGGGGAAACAGCATCGCGACGCCATTTTGCGCGAGCAGATTCGCACGCTGCAAGAAGAGCTCGGCGAGAAGAGCCCAGCCAACGACTATAACCAGAAAATCAAGGACGCGAAAATGCCTGAGGACGTCGAAAAGGTCGCCCTCGAGCAATTGCAGAGACTCGAAACGCTCGGGCAGCAGTCGCCGGAATCGCACGTCATTCGAAATTATCTCGACTTGCTCGTGAGTCTCCCGTGGAGCGTTTCCGCGAGCTCGACGATCGATCTCGATGAGGCCCGCAAGGTCCTCGATCAGGACCACTACGGCCTCGACAAGATTAAGAAGCGCATCGTGCAACACTTGGCGGTCCTCAAGCTCAAAGAGAAAAAAGGAAGCATTCTTCTTTTCGTCGGGCCTCCGGGCGTCGGTAAGACCAGCCTCGGGCGCTCGATCGCCCGCGCAATGGGACGAAAATTCGTGCGCGTGAGCCTGGGCGGCGTTCGTGACGACGCCGAGATCCGCGGACACCGCCGCACGTACGTCGGTGCCCTGCCCGGCCGAATCATCGACGGCATCAAGCGCGTCGGCGAAAACAACCCCGTCTTCATGCTCGACGAAATCGACAAGATGACGCGTGGCTGGGGCGGAGACCCCTCGGCCGCGATGCTCGAGGTGCTCGATCCCGAACAGAACACGAAGTTCCTCGATCATTACCTCGACGTGAGCTTCGATTTGAGCAACGTGTTTTTCATCGCGACGGCAAACTCGACGGATACTATTCCGGCGCCCCTGCTTGATCGCATGGAAGTGATTTACCTGAACGGATACACGACGGCCGAGAAACTGCACATCTCGCGCACGCACCTCGTGCCCAAGCAGCTCGAGGAGCACGGCATGAAACCCGAACAGCTTCAGATCACCGAAGCGGCGCAACTGCGGATTATCAGCGCGTACACGCGTGAGGCCGGCGTGCGCGAGCTCCAACGGTTGATCGGCACCGCCATTCGCGCCAGCACCGAGAAAGTGCTCGCGAACGAAGGCCCGGTCACCGTGGATCTTCCCGACTTGGACGACATCCTCGGCGGCGAGAAGTTCCTGCAGGAGACGATCGGAAATGAAAATCCTCCGGGCGTGGTCACGGGACTCGCATGGACCCCGCTCGGCGGGGAAATCCTCTTCATCGAGTCGAGCCACATGCCGGGAACGGGAAAACAGATTCTCACGGGCCAGCTCGGCGAAGTGATGCGCGAGAGCGCGCAGATCGCGCTGACGCTCGTGCGCTCCAGACTGTCGGGCGCCGCGCAGCC
>CAYPFC010000033.1:0-4321 GCA_964409815.1 uncultured Pseudobdellovibrionaceae bacterium
GTACGCGATCGGAAGTATGATCCGATTCACTAACAACGTCAGAACGATTCCGACGAAAAGAATCTCGAATTGCGCCAGCGGCGCGAGCACAAACTGGTCGCTATACGCCAAGATCGTTCCCGGAGGAAGAACCGCGATCAGAGCCACGATCGCGAAGTTTGACGGATTAAAGAGGTGGTCGCGCTCATTCTTCTTCACCAAATACTTCGAGACCGCCGCGAGAACCGATGCGACCGCGTAAAGCCACCACGCGTACGAGAATACCAACAGGAGAAGTCCCGCCGAGGTGACCAGATTAGACTGAATTCTTTGCCAATCGAATCTCTCGCGCTGGGTAAGTCGAAGACAGATCAGCTCGGCGATCAGTCCACAACCGAACGCCGTCGCCACTTGGATCCAAGTCCTTTGCATCTCGACAAAGGTGACGCCGACCAGAACAAGTCCCACGTGATTCAGTAGCAAAATCATCCGCGCGTCGACTTTAAGTTTCACCGCACGTCCTGCTTAAGCTCATTGTAGCGATTCATCTTCAGGCCGTTGAAAGCCTGGATCTTTCCATCGGGCCAGCGCACTTGCAGATCTTTCAATTCCGAAGGATCTGAAAGCGCTAGGACGATGCGCGCGTCGCTCTGGGCGTTCTTGCCGTTGAGGGGGTAAATCTCTCGAAAGAGGACCTTCTTTTCCGACAGGCCGCCGCGGACTTCGGCCCCGACCGGAATGTCGCCGCCCGCCTTGTCCACGAGGCGGATCCCCACCCAACCGCAAACGCCGCTCGCACACGAGCGATTCATATAGATTTTCGGTCGCCCGACCATGTTGACCACGATCACGTCGGTCAGTCCGTCGTTGTTGAGATCGGCGAGCGCCAGGCCCTTACCATCGCCCTCGTCGGCGACGCCCGCGTTATCGGCGACGTCAACGAAGCGACCGCTTTTGCTCTCGAACAGGCAATCCTTCTGGTAACCCGACCAATTCAGATCGCCATTCTCGATCCGGCTCGGCAGGTTCCGCGCCCATGCCGGCGAAGCGTCCTTGAGCGAGCGATAGTACCAATAGTCCACCGACTCTTTGCTTTCGCCCGAATAGGCTCCATTAACTACGTACAGGTCGTAGTTCCCGTCGAGATCGAAATCGGAAAACTTCGCGCCCCAGGACCAACCGCACCTCGAGATTCCCAGCTGCCGCGCCTTGTTCTCGAAACCCTTTCCCTTTTTTGTCCACAGGATGTTGCCGTTCATCGAGACCGGGTACTGCGAGATATTGCTTACGTAGAGCTCCTGCTGGCCGTCCATGTCGTAGTCGAAAAACTCCGAGTTCATTCCCGCCATGCCGTGCTCGGAGATCGGGAGATTTGACTTCGTGGCGTCGACATACTTCTTTCCGGCCTGATTAATGTACAGATGGTCGAGCGCGAAGTCGTTGCCTTCGAAGAGATCGGGATAGCCGTCGTGATTTAGGTCCGATACGCCGACGCTCGTCGTATGCGCCTTATGCTTGAACGTGAACGCGCCGCTAATCTTGTAGCCGGCGTCGGTCGCCTCGAGCAGATGATTTTGCCCGCCGAACTTCTCGTCTCCGCGCCCTAAATAAATGAACCACGGAGGCGTCTTCTCGGCCATGTCGATGTCGGGATAATAATTGCCGAAGAGAATGTCCAGCCGCCCGTCGCGATTGAAATCCACGAGGGCCACGCTCCAAGGGTTGGAGTGATATCCGTTTAACAGATCCGAGCGATCGATAAACGCCGACTTCTTGGGATCGAAAATGTACAAACTATGGGCTCCGTAACGGGCCACCAATACGTCGGACCAACCGTCCGCGTTGAGATCCGCGACTGCCAGCACCGTCGAGTGCCGCGGGGACTCCAATCCGGAGAAATACTTCGCGGTCTCGTCGACGAACGAAACTCCGCCCACGTTCCGAAGCAAACGTACCCCAGGCCCGCCGGCCGTACCGGTCGCGAAAAGAAGATCTTGAAACCCGTCGCGATCGACATCGAAGACGGCGACGGAAGGCGAAAGTCGGCTCAACTTACTCGCTAAAGGAGAAACTTTGCTCTTCGGCCACCTCGGCTGAAGCTCGAAGCCGGGCGGTAGCATCCGCTGGCCCATTTCCTCGAATCGGATTTTAAATTCTTCGCTGTGAGAGACTTCACCCTTACGAAAGTTAAAGTTCTCGGAGCTCCATAGGAGACCGCGCTTCGCGATCAGACCTAAGATGACCGTCGCCAAGAGCAGGCTGAGGAGATATCTTCGCTGAGTCATTGAATCTAGTCTGAGCCAATTCCGGCCCGCCATCAATTCGTTTTCGCTTGTATGTGCCTTTCCAGACGGGGACGAAATAAACCAACGGACGCAGCATAAGATCGACGACCGACTCCTTGTAGTCGAACGCGCTCTGCCCGTACTTGATGCGTTTGATATCCTCGGGCTGGGGAATATAGAGCGTACCGAAGAGCCAGTCCCAAAACGAAAATACGATCGCCAGATTCTGCAGCTTCTGCCGGTAGTCGGTTCCGTGGTGCCAGTGATGCATCGCGGGCGACTGTATTATGTACGACAACCAACGCGGGTAGCACATAAATACGTTTGAGTGGCGCACGACATTGTTGATCTGCTTGAACGCCATAACGAACACCGAGAGCTTAACGAAATCCCAAACATCGAGATCTATGAAAATCATCTGCGCGGCTACAATAAAGATCGCGAACCCGAAGACTGTTTTAGAAATGTTGAAAAGAAAGAAATCGACCGGATGATAGCGGTACGCGGAGAAGATATTCATCTTAGGGACCGAGTGATGAACTCCGTGAAATAGAAAGAGCCATTTTCGCGTATGCATCGCGCGATGATAAACGTAGGCGCAGAGATCCTGAAAGACGATCAGCAAAATTCCCAGCGGGATCGCGTAGGCCGCGTCGTAGTGAATCCAACCGCTCGCTTCGCGACTGGACAAATATCTCGCGAAGAGCGACTCCATCGGAATATTCAATAAAACGCCGCTGTTCACTCCCGCAATGAACAAGAGGAAAAACGCGAAATCGATAAGCCCTTCCCGTGAAATGATCTGCTTATCGAAGAACATTCCGAAAAACTCACGTAACGTGCGCGAGTATAAGAATATCGCGAGCGAAACCAGTAAGTAGCCCCAATAGAAATGCGAGTTCAACCCGGTAAAAATCGGCTTGATACTTAATAACAGCGATTGAATGTGCGGCAAAATTTCCAGCATAGGCGGTATTTAAATCGTAATTCAAAGCGCGCCCTCGGCGGAGACTAGAAAGCCCGGCGTCCGGACCAAAGACCCGGGGACGCCTCGGGTAGGAAATACACCGCGAAGAAAGGAAGAAAGAGGAGAAGAAACTCGTCGATTCCCATCACGAAGTACGTTCCGACCAAAAATAAAACCGCGACCGATCCGTAAACGTACTGGTGTCTAGGCGCGAGGAGGAACCACAAACCGCCGAGCAATTCAAATGCGAGCACGAGGGGGCCCACGAGTTTAAGAACGGGACCAGCCTCACTCAGCCACAATGCCGCGGAACTGTCCGTAAGAAGATAGCGATAACGAAGAATCAAACCTATATTACCCGCATCCACCCACGCGAAACCCGAAGCCAATATTTTTGAAACGCCTGCCGAAAAGAACATGGCGACGGGAATGAGTTTCATAATCCCCAGCGGTGTCGCGCTCACCTGCCCCCCGGACGCGCTTTCAAAGGGAAAAAAGATCATAACGGCGACACACCAGATCGGCAGCACGGTACCGCTCGCGAAGAGCTCCGGCTGAAAATGCCAAAAGCTTTCGTAATGTCCTAAAATGTAAACGAGCGACGTCCAAAACAAGATAGCGATAAGGCGTCCTCCTAATGAGAACGCGAACGCGGCCGCGAGGATCCCCGTCACCGCCGACAGAACTCGGAAGCCATTTACGCTCAAAAGCGGAATTCCAAGATCCTCGAAAAGCGGAACGGGCGCGAAGCTAACTTTTCCGGAGTACACCGTGCTCAATGTGCATACATACACGAATGGAAGCGACACGAAGAGAAAGAGCGAGCCGACACTCAACTTCGCCCAATGCAAGTCGCGGACCGAACAGGTCCTATTCATGCACGAACTCGGATTGACGCGCGCAGGGCTCGGGCCACGCCTGAAGACAGTAAACCCTTCGGAGCTCGAGCGGTTCCTGATCGGCAAGACCGGTCAAGAGCTCTCGTTTATTCGATACGCTCGGATACATGATCGCAATTCGCTGGCGCTCAAACCGGTTCAGCTCGAGCGGGGGCCGGACGATCTCGTAAACGAAAGTGTGCCTCTCCGTG
>CAYPFC010000033.1:4331-13453 GCA_964409815.1 uncultured Pseudobdellovibrionaceae bacterium
AATACATGGGAAACGATGAGACCGGCCAATAACGAAGATTTAAAATCGGATTCATGCATTGAAAAAATACGATCCCCAACCCGGCCAGTTCTAGTGTATGTTTACGTAACCAAGCCATGACCCATTATAGGAGGGCCCGCGAGGTGAACGCAAACGGTGTTCGAGCGCTAACCGTGAGTATGATTTTTGTCCTTTGCGCCCCGCTCTCTACGCGCGCCCAAGATACGCGAGCCGTGAAGTTTCGGATGGACGTCATTGAATCGCAGCCGACCCCGGAGCTGAAGCTCGAGCAATCTTATAGCTTTCTGACTTCCATGTTCCGATCGGAAGATAAAAAGCTTCAAGCGACGGCCATGAGTCTTTGGCACCGTGCGCTCGGATGGTGCCGAGAGCTGCCGGATTTTCAAGAATGCCTGACCAAGCTCAGCGATCTGGCCTATCTGGCGCAAAACGAGGACAATTTTTACTTCTTCACCACTACGGAAGCGCTGATTAAAGTCGGCGCGTACTCGGCCGTCTATCCGAACCTCAAGAAATTCATCGCCTCATTAAAGAGGGCGAACGACGAGCCGACGCTCGCGATCCATCTTCACGCGCTAGCGGGAAACATCGAGCAGAGGTGGCATGATTTCGTCGCGGCCGATAAGAGCTTCAAAGAGGCGTCTAAACTCATCGGCGCGCATGCGGGCGCGCCCGGACAGCTGAAGGATTGGGTCAGCGGAGGAATTATTCGAACCGCGACCGAAATGGGCGATTTGGAAACCGCCGAAAAGCTTTTCGTTCAAAGGATCAATATCAAAGAGACGGCCTGCGAAGAAGTGAACTTCGATTTTATCGTGGGCGTACTATACATGGATTACGTGAATCAGTTGATCGCGAAGAAGGACTTCGCCCGCGCCAAGAAATTCGCGGATAGCTGCATTACACGGCTCAAGCCGCTACTTAAGAACCGACCGGAGCCTTTCAAGTGGGCGGACTACAATCACGGGCTCGCTCTGGGATTGGCCGGAGAGCTTGAGGCCGGGAAGGCGAAACTCGAAAGTTTTCGCAAGAATTTGGACAACACGGCGCTCGTCGACATCGCCGTCTACCGCCTGACCGATGCGTGCATTCAGCTCAAGGCCGGGAAGAGCGAAGGGCTCTCCGAGCTGAAGGCGCTTTCGAAAACTTTCTCAGCGAAAGGCGCGGCCGCGGTCTACGGAGCGCAACTTCCGAAGCTTGTGAAATACTTGATCGACCAGAAAGAAGGTCGAAAGATCGACTCTAAGTCCGCGCTCGGGTACACCACGAAGTGGCTCGCGTGCATTCCCTAAGCGCGCTCGAATAGGAATCGAAATCCGTCGCGCATGAAATGACCCGGCCCCAGCTCAGGCTCGAATTTCTTGTACTCCCTTAAAAGCTCACGCGTCGTTAAGCCGCCCTCGGCAAAACGCTCGAGTAACGCGATCGCGCGCGCGTAAGTCTTCGGCGCGTCGGAACGCCCCCAAAGCGCTTTCATTTTTGCCAGGTGGGCCTTCGCCTGGTCGTTTCGCCCCCACATGATATTTTGCACGACGACTTCGAATTCAAAGCGCATTTCCGCCCAACCCAAATCCGGATTGCGGAGCCGGAGCGCGCGCTCGGCTTTCTCGAGCGCCAGACCCGCTCGATACTCGAGCCTCATTCGCCGAAGTGCGCGCCCTTCGGCGAGGTGGAGCCAGAATAAAACGCTCGGGTGAGTGATGCGTACGGTGTCTTTCCACGCGGCTTCGAGCTGGCGGAGAAGCGGCACCTGCTTTTCGACATTCAGCTCCGGATGAACGGTCATGTAAACGATGCTGTAAGGCGCGAAGTAATGACCGCCCAGTCGTCCGTTGCGCGCGATGATCATCATTTTCAGTTTCTCGAGAAACGGATCCGCGATCGCGGCTCCGCCCGCTTCATATTCGACGAGCGTTCTCTCCATTTGAATTTGAATGCGCTGGTCGGCGGCCAACGCGACAGACCGCGCCTTCGCTTCGAGTCGGAGCAGGTGCGCGCGCGCCGCGGGTAAATTTAAAATATGACGATAAGCGGAAGCGCCGCCTAGAGCGCAAACTACGGCCTGTTCCGCGAATCGCGCCTCGACGGCCTCGTCGAGGCAGCGTTCCGCGGCAACTGCGGCCTTTTGAAATTGAAACTCGAGCATAAGCTTGGCGTGCTCATCCGCGGCGCCGGGCTTCGCCACCGCGAAAGCAGCCGATATGAAAAATAAGAAAATCCCCATGGCGCCCCTGGACCTAGGTCCGGCAAGAAATGTCTTCGAGCGACTTGATGCCTGTGCCTAAAATAAATTACTCATGACTCAGCCAAAGCACAAACTTTCAGAGCAAGCGCTCGCCGGATTCGTGATTATCTCGGGGTTCTTGATCTGCGGCGCCATCTTTCAGCTGGGGTTGCCCGCCAATGGCGGCGTCTTTCTCGATCAGGTCTCCTTCGTTACCGACATCAGCTTCATGAATACGGTGCACATCGGATTTACGTTTATTGGTTTGTTCTTCCTCAAAGAAATGCGCGAGTGGAGCATCAACTTCGCGGCCGAAGACCGTTGGTTGGGCCTATGGCTCATGCTTCCGTTCCTCTTTTTCGGCGGTATGTACGCGGCGTTTTACGAGAGCGGAACGTTCTGGAAGCTCTCGCGCGTCTCGCTGCGGGCCTACGGAGTTCATCACGCCGCGATGCAATCCTACGGACTCTTCATCCTCGGAGGAGTGAATCCGTCGAAAACCACGTTTAAAAAATATTTCTTCGCGCTTTCGGCCGTGTACGCGTTGGCGCTACTGACGTTCGAATTCGCACCGAAGGAGATGCGCCCCACGTTCTTGTACCCGCTCACGGCAGTCGCGGGACTGGCTTTCGTGATCATCATGCTGAAGGCTCGCCGTTTCAAAGAAGAGCGGTTATTTCTAAGCCGATTGGTGGTCTACCCCTTGGGTATTGTGAATCCGTTCGCGGGAATGGCGATCTCGGCGCTTCACGGAACTGAATACGCGCTCACGTTTAAGCACATGATGAATCACTCCTCCTCTCGCGCGGAGCTCAAGAGCGGAACGCGGCGGAACTTGGGCATCTGCGCGGTCTTCATCGTTTTTGCGGTGCTCTGCCTGTTCTTGTCGCGCAAGGGTACGTTCGCTTACGCGGCTTCGGCCTCGGCGCCCCTGGCGTTGATGCTTCTTTGGGCGTGCATGGACTCCCTGAATGTGCTGCACTATTATTTCGATTCGAAACTGTTCCGAGCGAAGTCCGCATCGAGCAGGAAGCACATCCTGCCGCTGCTGCAAGAGGAATATCCGGTCTATGCGCACGCCCGAGCTGGTGGAAATTAAAAATCTTCAGTTCCCCGAGAATACGGCCTCCCCGATGCGCGTCTTTTGGGAGTTGAATCTTCGCTGCAATTACAATTGTACGAACTGTCCGCCCAGCGTTCACGATAATCGCTCGCCCTTCGCCGACGCCGCGTTTTTCGAAAAGGCGATCGCCGCCCTCGAGCGCGGGCTAAAGGACAAAACTTCGATTCACTGGGCGTTCTCGGGCGGGGAGCCGACGATCAACCCAGCGTTTTCGCGCGTGATCGAGTTCGTGACGTCTTCGAGCCTGCCGATGACATCCTTCGAACTCTGCACCAATCTTTCGTTGCCGACGGACCGCCTGGCATACCTGCTTTCACCGGTCGTGAGTCGCTTCGGCGACAAGACGTGCATCGTGGCGTCTTACCACCACGAGTACACGACGCCCGATGCGTACTCCGAAAAGATCCTCCGACTTAAAGAAAAGCTGCCCGAGCTGAAATTCTTTCCGGTGCTTTTGTTGCCCTCGGATCCTGAAAAGTTCGAGGCGACCTTCGCGCTATTCGATAAGCTCAAAGGTATCAGCCGCCCCGACCTCCGCCTGATCCGAAAAGATCTGGGTCCGAAGCCGATCGCGTACTCGCCCGAGCAACTTCAGCGCATGCAGGATTATTTCGGCTCGCGCTCCTCAAAGCGCCTTCCGAGCTTGAAGATGGTTTACGACGACGGCTCGGACCGGGACGTCTTAAGCCCACCCGAGCTCATCTATTCGGACCGCAACCGATTTCGCGGCTGGAGTTGTGAGGCCGGATATTCCGAGATCGTCATCACGCCCGACTTTAAAGTGTACCGCGCCTCCTGCGAAAAGGATCGGACCGCGATGGGCTCGCTGCTCGCCGACGGATTCGAGCTCCACGGCAAACCGCAACCGTGCGCGCGCGAGCGCTGCATGTGCATCACCGATCTTTGCATCAATAAGGTGAAACCATGCTCTGGCCCACCGAGTATGCACGCGCCACTCTAGAGCGTTGCTCTCCCGCCCGACGCGTGCGCGGCTGCCTCGGCACGGCGGAGCTCGCGTTTCTTCGCGAGTGCATGGCGAGCGCGCCAACGCGAAAGATTAAGCCGTACAATCGCGAGCTCGATCCGCGCCTCGAGAAAACCGGAGGCCTGATCTCGACGATCGCCCGTCCCATCTTAGGGGATCACGCGGTCGAATTCGGCCATTTTCTGATCGAAACGCTGCCCTACATCGTTCACACCGACACGGCGGCCGCGAGCCCTAAGAACACCGTGCCTTATAAGGCGCTCATTTTCCCCCTCGAGCTCTCTCCCTCCGGCGTTTCACACACCGTAATCTTCGAGCAACGCTACTTCGGTGCGGGCAATGCGTTTCTGCGCGGCGAAAGCACCGACGCCCTCGAAGTTCACGGCACCATTCGCGAGTACTCCGGCGTTCACGGCATCCGCGCGGAAGAGCCGTTCTGCCGGCGCACCCACCGAGAATATTTGGATCACGTGGACTACGAGAGCCTCGCGGGGCTAACCGTGAGCGATATTTTCGAATGGGTTCCCGGGGATCTGCTGATTTTCGACCGCTGCCAACTGCATTGCTCGTCGAGTTTCAAGAAATTTGGTTTAATGAGCAAATCGGCGCTCGTGCTATTCACGGTCGCCGAGCGATTATCCGATCGCGCCACGCTGAGTCCGTAAGAACGTGCGGCTGCGATATCCCATGCGCTCCAGGGATTTCGAGTCGTACGCGGAGTGCGCCTTCAATCGCTCTTCCCAATGGTAATAGGCTTCCCAAGACGCGAAGTAGATCAGGTGCGAGCGCCGATCCGAATAGTGCTTCGTTTCCCGCTTTGTAATCAAATTTTTCTCAGTGAGCTCGCGATCGACCGCGCTCGCTTTGGATGGCGAATAGATCGTTTCCAAATCCTTCTGCACCTGGTCTACCGCGCGGCCTGGTGGATAAAAGAGAATGAACTCGAGGCAAACCGTTCGCGGCTTCACGAATTCCGTTTGCAGACGGCTCGCGGCGGTGGCCAAATAACTAAGAAGACCGAGTCCTCCCAGCACTTTAAAATTCAGCGAGCGTCTAGACATGGACATCCTTAACAGAATGGATAACAAACCGCGCGAATTCAACCCGCCAAAGGGCCAGTTCCCCTTGCGAACTCGGCGGCTGAACGATTCCTTATCGGGAGTGGAAGTTCTCGGTCTCGATTTGAACTCCGCCGGAGAAGAGGAGTTGCTCGCGCTCGGAAAACTGATCGCCGAGGAGCTCTTGGTGGTCCTTTGCGCTCAAAGGCTCACGCCCGAGCGCGAGGTCGAAGTTTGCGCCACCATCGGCTCGGTCGAAATGTGCCCGGATGAAATTCTGCATCGCTGCCCGCGCAAGGCCGACGGCGAATTCGTTCGGGGGATTCAACGCGTGACCGGCTTAAAGCATCCCGACGGAAAACCCATGGGACTCTTCGGCCACGACAGCGATTTGGATTGGCACGCCAATCGCCCGAGCGCCGAGAAGGAGCGCAAACCTTTCATCTGGCTCTACTCGGATTTCGGCTCGGTGGGATCGCGCACAAGCTGGGCCAATTGCTCGGCGGCGTACGAAGATTTGGATGACGAGACGAAGCACGAGATTCAAGATCTGCTCGGGATCTACGGATTCGAGCGAGGCCGCTACACTGAGACGCTGGATTTCAATCCGCACCTAAATCTCAACGGAATTCCATTCGTGCAGAAGAACGCGTTCACGGGAAGGAGCGGAATTTATTTTCCGTTTCTGCAGCTTTTTGGATTTAAAGATCGACCCCAAGAATATTCGGACCGGTTGATCCGCAGACTCAAAGATCATGTCCTGCAGCCGAAATACATATACCATCATGATTGGCGCGACGGCGATGTCGTCGTCAGCGAGCAGTGGCTCACGATTCACAAGCGCTGGGCCTGCGACGTTTCGAACCGAATGCTTCATCGCATTTCTTTCGATTACGACCGGGTTCGCAGCCGTTTCAGCTCGGGCAACAGCTTTTCAAAGTAAGCGTCGGCCGAACTCGGAAAGATCAAAACGCAGCGGCCCTTAGCGTGAGCGGATTTCACCGCGCCCGCGACCGCCAGCGCGGACGAGAGTCCCACGCAAAGTCCCTCGCTGCGAAAAATTCTTTCCCACGCCGCAAACACGTCCGCGTTCGAAACCTCGACAATCTCATCGACTTGCGTACGGTCGAAGACCGCTGATATCGACTTATCGCCGACACCTTCGATACGGATGGGAGCTTCGGTGGGCCGTATCTCGCCGTGCTTTATAAATTGCGAATAGACGCTGCCTTCCGGATCCACCGCCACGACGCGAAGATCTGGATTTTTGGATTTCAAGTATTTGGCCGTGCCGACGAGGGTGCCGCCGGTCCCGATGCCCAAGATGAGCGTGTCGACCCGACCGCCCGATTGATTCCAAATCTCGGGTCCGGTCGACTCAAAGTGCGCGCGCACGTTCGCCGGATTCGACATTTGATCCAAAAACACGGCGCCTTCGCGAACATCCTTCTGGATTTCATCCAAGTACGAGGGTCCGTTGATGAATCGTATGTCGGCACCGAGCGCGCGGAGCTTATCGATCTTGAACTTGCTCGCGGTTTCGGGGACGTGAACGATCGTGCGGTATCCGCGCAATGACCCGATCCATGTCATGCTGATCCCCATATTCCCCGTGGAGGCCTCAACCAGCGTGTCCCCCGATTTGAGCCGTCCCGCGCGCTCGGCCTCATCGATCATCCATAACGCGGGGCGATCTTTAACGCTACCTCCGGGATTGTACCACTCCAGCTTGGCGGAAAGAGCCAATCCGACCTCGCGACCGAGGCGATTGAGCGGGAGGAGCGGCGTACCGCCGATAAGGTCTTCAACTTCCATGCGACAATGATAGGATAAATTTCCGAGGAGTCATGATGAAAGCGATGAGCATCACGGGACATACCGGCGGATTGGGCGCTCCGTTATGCGAAATGTTCGCGAACGACGGCTGGCGCGTCGCGGGCTTTTCGAGGAAGACCGGATTCGATATCCGTAAGCCCGAGAATCGAGCCCGCATTGTCGACGCCAGCAAGGACTCGTCGGTGTTCATCAACTGCGCGCACTCCGAGTTCGCCCAAGTGTACATGCTTGAGGCGATATTCGAGAGCTGGAAAGAGCAGTCGGATAAGACCATCTTCAATATCAGTTCCGATTCGGTGGACGAGACTCACTGGGAAGTGGTTTATCGCGCGTATTCCGCCGAAGTGGCCGCGGTAAATGCCGCGGTCTCTCGCATACACGAGCAGCCGCGCCGCTGCCGCGTCGTCAATCTGCGGCTCGGGTATCTCGATACGCAGTTTAATTCTTACTATGCGGGTCCGAAGCTCCCGGTCGCCGACGTCTACCGAGTGATAAAGTTCATTCTGGAAGGGCCGACCGCTGTCGAAATCAAGAACATCACCCTCTCGGCATTTGCGTGAGTATGAGACCTAAGCGAAGCGACATCTTATTCCTACCGCTCGATGTGCCTGCGCTCCCTGGGAAGGACGAAATCCTCAGCGCCTTCGGAGAAGGCGAAAGGTACGTCTGGTGGAACGAGGAAACGCTGCTCGGAGAGAAAGATCCCTCGAAGCCCTTCGGCACGTCGGAAGCGCCATGGTCGCGGCGCGCGTTGTCGCATTACCGCGCGTTGGTGGACCACATTGAGCGCCACTTGCCCTTCAGCTCCTTGGTCTACGTGAGACTCGCGCGCGCGCTTCAACCGATCCCCCCGCACGTCGACGAAAACTACGAAGTCCCGCCATTCGCGCATCACATGCCGGCCGCGCCCGAGTTCATCGCGCATTTGAAAAGCCTCGAGCCGGTCGGCTACAGGTTCCTCGTTTCGGGCTCGCGCGATACGCTCTACCTCGCCGAAAAATACGATCCCGCGTATCGCGATTTGAATCCGGGTCGAAAGACCTACTGCCGGATTCCCGACCAAACCGATTTCTTTCTCATACACAACTCGGTCCATCCGCACGGCGTGGACACGAACGATCGCGATGGCGACCGGCTCGTGGGATTTATCCTCGGCTATTTGGACCCCCAAAAGCACGAGGAGCTGGTGACAAGAAGTTACGAGCGCTTCAAGCCTTTCGCAATTACTAACACGGATGTTTCGCATGAAGCTGCATACGTTTGACGGTAGGGACTTCGACCCCGCGAAAGTTCGCGAGCTCGCGCTGGGGCGCGACCTCGTCGTCCTAAAAAAGTTCATGCCCCTCGCGCCGCTCGAGCGCATCAAGAGCGAGCTCGCGACGTGGCGGAAGGCGACTCCCGCGCACAACTCGCTCGATCCGTACCCCAAGACCACGCGTAACCTACACATTCCGATCGAAAATGCACGCAAGCTCGGCGCGCGGCAGGGCGACGACTATCACGAGAGCGAAACGCTCATGCGGATGCACAACTTTCGCATCGGCAACCGTTGGGCGAGCGACATCCAAGAAAAGCTCCCGACGATTTGCGCGCACGCGCCACGGCTATTCGAAACGTTTTACGCGTGCGCGGGGGAGCGCCATATGGAACACGCGACGACTGAGGGCCGAAACCTTTTTCTCGAGCTCGTGCACTTCCCGGTGAATTCGGGGTTCATCGATTACCACACGCACCAGTCGATTTTCGACTTCGGGTTGAAGATCAACATGTTGATGCAGCTCTCTCGCCGCGGCACGGATTATGAGGATGGCGGTGTCGAGTACGTCGACGGCGAAGACCGGACCGCCCGGGCCGGCGGCCTCGCGCTCGTTCTCG
>CAYPFC010000033.1:13463-16906 GCA_964409815.1 uncultured Pseudobdellovibrionaceae bacterium
ACCGGATCTTTTTAGGCGGCGAGTTCGACGCGGGCGACGCGATGTTCGTACGCACCGACATCCTTCATCGCGTAGAGCCGATTCGATCAAAGAATCCCGATCACTTTCGCGAAGCTTCCGGCCGCTGGACGATGACGTTTTTTTATTATTAATATGCTGAAACTCATACGAATCGATAACCAGGATTTGAGCCCCGAGCGCCTGCGCGCATTTCTGGAAGAACCGGCCGTCGTGCTCGCGAAGGGCTTTTGTCCTCGGCTCGCGATCGACGAGATGAAAACGCAGATCCTGGCCTGGTCGTCGACTCTACGTCCCCAGCCGCTCGAGGACCAATACCCAGCCGACATCCGCAACCTTCACCTCGAGATTAAAAACTTATCCGATCGAAAACTCGCTCGCGACAATCCCGACATCGATTACCTCGAGGAGCACACGCGCCTTTTTCTCAAAAATTATCGCATCGGCGACATTTACCACCCCGAAATTCGCTCGAAGGTTCCCGCCGCGGTCTGGGTCATCGAAAGCCTTTTGAAAATCTATGCCGCCGTGCTCTCGTCGGACCGCTACCGTCACGGAAATTACGGCGGCTCGAACTTATTTTTTGAGATCGCGCATTATTCTTGCCACGGCGGTTTTATCGAAAAGCACACGCATTTCAAAAATCTGAACGCCGGTCAACGCTACAATATGCTGTTGTCGCTCTCGCAGCGAGGCGACGACTTCGAGGAGGGCGGGTTGTACTTCGAGCACGAAGGCGCGCTCCTGGACCTCAGCAATGAGTTCGAAGCCGGCGATTTGTTGTGGTTTCGAATGGACCTTCCGCACGGAGTTCATCCGGTTCGCTCGACTCGCGCCGATCACTTCGCGCCCGAACGGGGTCGCTGGACGATGAGTACCTTTTATTACTGAGGCGCGCGAGCGACCGCATTCGCGAATTTCTCGCCGAGCTGGCAATTTCGATTCAGGCTCGCGATAAGCTCATCCGTGCAGAACGGCCACCCCGTCAGCGCGCGACGAGAAATCGCTCCGTCCGGCGCGCCACCGATCTTGCGAACAAAGTGCGGGCTTCCGACACGAAATAAGACCGCGACGTTGCGCTCAGGGCGCACGCTTAAGGGCCCGCACCAGCGCACGGATTCGCCGTGCGCGGCCATGACTTCCAAATTCTCGCGCCAGCCTTGCGCTTCGCTCGCGCGGCCCTTCAAAAGCGCCCGCGCTTCCTCGAGGGTCGGAAATACGAGCTCCCCGCCCTCTCGTACGTCCTCTAGAAAGATCACGTAGGCAAATTCGCCGTATCGCGCCTTCGGTTCGACGTGCAGGTCGTAAAAGGAATCCGCCACAAAGCTCTTCGCGAAGATCTGCAAGTGATTGTATTCGTCGCGCTCCGGCGGCGCCCTTCCGGTCACTTCCGCCATTCGCCCGAAAATGAGCTTCGCGAGCTCGCGGTCGCGTCGGATCTCGGTTTTGTGAATGTTATAGCGATACAGAGTCGGATTGATTCCCGACTTCTTGAATTTCGGTCGTATGCTCACGTCCGGGTAAAGATCCTTCCACTCGGCTAAGCGCATTCGCTCGAGCACGTACGCCAGCGTCTCTTCCGGAAAAAAACCTCGGTGAATCCAAATTTCGCCGTTCACGGCGGGCGTCCAACCGCTCATCATTATCAACCTTACCCGGGCGGAAGAGTTCAAACAACGTCGAAAAAAACCTCGGGTAAACCAAAAGGTATTCGACGAGCGCCGCGCGCTCCCCGTGCACGAATCGGTTGTTGTCGATTCCCGTCGGGAGCGTGAAGGCGTGGCCGGACTCACGATAGGTGCCGAACAATCGATCCCAGATAACGAAGTACGTGCCGAAATTGCTGTGTCGGTCGCCCGTGAGCGAATGGTGAAGGCGATGGTGACGTGGACTGACCAGTACCCAACGCCCGAGCCACCCATAGCCGGTGTCCCAACGCGAATGCGCCAGGATGGAGAGCAAGTTCGCGACCCAGTTGAAAACCAGCACGTCCATCGGCGACAGCGAATAGACCATCGATACAGGCCAGACCACGAGGAAGAAAAGAAACGGAAAACTCAACGCGTGAATGCGGATATCGCTGAGGGGATTTAGCTCCGTCGCCGAGTGATGGTACTCGTGCTGAATCCACAGCGGGTTCAGGTGGCTCAAGCGATGATACCAATAGAGCATAAAATCGAAGACCAACAGGTAAATTAGGAAGCCCAAGACCGGCGCGCCCGAGACGTACGCGTTGACCTCAAGCTTCGGTGAGTTTCGAAACAGCCAGGCGACCCCGCCAAGCAGCATGATGTTTCCAAGCGCCTTACGCGCGTTGATCAGCTCGAGGAACGCGCAGAGCGCGTCGTGACGAAACGAGCTTCGAAAACCATCGCGATTTTTATACGGACCAAAGGCCAGACGATCGATCGCGAAGGCGCCCAGGTACGTGCCGACATGAAAAACGCCGCCCCAAAAAACAAACGCCAAGAGCGACTGCAGGCTCCAGTACTGAAACATACGTCCCAGTACCGCGTAAATTTCTTCCATTTATAAATTGTGGATTAACGCGACGGCAGAGGCAAGCGACAGCCGGTCCAACTATAGGCGATCACGCTCTGCCAACATGCATCTTCGGGGTTCACTTGGCCCGAGGCCAGCGGCCGACACGTGTTCCAGAGCCCGTCGAGCAATTTCCAATCGTGACCAAAATGACCGTTGAGCGCGCGCGAGAGCTTCGCGAGGTAGCGACGTCGGTTTCCATGCATCGAAAGAAAAACGACCTGGACGCCTTTACTCTTCGCGCGCTCGAGCTGGTACGGAAGCATATACTTTGTCGCGTACGAGGGAAACTCGCGGCCTTTCAGCGTTCCGGCGCGCACGCCGCGAGGATAGTATAGGCGAGAAAGAACGCGCCCCGTAGTTTCGGGGTATCCGTGAAGTTGCAGCGCCGAGAAACCGACAATCCGTCCGTGTTCGACGACAAGATTAAACGTCTCGTACTTTCTAAAATTCTCTTTGAGTGAAAGATAATTCGCGCGCAGCCGGTCGGTGGATTCCGCGGCGATGTTGTCGATCACGGCGCGGAACGGAGCGACCCACTCCTCGGCATCTGCGTCATTCAGGTCGACCAAGAGCACGTCGTCGCGCTCGAACGCTTGGATCATGGCTCCATCCGCGCTCTCTTGCTCAGCCAAATCTGGCGCAAGTCGCCGGCGAAAGGCCAGCCCGTAATCGACAGCCGCGCCGGCTCCGAGGGCGCGTGCGCGAGCGGCTTTACGGCGTGCGCCGAGCCGGTGCGGAAAATCACGGCGCGCCCCGCGCGCGGCTCCACGCAGGCCGGCCCCACGAACCGCCATGCCCTAGCCTCGGGATGGCGCGATAGGTATTCCGCGCACTCGTCCCGCGAGGGAAACTCGAGCGCGGCCGAGCGTTCGTCGGTCAAA
>CAYPFC010000034.1:0-7407 GCA_964409815.1 uncultured Pseudobdellovibrionaceae bacterium
CGCAAACATACGGGTAGGCGTTAATATCGCAACCCATGCTCTCGCCCCCGCCGCCGCCACGCCGTCGAAAGCCTTCGCCTTCTCCGATATCGTTGCCCACGCCACCGCCGGTCCCTCCGCCGGTGCCCGGGCCTACGGTCTCGGTGCTCTTACCTCCGCCGGGCGGATCCTCGCACTTCGTGTATTTGTAAATCGAAGTATTCGTGTCGCCCTTCACGAGGCCGAAGTTGCCCTGACCGGCGCAAGTCGCCGGAGGCGTCGAGACCTCGAACTTATACACTTTGATTTCGGGGTCTGACGGCTTGAACATCATACCTAAGTGCGTGCACGCGCACACGGGCGAGCTGCACGCCGACTTCTTGAAGTCCGCGAGCGCCCCCGTACCCTGCGTAATCGCGATCGTGTTGTTCGTAACGTCCGCGCACTTGATCTTGATCATGTTCGACGGATCGTCGCAGGAGATTGTCTGCGCGCACGTGAGCGTGCTCGATTTGTAGGCGTTGACTTCCTGGCCGAGCTCGAGCTTCTGACCCCAAGCCGTCGTGCACTTGCACTCCTTCGGATTGCAAGTCAGGTTCGAGCTTCCGACATCGCCCGAGAGCGTCCCTTCCGAGCAACGAACGGTACCGGGGGCGCAGGTTTCCCCACACGCGGGCTCGCTCTTGGCGAACACGCTCTTCGAGCCTCCGTCCGGGATGATCACGCCGGCGAATTCGCAATTGCATTTCGGTTTACTGAACGCGCACGCTTTGGCCCGATACGTGGCCGTGTCGCCCGTCAGCAGGCCGCGCTCGCATTTAAGCACGGTCGACTTACATTGATCGGCACAGGCTACGCTTGGTTTCTCAAAGGCGGTCGCGCTTTCACCGTGCGAGATCTGTTCTCCCCAGGGGAGGACGCACTTCGGACAACCTTCGATCTTGCACGCGTTGAACTTGTAAGTCGCGTCGCCCGAGAGGACGCCGTTGTTGCACGTGCGCCTGATCGATTGGGTCTCGCATGTCTGATTGCATTGCACGGCGCCGACCTTGAATGTTTCGCGCGATTCGCCGTGCGGAATGCGCTCGCCCCAGGGGGCGTCGCACGGGCAGGGTGGTGCGCGTGCCGAGGGTGATGTTGCCCGCGCGATCGCGAACGCGCACCTTGTCGGGTGCCAGCGCGAGGGTCATGCCGTTGAATATGTACTCGGACGAGCTCTGCCAAGTGGCTCCGCCATCGAATGAGTACGCATCGCGATGTAGGCCGGACTCGCGATCCTCAGCAAAAACGAGCACGCGAATTTGATTGCAGTCGGCCACCTCGCCGAGCACTTCGGTGATGATGGGCTTACCGTTATCGACGCCGCAGACCTCGCAGGTCGGCGTGCCGGTGGTGGGGCACGTCGGACAAGGCGGGGGCGCGATGTCGATCTCGATTTTTTTGATTAGGTCGGCATTCTGAATCTGGTCGGCGAAGGCCCACTCGAGAGAGCCGGCACATCCCCAAGGCAATGCCGCAAAGTCGAGCTGTTGCATGCGCGCCGCCGGCGACGACGAAAGATCGCGCGCGGTCCTGGCCGCCTGGCCGCAAACTTTCACGCTCGCGCAGTCAGTCCAAGCGGAGGAGCTGGTGAAATCCGGTACCGTCACGCCGGCGGGGCAAACTAGGCCGGCCGCGAGAGCCGGGCTGCGCCGTGTATTGTCGCGACACTTGATCGGGCGATCGGAGTTTTCGGTCACGAGAATGCGAACTTTGTTCTGCGGCGAGCAGGTCGCAGCCTCCGACCTCGCCGTCATCTCGAGAAGCTCAACCGAGGACGACGCGGGTTTGGCGTCGCTTGCCCGCTGTTCTTCGGGCGAGAGCGTGGTCGAGACCTTCGATGTGCACGCGGCGAGCGTGCAGAGGGCGAGAATACTGGTGAGATGGCTTGCGAACTTCGTCATGGTGTCGTGATCCCGAATGTATTTAATTTGAGCTGATTCTTACCGTTGGACAGGATTCGGAAGCGGATCGAGGTGGCGCCGATCGTCGGCAGGTCGGTCGAGACGGCGAGGGTTCCGTTGCGAATACCGTTGCTCCCACCGCCCATAATTTCGTCGACTTGCGCCTCGTACCACTTGTTGGTTCCGTTGAGGGCGAACTCGACGCGGAAGTCATTCCCAAGTTTTCCGAATTTCGATCCGTTGAGGTAATCGAGTGCGATGTACACGCGGTCGACATCGGTTCTCTTCATCGTTATATTCGGCGTTGCGTACACGACCGAGAGCGCGGTCTGCGAGCTCGCGACGAGCTCTTTGGATACCGACGTCTTCCACACCCAGTACTCTTCCCAATAGCTCGAATCGGATTTGCTTTTCAAAACCCAGTCGGTGGATGGCGCAGTCTCGTTGACCGCCTTGCGTAGAAGCTGGTCATCCGGCACGATGATCGCCACCCCTCCACCCTCGACGACGAGCGAAACGTTCATCACGCGGGTTAAGAAACGAAGCTGATCCCAGGAGCGATTCGGTTGTTCCTGCATGAGCGCCGCCTCGAAACCCATTCGATTCTTAGCGGTTTCACGGTCGATCATATCCGACCGCCAGGCCATCCCGGTTTTCATTTTGAACGAAGGAACGAACTTCGAGATATCGTACGTCACCTTAAATCCGCTCGGGTGAGGACAGCCGTCCCCCATCTCGAGGCTCGGAAAGAAAGTAAAGGCTTCTGACCTTTTTGATTCCTGTTGAATAGCCATCGAACCGGCTGTCGGTTCTCCGTTCGAAGTATAAATCTCGTTCGGGATCCTGGTTAGGGGCTGCAAAAGTTTAATCGGTTCGCTCAATCCGGGCGCTCCGAACCCGCAAGGATAAGTGATGTCGGAGAAAAAGCCGCTGCAAGAGATTGAACCGACGCCGGGAGCCGGTGGGATATAATTCGGATTAGCTACGTTCCACCGGTAAGCCTCACTCTGGACGTTCGCGGCCTCGGTCACTTCGAGCGCCGGCGAATTCGTCGATGTGGACTTCTCCCAAAGCTCGGGAAACAACGACTTGGTGTCGCCCGTGATGGCGTGCATGTGCACGAACGGTTGCACCTTGCTCACGCGATTGCAGACCGAGCCTTCAATGTTCACCACGAAGTTCTTGAATTCGCGTTTCGTGATCTTGATCTGGGGCTTCTCCGCCAGCCAGGTCGCATCGTAATAAACTGAGTCGACGTAGACCGGGGCCTTGGGGTCGTTGTAACCGGGCTGGTACGACGTTACCGGGATCTCGAGCGTTTTGCCCGTGCCCTTGTGTACCGCCTTGAAGTAGTAGCGCGCCGAAGAAGAGACGTGCGCGGTCGGAAGCACGAACGTGAAACCGAAGCTGATTTCGGCGGCGGCGCAACGTTTGAAGAAGTCGCCGCGCGCCTGCCTTACGGTTTTCAAGTACTGGATCGGGGTGCTGGTCTTGGAGTTCTTGCGGACCTCGATGAAGATTTCATCCGGAAATCCCTTGAGACACGCCCAGCCCTCCGCGTGGAAGTAGGGCCAAGCGACATTTGGTCTGACGATGACGCTCGAGATTTCGCCGATGAGCTCCGATTCCGCGCGCACCCCGAAATTCAGCGCGGTCTTGGGAACGTTGAGGTCAGCCAACAATTGGCCGGAGCTGTTCGAAAGCGTGAAGTACACGCCCGGATCGACATAGAGGGCGTCGAAGTTGACTTTGAACTCGCAGAACTGGCGGGCCTGCGTGATCTCGCACGATAAACCGGTGTAAGAGTCTTCGAGAAACGCTTTGTTGGTATAGGCGCGCAGGTACTGGCCGGGAGTGCCGCCGACGACCTCAACTTTGATTTTGACGAGCTTTTTAACGCCCTCCACGACGGTCTCCGACGAAATCAAAGAGATCTGTGTCGGCGAAGAGTTCATCGTCGCCAGAAAAATTTCCGCCGTCGACTTGAGCGCCATGAGGTTCAGATACTTTCCGCCGTTCACTTTGGTGGTAAGTTCGGGAAGCGTCCGCGAGCCATCGAGCAGAAGCTGCCTAAGGACCGACGCCGAGGGATTCGTGTAACCTTTGCTCTTCAGGTACCCTTTAAGAACGGCGAGGGCGCCGACGACCATCGGGGTCGAGAACGAGGTTCCGCTCGCGGTCGTGTAGGAGTTGTTGAGCGACGTCGAGTAAATGGCGCGACCGGGAGCCGCGATATGTACAATGCCCGAGTTGTAGTTCGAATACGAGTCGAGCACGATCGACTGCCCGTCGATCTGGTAGGGCGGCGGCTTCGAGCCATCGATGCCCGCAGGGCTCGCGGAAGCGACGTTGATTTGACCGTCGTAATTGAACGAGGCCGGGTAGAACGGGAATTCGCCGAGGTCCTGGCCGTTGTTACCGGCGGCCACGACGATCAGCGTGTCCTTGTCGATCAGGCGCACCATCGCGTCCTGAATCGATTGGTCGAGCACGCCCGAGCCGCCGAGGCTTAAGTTGACGATCTCGACGGGGTCGGCCGTGTTGAACCAGTTGAGCGCGTTATAGATTTCCGTCGTCGTGATCGTGCCTTGCGAGTTGCCGACGCGAACGCTGCGAACTTGGGCGTTCTGTGCGATCCCATACCCGCCTTTGCCGTTGCCCTTCGCGGCGGCGATGATTCCGGAAACGAACGTGCCGTGGAAGTTGCAAAGCGCGGTGGGGCACGAGGTCGCGAAATTCGTCCAATCCGTGTCGCCGGGGATTGGGCTCAAATCCTCATGCGTACGCTCCAATCCCGTATCGACCACGCCCACGCGAACCCTCGGAAGATCGTTGCCGAAGAACGCCATCGCCTGGTCCGTCTGAAGGACGTCATGATGGTACTGGTAGGCGCGTTGGGGATCGTTGGATGCCGCCTGAACGGCCTTGTACTCTTGGCGCAGGGTCACGCCGATCACGCAGTCGTGGTCGGCCTGATTTGCGGCGAGCATTTGCTCCACTGAAGACTCGGTGGCGTCGCGACCGACGCTCCAGTCGTACGCTTGAACGAACCCGCCGAGCTCATCGACGAAGTGCTTATCGGCGATCGGGCAGATAATAGATTTCTCGGCACCGGGCTGGCCGCACATCTCTTTCACGCATTTATTGTTTACGACGAGAGTAACGGGGATTTCGTTCTGCGCGTCGGGCTCGGCCTTCGCCATTTCGTTCGCGCCCAGATATACGCGCTGGGCGTAGAACGGTGAGTTCGGGGGAACGAGGGCGCTGGAACCTACAGATTGTCCGCAGTTTTGGAACCCGAAGAGCACGACCGCCGGGATGGCCATGGCCAGCGCGATCCGAAGCGCGCGCGCGTGTTTAGGCTTAAACCTACCGGTCGGGGACGACGACAACTTACGTACTCCAGGTATTAAGACAACGTACCAAGAAATCTATCGTCGCTTTTCGAAGCGGACTTGACCTAGATCGGGAACAAAATTTTATTTCCGAGATTCTCACATTGAGACACGCACGTGCGTTGAATCGCGGGTCCGGCACGCCGATAGATTCGCTATGAATATCAATAAATCGGCCTGGTCGGGTCTCGCCATTGCTTGGTTGGTTCTATACTTCGGCGTCTTCAAAGGCACTAAGAACCCGATGCTGTTCTTGGACTCGCACGCGCTCATTCTCGTTTGCGGCGGAACGCTCGCGGCGACACTGATCGCGTTTCCGTTCGCGCGGCTCGGACAGATTCGCGACATGATCATGCTCGGCGTGCTCTTCAAAAAGCAGGCGCCGCACCTGAAGGTCGCCGAATCGATCCTCGAGTCGGCCGTGATCTTAAAGCGCGCCGGGTTTGCCGCCGGACGCACGATGCCCGTTCAGGCGCATCCGTTCATGAACGAAGCGTTTTATTTTCTCTCGCAAGACCACCTTGATGCGTTCGAGCTCAAGAACCTGCTCATGAAGCGCAGCGATTATTTCAAGAAGCGTTACATGCAGGATTACAAAACGCTGAACGCGCTCGGAAAATTTCCGCCGGCGTTCGGTCTGCTCGGCGCGACCACCGGAATGATCAGCATGATGACCCAGCTGAGCGGATCAACCGACCAGATCGGACCCGCGATGGCCACCGCCCTCGTCGCGACGTTCTGGGGGATCGCGGTCGCGAACCTGCTGATCCTGCCGCTCGCCGATTACGCCCACCGCGTGGTGCAGGAGGACCAGAGCGTCCGCTTGCTCATCATCGAGGGCGTGCTCGCGATCAAAGAAAACCAACCTTCGATCATTTTGTTCGAGCGCATGGCCTCTCAGCTGACGCCCGAGCACCGGGGTAAACTCAAAGAGGCGTACCGGGTCTCGGCCAAGATCCAAGGCTTGAGCGAAGACGAAGAAATTTCGGCGGCTCACGAAGCGACTCTCATTTCCAAAGTAGGCTAGGGCAGATGGGCGACCAGAAGAACATTCGGCGCATCGGTCCTCCTTCGGTGGCACAGCACGGACGTGTCGAGTACCACCCGGAAGAGGACGATCACGAAGAGCACGTGGACGAGCGCTGGCTCGTCTCGTACGCCGACATGATGACGTTGCTGTTCGGATTGTTCGTGCTGCTCTTTTCGATGTCGACCCTGGATCCGAAAACGGCCGCCGCGATCAAAGCGCAGGCCGAAGCGACGTTCCAGAAACAGGAAGAGGCCGAAGCCGAGCCGCCCCCTCCCGATCGCACGCCCGAGCTCGAGGAGCGCATCAAGGCCCTCGAGTCTGAGCTTGGCGCGAAGTCGGCGCAAGTCAACGAGAAGGAAGCCTTGCTGAAAGAGCGGGACGAGCTGCTGGCGAAGAAAGACACGCGCGTTTCCGAGCTCGAGGACAAGCTCGCGAAGGCGCCGAAACCCGCGCCCGAGAGAAAATCGCGTGAGCCCGAGCTCGAGGCGATGCTCAACGAGCGTGAACGCGAACTCGAAAACCTGAAAGAGGCGCGCGAGGAGCTTAAGCGCAAGCTCGCGAGCGTGACTGCGGAAGATCGCGACGCGCAAACGGCGCAGCGAGAGAACGAGCGCTTGAGGCAAGATCTTGAGAAGTTAAGAGCCGATCTTCAAGCGGCGAACGAGAGCGCTTCAATCGCGAAAGAGACGTTGAAGAAGGAAATCGAGTCGAAGAACGGTGGGCGCGGACAAAACTTCATGGCGTTCTTCATCAACTGGGCCACGAAAGATCACGACGTGGACCTCGTCATCGAAGATCCAAAGGGCAAAGTGTTCGATTTCAAGCGCCGCGAGTACAAAGGGCACCCAGGGTTCTTCGCGCTCGATACGCGCCGCGGACCCGGCGTGGAACTTTGGCAATCGAAGGACATCTTGCCGGGCAAGTATAAAGCGACTTATTCGCTCTATAACGACTACGGCAATAGCGAGTCGGCGCCCGTGAACGCGGTCATTCTCACTCCTAAAGGATCCTTCGAGCTGCCCTTGAACAAGCTCGACACCAGGACCCATCGTCGAGTGAC
>CAYPFC010000034.1:7417-16809 GCA_964409815.1 uncultured Pseudobdellovibrionaceae bacterium
GCCGGCGGCGGAGTTCGCGTGCTAAAGGCCGGAAATTAGGCAAACCTCCCGAATTAGACCCACGGCAAACTATTCACGTCCAACGAGCTAGCCAAACCCCAAGGATTACGCTATAATACGTCGTATATGGCCATCCTCGAGATCTTAAAATTTCCCGACCCCCGTCTGCGCAAGAAGTGCGAGCCGGTGGAGTCCGTCACGCCGGAGCTGAAGCAGTTCGCGGCCGACATGCTCGAGACCATGTACGCCTCGAAAGGAATCGGCCTCGCCGCCGCTCAGGTGAATCGTCAAGTGCGCCTGATCGTGCTCGATACGCGCCCGCGCGAGAACGGCCGTTACAAGCCGGAAGAGATGACCGAGCTCGAGCGCGCGGTCCCGATGCCGCTGGCGATTTTCAATCCCGAAGTCATTCGAAAAGAAGGCAAGACCACGTACGATGAGGGCTGCCTGAGCGTTCCCACCTACTTTGAGACCGTGGAGCGCGCGAATATCGTCGAGGTCACCGGCCTCGACGTGGATGGTAAACCTTTGAAATTTACCGTCGACGGGCTCCTCGCGATTTGCATTCAGCACGAGATCGATCACCTGGACGGCAAGCTCTTTATCGATCGCTTAAGCCCGATCAAATCGGCGCGCATTAAAAGCAAAATCAAAAAGTACGGGTATCCCGATCCCTCTCATCCGGAGAGCGAAGAGGAGCTCGACGAAGCCGAAGCTGAGTCCAGAGAAGAACATCGCCTGTGAGCCGCATCCGCACGCTCTTCCTCGGCACCCCGGACATTGCCCGCTTTTGCCTTGAGCGCATGATTAAAGACGAGCACTTCGAGATCGTCGGCGTCGTCACGCAACCCGATCGCCCCGCCGGCCGAAAGATGCAGCTCCAGCCGAGCCCGGTGAAAGAGCTCGTACAGCCGCTCGGGATTCCCGTTTTCACTCCCGAGAATATCAATACACCCGAGTCGATGAGCGCGCTCGCCGCGCTGACCGCCGAAGTCGCGGTTGTCGTGGCGTACGGGCAAATTCTAAAGCAGGCGTTTCTCGACATGTATCCGCAAAAAGTGGTGAACGTTCACGCGAGCTTGCTTCCGCGCTGGAGAGGCGCGGCGCCGATCCAGCGCGCGCTGATGGCGGGCGATCTCGAAACGGGCGTGGCACTGCAAGTGGTCGTGCGCAAGATGGACGCCGGCCCCGTGCTGGCGTCGAGGAAGTTCGCGCTCACGCCCGAGATGAATGCGTTCGACTCGTACTCGAAGTGCCGCGAGCTCGGCGCGCAGCTGCTCGAAGTCGACCTGATGGACTACTTGCGCGGGAATCTCTCGCCCGTCCCGCAAGACGAGTCCCGGGTCACGCACGCCGCCAAGATCGATAAGTCGGAGTCGGAATTCGACTGGGAGCGCCCGGCGGAAGAGCTCCACAATCTCGTGCGCGGACTCGCGATGGGACCGGTCGCGCAGGCCCGTCGGGCGGGCAAAATCGTTAAGATTCATAAAACGCGGGTTTCCGACGTGGTGAAGGCCACGCTGCGCCCGGGTCAAGTCGTGGAAGTCACCGAGAAATCGTTGATTGTCCAGTGCGGAAAAGGCAGTTTAGACCTCCTAGAAGTTCAACCGGAATCACGCGCGAAGCAGCCCATTGCGGAGTATCTGCGCGGCTATCCGGCGAAACCGGGAGATGCCTTTGACCTCGTCCCATAATTTTCTGATCGCCCCCAGTATCCTGTCGGCCGATTTCGCGCGCTTAGGTGAAGAGATTCGCGCCGTCGAGCGCGCGGGCGCCGACTGGATTCACGTCGACGTCATGGACGGGCACTTCGTTCCCAATCTTACGCTGGGCGCGCCGGTCGTAAAAAAACTGCGCCCGGTGACGAAGCTCCCGCTCGACGTGCACCTGATGATCGAGGAGCCCGAACGCTACGTCGAGGACTTCGGCAAGGCGGGCAGTGACTACCTGACCATTCACGTGGAAGCCACCGACCAAGTCGAGAAAACGCTGAAGCGCATTCGCGAGCTCGGAATGAAGCCGGGAATCACGCTGCGTCCGCGCACGGCGATCGAGGAAATCTACCCGTTCTTGAAACTCGTCGACCTTGTCTTGGTGATGACCGTCGAGCCCGGCTTCGGCGGGCAGGCGTTCATGACCGAGCAAGTGGCGAAGATCGCCCAGATCCGGAGCGAGCTCACGCGCGTGGGGCATCGGGCGCTGATCGAAGTCGACGGCGGCGTCAACGCGGACACCGCGAAAGAGCTTTGCGAGGCGGACGTGTTAGTCGCCGGCAATTTCGTCTTCAGCCAAGAGTACTCGAAGGCGATTCGGACATTGAAGGACATCAAATGCTCAAACTGACCGGCGAAGACCTGAATTTGGAAAACGTGTGGAAGGTGGCGAGTGGCGAGACGAAAGTCGCTCTCGCAGACAGCGCCCGCAAAAACATCCGCGCCTCGCGCTCATACATCGAAAAGCGCATCGGCAAGGGCGAAGTCATTTATGGCGTGAACACGGGCTTCGGCGCGTTTTCGAGCGTGCGGATCTCCGACGAGGACATCGTTCAGTTGCAGAAGAATCTGATTCGCTCGCACTCGGCCGGCGTGGGAAACCCGTTCACTCGGGAGCAGACGCGCGCGATCATGGCTTTGCGCGCGAACGCGCTCGCCCGCGGCCATAGCGGGATTCGCGAGACCGTCATCGAAAAGATCCTTGAGTTTTTAAACGCGGACGTTCTTCCCGTGATTCCCGAGCAGGGAAGCGTGGGCGCCAGCGGCGATCTCGCGCCGCTCTCGCACCTGGCCCTCGCGCTGATCGGCGAAGGCGAAGTGTGGAGCGAAGCCCACCGAGACCGCGAAGGTGTTGAAGAAAAAAGGCATTAAGCCCCTTGAGCTCCAGGCGAAAGAGGGTTTGTCGCTCATCAACGGCTGCCAAGTCATGACCGCGGTGGGCCTGATCGCGCTCTTCGAGGCGCGCCGACTGCTTTGGCTCATGGATCTCTCTGGCGCGATGTCGCTGGAAGCGTTGCGCGGATCGCGAAAGGCTTTCGATCCGCTGATCTCCGCGACGCGTCCGCATCCGGGCGAGGCGAAGACCGCGCGCAACGTCCTCAAGCTGCTCGGTAAGACCTCGGAAATCGCCGAAAGCCATGAAAACTGCCAGCGCGTGCAGGACGCGTATTCGCTCCGCTGCATTCCCGCCGTCCACGGCGCGGCCAAGGACGCGCTTCGCTACGGCTTGAACGTTCTCGAGACGGAAGCCAATTCGTCGACGGACAACCCGCTCGTCTTCGAAAAGGAAGGCAAGATTCTCTCATGCGGGAATTTCCACGGCGAGCCCGTCGCCTTCGCGCTGGATTTCATGGGGATCGCCATCAGCGCGCTCGCCTCGATCTCGGAATGCCGAATCGAAAAACTGATCAACCCGGCGATGTCCGAGTTGCCCGCGTTCCTCGCGCCGAACGGGGGGCTGAACAGCGGACACATGATCGTTCAGGTCGCGGCCGCCTCGCTCGTAAGCGAGAATAAGATCCTCGCGCATCCGGCGAGCGTCGACAGCATTCCGACCAGCGCCGACAAAGAGGACCACGTCAGCATGGGGACGATCGCCGCGCGCAAGTTCCGGCAGATCACCCAGAACGCCGAGAACATCGTCGCGATGGAGCTGCTCTCGGCCACCCAGGCGCTCGACCTCTTGAAACCGCTGAAGCCGTCGGCCGCGGTCCTGGCCGCGTACAAGCGCATTCGCGAAGATGTTCCGTTCGCGAGTGAAGATCGCGTGTTCGCGAAGGACATCGCGAAAATCCGCGAGATGATCGCCTCGGGCGAGTTGATGGCCGTCGTGAACAAATCCGTGGGAGACCTCGAATGGTAAGAACTGTCAAAGCACCGACCGGCGGCAAACTGAATTGCAAAGGCTGGGTTCAGGAAGCCGCCTTTCGCATGATTCAAAACAATCTCGACCCGAACGTGGCCGAGCGTCCCGAGGACCTGGTGGTCTATGGCGGGCGCGGAAAGGCCGCGCGCGACTGGCCGGCATTCGACAAGATATTAAAGGCGCTCACGCAGCTCGAGAACGATGAGACCCTGCTCGTGCAATCGGGAAAACCCGTCGGCATCGTGCGCACGCATTCCGATGCGCCCCGCGTGCTGCTCGCGAACTCGAACCTCGTCGGCAAGTGGGCGAACTGGGAGGTCTTTGACGACCTCGAGAAGCGCGGCCTGATGATGTACGGCCAGATGACGGCGGGGTCGTGGATTTACATCGGCACTCAAGGAATCATCCAAGGCACGTACGAAACGTTCGTTGAGGCCGGACGCAAACATTTCGGCGGCGACCTGAAAGGCAAGGTCATTCTCACGGCGGGACTCGGCGGAATGGGCGGAGCGCAGCCGCTCGCCGGAGTTTTCGCTGGCGCGTGCGTGCTCGCGGTGGAAGTCGATCCGACGCGTATTCAGCGCCGCCTCGAAACGAAGTACATCGACGAGGTCGCGACGGATTTGGACGACGCTCTTCGCCGGATCTCGGACTACCGGAAGACCGGCGCCGCGCGCTCAGTCGCGCTGCTCGGAAATATGGCAACGGTCATTCACCAGCTGATTGATCGCGGCTTTCAGCCCGATCTCCTCACGGATCAAACCAGCGCGCACGATCCTCTCCTCGGATACATTCCCGAAGGTTACTCGATCCAAGATGCGGCGGCCCTCCGCGCTTCGAAACCGGGGGAGCACGTGCGCCTCGCCAAAGAGTCGATGGCGAAACACGTGCAGGGCATGCTCAAAATGCAAAAGCTCGGCGCCATCACCTTCGATTACGGCAACAACATTCGCGCGATGGCGAAAGAGGCGGGAGTCTCTAACGCTTTCGACATTCCCGGCTTCGTGCCCGAGTTCATTCGTCCCTTGTTCTGCCTGGGCAGCGGCCCGTTTCGCTGGGTCGCGCTGAGCGGAGACCCCGAAGACATTCGCGTTACCGACCAAGCGATCCGGGAGCTGTTCCCGCACAAGAAGCCGTTGCTGCGCTGGCTCGACATGGCTCAGGAGCGCATCGCCTTCCAAGGTCTGCCGGCCCGAATTTGCTGGCTCGAGTACGGCGAGCGCCACAAGGCCGGCCTGAAATTCAACGAGCTGGTCGCGCAAGGAAAGGTGAAGGCGCCGATCGTCATCGGTCGCGATCACCTGGACTGCGGCTCCGTCGCGTCGCCCAATCGGGAAACCGAAGGTATGAAAGACGGAACGGACATGGTCGCCGACTGGCCCATTCTCAACGCGCTCGTGAACACCGCCTGCGGAGCCAGCTGGGTGAGCTTCCACCACGGTGGAGGGGTCGGGATCGGCTATTCGCTCCACGCCGGCCAGGTCATCGTTGCCGACGGTACCGCCGAGGCGGCTCGACGTTTGGAGAGGGTGCTGACCGCGGATCCGGCAATGGGAATCTTCCGGCACGTCGACGCCGGTTACGAAACGGCGGTCCAGGTCGCACGCGAGCGCGGGGTCAATCGCCACGGAATTCCGCTTTAAGTTTTTAGGGTTTCCCCTTTGACAACGCCCTAACCGTGCGGAATCCTTTGAAGGTGGTTAAAGAACCCGGAGGACAACTAATGAAATTACAGCACGTAGTATTGCTCGCTGTGGTTCCCGTATTCGCGGCGACCTTGGCGTGTAATCGTAAGCCCAGCCTTAAAGACGACAAAGCCAAAGTCAGCTACGCGATTGGACAAAACATCGCGGCCAACATCAAAGCTCAAAACATCGAACTCGATCCCAAAGTGGTCGGCTACTCGGTGGAGCAAGGTCTGAAGGGTGAGAAACCCGCTTTGACCCAAGAAGAAATGCAGAAAGCCATCCAAGGTTTGCAGCAAGCCGCTCAAGCGAAGGCGATGGAAGACGCGCAGAAGAACAAAGGCGCCAGCGATCAGTTCCTCGCACAGAACAAGTCGAAGCCGAACGTGAAGTCGACGGCTTCGGGTCTTCAATACGAAGTATTGAAAGAAGGCAAAGGCAAAAAGCCCAGCTTGAAAGACAAAGTTTCGGTTCACTACACCGGCACTTTGATCAGCGGACAGAAATTCGATTCGTCGCATGATCGCGGTCAGCCGGCGGAGTTCCCGGTGAACGGAATCATCAAGGGCTGGCAGGAAGCTCTCCAGATGATGCCCGAAGGCTCGGTGTACCGTTTGTACATTCCGCCGGATCTCGCTTACGGCGCGCAAGCACAGCCCGGCATTCCGCCGTTCTCGGTGCTGATCTTCGACGTAGAGCTCTTGAAAGTTCAGAAGTAATTCGGACGGAGCCGCGAAGTCGCGGAATTAGAGGAAAAGGCTGGGCAAATCGCTCAGCCTTTTTTATTTTAGGGAACTATGTACTACGCTTCGCTAAGAACTCCCGTGGGACTGCTGTGGCTGTCGGCCGACGAAAAGGGTTTGCGTTCCGTCGGGTGGCATCCTCCCCAAACCAGCCTCGAATCGCCCGATCACCCGATACTCGAAGAAGCCATCGCGCAGCTGAAGGAATACTTCGCGGGGAGCCGCCGCGACTTTGATCTCCCGCTCGCGCCCGAAGGCACCGATTTTCAGCTAAAGGCATGGAGCGAGCTCACCCGAATTCCCTACGGAGAGACGATCAGCTACGCCGAGCAAGCCAAGCGCCTCGGCAACGCTAAGGCCTTGCGCGCGGTCGGGATGGCGAACGGAAAAAATCCGCTCGCGATCGTGGTTCCTTGTCACCGGGTGATTGAAGCCTCCGGAAAAATCGGAGGCTTCGGCGGAGGAGTCGAGGCCAAGCGTACGTTGCTCAGCCTCGAGTCGCCTCAGAGCGCTCTGCTCTGAATTCCTTTAGTCAGCGATTCCACTTTATTGCGCGAATAAACGACGGTGCCCTCGAGATCGGGATTGATCGTCATCGGGCGGTCGCCTTGGACGAGGAGGGGCGAAGCTTGGACTTCGGCTTCGATGCCGTTCTCGAGCTTGATCAATGTGCGAATCATCTCGCTTGAGCACGAACCGCGAATCGCGGGCGAAAACTGACCAGAGTGTTTGAAGAAGCTGCAAAAGCTCTGCATGACCTGCGCGGACGTTTGCGCCTTACGCAGTTGCAACAGGCTCTGGTCGCGGAAGTGCAACCAAGAGTAGCGCAGATCTTCCGTCAAATCGCCCGCCGGGAGAATATCGAACTTCACCGGATTTAAGACGAGCGCGCGAAAGTACGAAACGCGGTCGTTCCAATTGCTGCGGTTCACTTTGTACGCAATCACTTGGTTGTTGGCGCGCTCGATCTCATCGTAGATCCCGCGGCCGACGTCGCCCGCGAACCACTGGAACTCTTGGAAGTCTTTGCGGGCGGTGTACGCCTGATGCTCGAGGAATCGGGGAGCTTCCCGCACGATCAAGAAGTCTTCGATCTGTTGTTTGGCGAGGTAAAGGACGTGGCGGCCCGAGACGTCACCCCAGTACGACTGGGCTTCGCGCTCAACGCGTTTCATTTCAGCCAAGACCCAGTCGCGAAGACCGAGGCTTTGGAGCGTGTACGTGCCCCACGGCTTCGAGTTGCGGCTATCGGCCGCGCGTACGCTGGGGTCAACGATGCTCTTGATTTCCGTGGCTCCCGCGGAGCGGTTCGCGTCGTAGGCGGCTTGGATCGCGCGGCACTCGGCGCAGGCGTCGGTCATGATCTTGAGCTGATTGTCGAGAGTCGTCTGCAGGGTTTGGAGCTGTGAGATTCGCGCCTGCGGATTGAGAAGGTGGTCGATCTGATCGCGGTAGCCGTGATACGTACAAAGGTTTTGGACGTAGCTCATCCACTCCTCGCGCTTCTCGAAATCGAATCCTGCGCGCGATTTGAAAATCTGGTCGAGGCCCGTGAGAAATCCCGCGATCACGTTGCCGGCGATCGCGATCGGCGCGCCCCAGGGGCCGGCGACGGCGCTCACGAGCTGCGAGGCCTCGCTGACGAATCCGCTGAGCGAGCTGATCTGGTCGTCGACGTGGTCTTCTTTGAAGCACTGATTGCTGCGCATGAAAAGGTCACTGATCGCGCTCACTTTCTTCGTCACGTTTTCGGCGTAGTCGCGGACTTTCGCGGCTTGCTCGGCGGTCAGCGGGTTCTCGCCGGTTCCGTTGACGATGTCGAGGACGGCCTGGCGGTCACCGACGACGAGGTCCTCGAGCTTTTTCACTTCGAGGGTGACGTTCTCGCAGTTCGCATCCTCTTTAATCGCTGCTTTGATCGAGTCGAGGCGCGAGATCATCTTCTCGTACTCTTCTCCGATCGCCGGGCATTCGAGCACCGGGAACAGACGGTAAATTTCGTTGGTAGTTGTTTGCGCCGACACGTGCGCGGAGAAAGCGGCCATCGCCAAAATCGCTAAACGCGAAACCATTGGACCCCCCATTTGGATAACGCATGGTGGATACCGTGAGCGAGGGGAAATTGGAATGATGGGTCGCGAGTTGGAAATCTTCCACCCCGTTCGGCCGGTGACTTGCCGAAATATATGCAAAACTCCGTCAAGATCTTCGAACAAATCGGTGAATTGCTGACTCTCAAGGGGGCCGCTGAAAAGGGCGCCCGCCACGCGGAGGAGTCGGATCTGTCCATTATCCGCGACGGTGCCCTGGTTTGCGTGGATGGCCGAGTGGCCTGGGCTGGGCCCAGGGCGAAGCTGGATGAGAAGGCTTGGGGAGAGCGGCCGGAGTTTATCTCGCTGGATAAGAAAACGGTTATCCCTGCGTTCGTGGAGCCCCACACGCACTTGGTGTTCGCCGGAGACCGCAGCGAGGAGTTCGAGTGGCGCATGCGCGGCCAGACCTACCAGGAGATCGCCGCGAAAGGTGGGGGCATCCTCTCCACCGTGAAAGCCACGCGCGCGGCAAGTGAAGCCGAGCTCTTGAAGCTCGCGCAAACGCGCGCCGACCGTTTCGTCGCGCAAGGGGTCGCGACGCTCGAAGTGAAGAGCGGCTACGGCCTCGGCACTGAGAGCGAGTTGAAGTGCTTGAAGGTCGCGCGCCACCTGAGCGGGCCGCGCGTGATCTCGACGTACCTCGGGCCGCACTCGCGATCGCCGGATCATCCCGATTTGGATTCGTACATGCGCGAGGTTTGCGACGTTCTATTGCCGCGGATCGCGCGCGAAAAACTCGCCGACCGCGTGGATATTTATATTGAAAAAGGGTTCTACTCGGTCGAGCAGGGGCGCGCATACTTCGAGGCCGCGCGCGCGCTCGGGCTGGCGATCACCGCGCACGTCGAACAGCTCAGCGAGCTCGGCGGCACGGATCTAGCCTTGAGTTTCGAGCCGCAGTCCGTGGACCACGTCGTGTACATCGGCGATCAGACGATCAAGAAACTCGCGTCGTCGGAAGCGACGGCCGTTCTGCTGCCGGCTTCGGACTTCTATTTGAAAATGAAATATCC
>CAYPFC010000035.1:0-7553 GCA_964409815.1 uncultured Pseudobdellovibrionaceae bacterium
CGCGTGAATGAAAAGTCAATGGAGAACCAAATCGTTCTCCAAGCTTCGCGCGCGCCTCGTTTGGAAGTTCCGGATTATCTCCGCAAAGAGACCGAAGGCGGATTCGAAGTGGGCGTGCTGCAAGCCATCCCCGGAACGGAACACGTTCCGTTCCAGTTCGACGCCGGTCTCTTCACTGAGTACTACGCCGCTCGTAAGGCGTAGTTCCTTTTCTAATCTAAGGATTATTCACGTCGGTCCAAGTCTCCATGATGCGCTTGGACCGTTCCGCCTCTTTCCGCTTTTGCTCTAAGCTCGCTTGAATCGTCGCTCCGTATGTTTTTGCCGCATCCGAGCCCGAGGCCATTAGAGCCTCATTGAGGTCCCAGGGCACGGCCTAACGGCTTTCGAGCACTTCAATCCGAATAGGCTGCTTTTTGAGAGCGTCGCTGATAATGAGCTGGGCGACCTTCGCGTAAACCGCGAAGAAGTCATCGTTAAAGCGCGAGATCTCGAAGTCGATGCCTGTAGCGTCGAACGCGGTCGTGAACGTGATATTGCGGGCGTCTTCGCTGACGTGGATGAGAACCGCGCGCTTCGTGCCGCCGAAGACGACTTCCTGCGAGCGCGCCGTCACAAGGTTTTGCAGTTTCGAGATGCGCGCCTTCGTCGGAATGGCGAGCGTACACGAAAACGTCAGCGTCTGCGCCCGACGAACGAGGCTCGCGCCGCACAGATCGAACTCCGCTTTTCCGAAGGACATCACTTTGGCTTTGAGATCCAGGGCCTCGAGAAGGTTGTTCTCGGCCTCTTGGTAAAAAGCGCGGGGCTTGAGCATCTGAATCTTCATGGGCATCGCCTGGGCTTCGAGACCCAAGATGGCGGCCAGAATGGTCAAGATACGTGCGCTTTTCATAAAACCTTACCGTAAATCTTCTTGCGAAAGTGACCAAACTCGCGCGTCACCCCCGCCCAAAACCTAATAAACGGGTCTTGAGACCCACCTATTAGGATGCGTCACTTATAGAGCAAATGCTGTGCTCGGCGATTAGAAAGTCGCGCTGAGGTCTATGAGCCGAGCAATCCCTTTTTGAGCTCCGGCGTCGGCGGCTCGTCACCGATAAAGATGCTCAAAAGCGCCCGGCGAAAGGCTTCGCCGTCGATGACCGCGCTGTTGGATTTCGCGCCTTTGATGTCAACGCTGACGCCGGATTTATCGAAAGACATGGTTAGGCGGCTACCGTCGCGCACGTCGACCATCAGATCATTGAATGCCTTGAACTGTCCTTGAGCCGCCGCGCAGTCCTCTTTGCAGTTTTTTTCGAAGCCCTCTTTCCAAGCCTCTTGCAAGGTCTCGCGATCGATCTCGCGCAAGAACACGAGCTCGAGCATTTTCGGAGCCGGGCTCTTGATGATCTCGCCGGCGTCACTCGATTTCGCCGGAAGGTACAAGCCCGCGACATAGACTTTGAACTTCATACCGAGTTTCTTCTTCGTGCGTAAACCAGTACCGTTGAGCACGTACTTTTGCGTCCCGATTAATTGTTCGTCTTTGAAATTGATTTTCTCGATGACGGCCGCGAAACCTACCGACGTCCAAACACAGAGCGCAATAATCAGAGTTTTCATCGGAACCTTTCCTACGGTCTTGTGAGCACCGGAATTGCAATGACCACATTCGAATCTATAATCCAAATGCATCGTCAGGAGCAACGGTAACATGAAACGTGCGAAAGCGGACAATCTCGAGCGTGTGAAGAATCGTCATCAATCTTTCGTCCAGGTACAGAACACGTGCCCGCTTTGTAATTCGCAGCTGACGATCAAGGTTGAAACGTATCTCGAGAATTACACTCTGCGTGAAGAAGCGACTTGCCCAAAGTGCCAGGTCCTCGCGCGTGTCAAAGATCACAAGATGCACTAAGGGTCCGTCAAGGCCTTGGCTGTTTTAGCGTCAAACTTCCGGCTTTGAATTCCAGATTTTATTCGCAAGCTCCACGTCACGAGGCGAGGTCGGCGTCCACTGGCCTAGGAAGCGGGATTGATACAGCTCGATCCACGGCATGAGCGTCGCGCGCGCGTCACCCTTCTCCGCCCACTCGAGGATTAAAACAAATGCGTACAAACGAGCGAGATAAAACGCGAGATCGCGAGAGGACGCGAGCTGCGCTTCGGGCGAAGCGCCCGCGAAAGCCGCGAGTTGGCCCTCGAACGCCTGCAGGCGCGTAAACAATTGATCCCGATACGCGCCGATCTCGTCCGACTTGATCGACTTCAAGCGGTCGGTGACATCCTTCTGAAGAGCTTTGAGCGCCGTTCCCTTCTGCAAAACGCGCATCATATCGAGCGAGAGCACGTTGGTCGCCCCCTCCCAAATCGGAAACACTTGCGAGTCCCGCAAGTGGACCGGCAGCCCGGTGTCTTCGATGTATCCCGCACCGCCGAAACCCTCGATCGACTCGCTCGCCGTTTGAATCGCCGAGCGCGCGGTAAAGAGCTTGCATACGGGCGTGAGGAGACGAAGGATATCCGACTCCTCGGAACTCGCCTTTCCGACTTCCTCTTTGCCAAGGATGTGCACGAGCTCCATTGTCAGCACGTAGCCCGCCAGATGCTTGAGCTCTTCGCTCGCGAACGTCGTATAATGCAAAACCTGGTTGTTCAAAATCGCGCCGAAAGCTTTGCGGCGCGAAGAGTAGTCGTGAAGGAGCTCAAGCGGCCGCGACATCTGCCCGACCGAGCAGATCGAGTTGTATAGTCGGGTCACGTTGAGCATGGTCGCGACGGTTTTCACGCCCTGGTCGGTCTCGCCGATTTGATGGGCGACGCACCCCTCGAGCTGAAGCTCGGCCGTCGGCAGTGCCCAAGTTCCGAGTTTATCTTTCAAGCGCAATACGCGAATGTGATTGAGCGCGCCGTCGTCGCGATACATCGGCACCAGATACAGTGTCAGACCGCGCGATCCCGCGGCCCCGCCCTCGCGGCGGGCGAGCGCGAGCGCCATGTGCGACGTCGTCGCCGACGAGAACCATTTGGTTCCGTACAACCTCGCCTGCCCGTTCTCCATGCGCACGACCGTCGACGTATCGCTGACGTCACTGCCGCCGGTCTTTTCGGTCATCCATTGTCCGGAAGTCCAAAACTCCTGGGGACTTTCGCTCGTCAAATGAGAGAACGCGCGTTTATGAATGTCCGTGGTCCCGTAATTTTCAAGCACCTTCGCGGCGCCGTCGGCCATGGCCAACGGACAAACGAAGAACGCGCTCGATGGATGATACAAATAAAGCTTCGAGAATTGGTACGTGCGCGAGAACTCTCCGTACTGCCGCTTGTAGCCGGTCGCGATCAACCCCTCGCGCGCGGAAATATTCTGCAGCTCCGTCCACGCCTTCGAAACGCGGATTTCGTCGATACGGCGACCCCAAGGATCGAACGGCACGTGCACGGGCTTCTCCCGCTCGGCCGCGCGCGCGAGGGCCAGGAACTCGGTCGCGCAGAGCTGACCGAAGCGCGTAAGGTCGCCCTCGACATGCGCGAACATGTCGTGCGGAAGGCGGTAGCGCAGGTAAGACTTCATCCAGCGGTTGCCGGTGAATGTATTCTCGAGTCTCGGCGGGTCTTGGTAGAAGTCGCTCATTTTGCCTTCCTCCACGAGTGCAGGGAATTCCCCAGAAGACCTTCGTTCACGTAATGAACGACGGCCTTGATGTCTTCGGTCGCCTGAAGGGCGGCCGGAGTCTTCGGGTCGATCTCTTGGATCTCGAACGTTTTGTTGTGCGTGAACGCGCGGGTCGGAGATTCCCTTCCCATGTCGATCATGACCTTCCCGTTCATGTACCAATAACCGTAGGTGGTGTAATTGTAAACCCTTCCCTCGCGACCCTCGTCGAACACGCTCTGCCCCACGAGCAAATGATCGTCCGGCGTAAATCCCAGGAGGTCGTAAACGCTCGGCGCGATATCGGCGTGCTGCGTGAGTCGATCTGGCGACGCCTTCGCACGCCCCTTCTCTAAACCCGGAATGTAAATCAGAAGCGGAACGCGCCAGGGACCGATCAAATCCTGGTACTTCGCTTGATCCGACTTTTGCGTATGATCCGCCGTAATCACGAAGATCGTGTTGTTGAACCAAGGCTCGTTCGCCGCGGTCTTGAAGAACTCGCGAAGCGAGTGATCGGTGTATCCGATGCTTTCATGAATCTCGAGAGTCCCCTTCGCGAATTTCCCGCGGTGCTGCGGCGGAATGAAGTAGGGGCTGTGCGAGCTCAGCGAGAACACGCTCAACATCACCGGTTTCTTCGCCGCGGTTATGGTCTTCGCCGCGTATTGAAACATCGGCTCGTCGAGAACGCCCCACGCGACGTCGAAATCGGCCGGGTTGTCCTTGGGAAACTCGTCGAGTCCCACGAAGTTTTCGAAGCCCGCGATCTTCGAGAACGTGTCGAGCCTCATCGAGCCGTTGTGCGCGCCGTGCAGGAAATACGTCGAGTATCCCCGGCGCCCTAAAACTTTGGGCAGGCAATCGAATCGGTTATTGCTGAAATCCGATGTGATAATCGGTTCGGCCATCATGGCCGGCAGTCCGCATACGACGGATGGAATGCCCTCGATCGAGCGGCGTGCGTTGGCGAAATTGTAGGGAAACCAAAACGCTTTTTCGTCGCGCGCCAGCTCGTCGATGAATGGCGTGTAGCCTTTGCCGTCATTAGCGATACCGACGTATTCCAGGCTGAAGCTCTCCAGAATCAGAAGGACCACGTTCCAATCCTTCGCCACGCCGAGCGGGGGCCTCGAGAGCGACGTCATTCCGCGCAAGTGATCGATCGCGGCCTTATCGGTGGCGAAATACTTTTGTCGGTGGACTTCCCCGCGCGGCTTGCTCTTAATCAGATTGAAGGGCGTGTTCAACGTGAGCAATCCGAGATCGTGGCTCGTCGTAAAGTACGCGTGCATCGGATGAAGCGGCTTGAACTGAAATCCGCCGCGCATGCCAAGGACCGCCAGCGCGAGAAACGCCGCTCTCCACGTCCAGTACTTCCAGTCGCTCAGCCGCTCGGCCGTGTCCAGGCGAAAGCGCGGCGCCATCCACCAGAGCGCGCCGACCAACGCGATCACGAAAAGATCCATAAACCAGTACTGCAGCAGAAGCCCCAGCGATTGGCGTTTCACGTCGTCGGCGATGAACAGCAGATCGAAAGAGTTTCGTTTGCCGATGAACTTCACGTACTCCGCATCCATGACGTTCAAGCCGAGCGCGGCCAGGTTGATCAAGATAAACAGCGTGAGCTCGAGAGTCCTGACTTTCGGCCGCGCCGAGATTTTCGTCGGCAAAACCCAAAGCGGAAACAAAATTGCGTTCGTAAAAAAAATCGCCGAAAGGTCGAAGCGCGCGCCGTAAACGAAGGCCATGAACACATCGCCCAAAGGCAGACCCGCGTAATGTCCCCAATTCCAGTACAGGAAGAACGCGCGCGTGATTCCGTACGCGAGAAGCAGCAGCAAAACCCGCTGAAGAATAATTCGGAGAGCGGCTGGAATCATGAGAGAGCCAGAATATGAACCCTAGGCGCGGGAGTCAAGGCGGCTCAAGAACGACAGTGCGACCGCGGCCAGGGCGAAGACCCCGCAATGCAGAGCGGCCGTTACCCCGTGAACGTCACCCACCCACCCGATCGTCACGTGCATGACGACGAGACTCAAGTTTCCGACGCCGATAATCCAAGACATCGCCTGAGGCGCCTTTGCCTTAAAGACGCTCGACGCCTGATCCATGATCACGGGATAAAAGGGCGACATCGCGAGTCCCGCCACCACCACGATCCAAGGCGACGCGTGAAGCCCCCATAGGTAAAGCGCGGATCCCAGCGCCGCGCTCGCGAGCAGAATCACCCGATTGGAAAGGCGCTCAATGCGTACGAACGTGAAAAAGAGCCGCCCGCTCAGCAAGGCCATAAAAAATCCCGCGAGGAGCAGGTCCGCTTCCGCGGGCGAGAAACCGCGCTCGCTGCGCAGCCAAAGCACGATTCGAGTCGAAGCCGAAAGCTCTCCCCAAAGATAAAGCGCCATGATCCCGCAAAAGAAAACGCAGCCGCGCCACTCTTTCGCGCTTAAGGGCGGCTCCGGCTCAGCTTTCGCCGCGCGCGGGGGCTTCATCCAGATCCCGAATAGCGTGACGAGCACGGGAAAAACCGCGATCAGTAAGAAACTCTCGCGCCATGTGAGCCCTTGCTCGCGCATAAACGTCGCGAGCAACGGCGCCGCCAGCGCCGATACGCCGTACGTTCCGTGCAAACCGCTCAGCCACTGCCGCCGCGCCCGGGGCGAGCTCGCCTCGCACACGAGCACGTTCTGCGTGACGTTCAGCGTGCCGAACGCCCAACCGAATACGGCGCAGGCCGCGACGAGCGCCGGAAATTCGTGCGTGCGCGAGATCAACGCGAACCCGATTCCGAAGAACAAACTCGCGACGAGCATGACGCTCAAAGTGCCGAATCGCCGAACCCAGATATGACTGGTGAGGCTCCCGACGAACGCGACCAGACTGACCACCGCGAAGAAAGCGCTGCCGTAGGTGCCGTTCAACCCCAGGTCGGCGAGGATCTCGGGATAGAAGGGCCCGCGAACGTTATCCATCAGTCCGAGGGTCATCAGGCTCAAGTACGCGAGAAGGATCAGCGCTGGCACTTCGGGCACCAGAAGGTGTTGCGACCGGCGATCATTCGCGAGCGGATCGCGGCTCCGCACTTCACGCACGGCTCGCTCGAGCGATCGTAGACGGAGAAATTTTTTTGAAACGTCCCGTCCTCTCCCGCGGAGTTGCGGTAATCACTGATCGTAGAACCTCCGGCGGCGATCGCCTGACGAAGAATTTCGCGCACGCTCTCCACGAGGCGCGACGACTCTTCCCGCGTCAGCCTACCGGCTTGCCGCAGTGGCTTCACGCCCGCGCGAAAGAGCGCCTCGGATGCGTAAATATTGCCGACGCCGACGACTTGTCGCTGGTCCATGATGAAGCTCTTCAAGGGCGCCTTACGGCCGCGCGTCCGCGAGAACAAAAACTCCGCGTTGAACTCCTCCGCCAACGGCTCGATGCCCAGGTTCTTCAGCCAACGGTTGGCCGGTAGCGCGGCCTTTGGCAAGAGCTCGAGCAAGCCAAAGCGGCGGGGATCGTTGTATACGAGCTTAAAACCCGATCGAAAGCGCAAGATCACGTGGTCATGCTTCTCGGCCGGTCCGGAGCTTCGCCAAGATCCGGTCATACCTAAATGGTTGAGAAGGATATAATCCTCGGTCTCGATCAGGAGGAACTTCGCCCGTCGGCGGATCCCCAGAAGGCTCTGGCCGGGCAGCTTGCGCGCGAGCTGCGGGCTCAACGGCGTCCGCAGATTCCTGCGCAAGCACTCGATGCGCTCGAAGACCTGCCCGACCGCGCCCAGCCCCTCAAGACTGAGCCTCATGTTTTCGACTTCTGGTAATTCCGGCATTTCTTAACGAGTAAGGGAAATGCCGGGCGAGAGCAATGGGATTCTCGTGGCGCGCGTTAGCGGCCGCCCGGATACGCCGGCTGCGGCGGG
>CAYPFC010000035.1:7563-16626 GCA_964409815.1 uncultured Pseudobdellovibrionaceae bacterium
TGCATGATCCCCTTGTTCGTAATCCCGCGGATCGCATTCGTGTTAAGAACGTAGCAGAGAAATACGTCGGAGAAGATGTAGGCTTCGGCAACGCCGTAGGACAGCCAACTCGAACTCTCGACGTAGTCAAAGGCCGAAATGCGCGTGATCTGATCGCGCTCCTGGGAAAAATCGACTAGTTTGGATCCCATATGCTGGGCTTCGCCGACGATCGCGCCGTCCCTCGAATGACCTTCGCCTTTCGTGTGGATGCGGATCGTATTGCTACCGCCCGGATAGGGAACTTGAATCACCCGCTCGAATCCGGCGGCGTGAAACGCGTCCAGCAGTTCTTGGTAGTTCTTGTACTTTGGTTCTTCTTGCGCCCATGCCCCGACGCAACCCCACAGTAGGAAAGCCAATAAAAATCGTCCGGTGATTTTCATACCCGCTCCTCGAGCCGTTCCAGACGGTCACTGAAGCAAAACCGCGACCACGAGTCTTTAAACTTCAGCTCGAATTAGCCGAGTCGGCGCGCGCATGAGTCCGGGAAAGTTTTCAAAATCTTAAGAATCCCGGCGAATTGGGTCACACACGGGACCGTAATTTGTCAGACGGAAGCGAGTACGTAGCAGATGTAGATGTGCGTGAGGTGATGAACCATTTGGTCTAACCCGAAAGATACCCAGAACGCCTTGCCGCGAACGTCGGTATAACGACCGAGATAACGGGGCCCCGCCTTCACACGGTCCATGATGAAATGCACGACGAAGTCGAGAACCGCGAGCCACCAGTGCGCCGGAGATATGTAGACCACCACCGCCAACGTGGTCAGTCCGTGAATCCCGCAGTGGATACTCAAAGGCAATACAAAGTCCCAGCCCGGACGAGATTTTTGAAGCATCCAAACGTTCTGGAAAACGAAATCGGCGAAGAAATGCTTCACGTGAAAAAATACTAATAAGAAAATTAGAAGCTCAACGTTAACGGTCATTCGCCGAAGCTGCCACTAGTTGGAGTTGACTCACTACAATCTTATTATACGCTCGAGCAAATCCCGAGTCTCAACTAATTTTAAGAAAGACCAAGACCTTTAGCGATGAAGCCCGCCACTCCCCAGGAAAATCCGATACTCAACTTGGCCGTCAACATCTTCCTTCCAGTGGTGATTCTGAATAAAGGCAATCAGTACCTGGACCCGCGCTGGACATTGCTGATCGCGCTCCTCCTGCCTCTCGGCTACGGACTTCACGACTACATTCGCCGCGGGCACAAGAATTATGTTTCGCTCCTCGGGATGATCAACATTCTCCTCACGGGCGGGCTGGCGCTCATGAGTTTGAAGGGAATTTGGTTCGCCGTTAAGGAAGCCAGTCTTCCCTTCTTGCTCGGAGTTTTGGTGCTCGGCTCGACCTGGACGAAGAATCCCGCCGCGCGGATGATGTTTTGCAATCCTCAGGTGCTGAATATGGACGTGATCAACGAGCGCATTTCGGCCCTCGTTCGCGAGCTCGAGTTCCGCAACCTCCTCAAGCGAACGACGATTTGGCTTTCCGTTTCCTTCTTTATCTCGTCAATTCTGAATTTCGTGTTGGCTTGGGATATTTTCCGCGATATCGATCCGACCCTCGCGCCGGCCGCGCGGGATCAGATTCTGAACGAGCAGATCGCGCGCATGACTTGGATGGGATTTGCCGTGATCGCCTTGCCGCTGATGGTGTTCTCAGCGGCACTCGTATATTTCTTCTTGAAACGTATATCGGCGATGACCGAGTTGCCGATCAACTCGATCCTCAAAACTTAGAACCAATAGTTGAAGTTCGCGCCCAGAGTCGAGAAGGTCTCGAGGTCTTCGGCGAAACCGCCCATTCCGCGTTCGTAGTAAAAATCAAAGCCGATCATGTCTTCGAACATCAAAGTCACGCCCAGCGTGAGCAGCGGAATCAATTTGTCCGCGTCGGGATCGAGACCGGCAACCGTCGGCGAATAATCGTCAGCGATATTCACGGCGACGACCAGGCCCCCGAATAGACCGAACATCTCGTTAACGTTGTACTGGTAAGTCGCGGGAATATCGAGGTACGCGAACTCCCAATCCGTCGACGTTCCCGCCGAGGTTGTTTCGAAGTAGCGCTGGTTATAGAGAACGCCCGTGCGGAAGTAGCTGTTCTCCATCAACTGGAAGCGAACGCCGAGTCCCGCTTTGAATCCCATCACGCCATCGACGCTCGTGTTGGCGGCGTCGGTCTCCGCGTCGGTCTGGTGGACACCGATGACGGCGGCATATTCTTGCGCGAACGCGGAAGTGGAAACGAAGATGCTGAATACCAAAAGAATTAGATTTCTGGTCATGTGACCCCCTTATTTGCGAGGGATCATTCTCCCGACCCGTTTTAATGTCAACTTTGGTGCGAGGCGAAATCAATAGCCTTCGAGGTCGTACTCTTTGAGCTCGGGGATTTTTCTCCCACGAAGGAGGTGACGTTCAATTTCGTCACGCGCGCGAACATGGCGTTGGCGGAACATTTCCATTTTTTCCCGGCGCTCTTTCTCTTCGCGCTCCCATTGAACCCGAAGGTGCTCGGTGGAGTCTTTGGCTTTCTTATTCTTCACGTATTCAACGCGCGCGCGCTCGAGCTCGTCGTAATACCTCTTTTCGGCGGCCTTGCGCTCTCCGCGGCCGACTTCGAACCGGGCCATGCGCTCTTCCATCTCACGGTGATAGCGGAAAAAGTCGTCGTAGCGCTGGTTGATGCGCTCAACCATCTCCTTCACGAACTCCGACATGGGCTGTGTGTCCTCGGCGACACAAACATGGCCGCTGAAGAGGCCGCCCCAGATAAGAAATTTAAGCACGAAATCCCGCATATCTTGATCTTAGCGAAGTCTTTGTTAAAACGAGATGTTTTGCAGTGGTTCTCAGGACCTAAGTCAATCATGAGGTTAAAATGGAATTCTTGAGTGAGCTGGGATTGTTCGGGGGGAAGGTCGCGATTTTGGTCGTTGGCCTGGGAGCCGTATTAATCCTCTTCTTCGCGCTCCTCGCCAAGGCGCGCCAGACCAAACCCATGATGAGCGTCGAGAATATGAACGAGCGCTTTGACCGAATGGAGCGCGCCCTCAAGGAATCGGTGCTCGACGCGAAGGCCCTCAAATCCGAAAAGAAGGCGGCGAAGAAAAAAGCCAAGGCCGAGAAGAAAAATCCGACGGCGGATAAAAGGCGTATTTATGTCCTGCAGTTCGACGGCGATATTCGCGCGGCCCACGTTGAAAATCTGCGCGAAGAGATCACCTCGGTGCTCACCGTCGGCCGCAAGGGCGTCGACGAAGTCGTCGTCAAAGTCGAAAGCCCGGGCGGAATGGCGCACGCCTACGGCCTCGCGGCCGCGCAGCTGCTTCGCGTGCGGGACGCCGGGCTACACCTGACGGTCTCGGTCGATAAAGTCGCGGCCAGCGGCGGCTACATGATGGCATGCACGGCCGACAAGATTATCTCGGCGCCGTTCGCGATCATCGGCTCGATCGGCGTGGTCGCGCAGGTGCCGAACTTCCACCGATTGCTTAAAAAGCACGACGTCGACTTCGAAGAGATTACCGCCGGCGAGTTCAAGCGCACCGTCAGCCTCTTCGGCGAGATCACCGAAAAGGGCCGCAAAAAATTCCTCGAGCAACTCGAGGATACGCATCACTTGTTCAAAGCCTTCGTGAAGAGCAACCGTCCGCAGCTCGATTTGGATCAGGTCGCCACCGGAGAATACTGGTTCGGTAAGCGCGCGCTCGATTTCAAGTTGGTCGACGAGATTATTTCGAGCGACGATTACTTGTTCCGCCGCCGCGAAGAGGCCGAGATTTTCAAAGTGGAAGTCGCGATTCGTAAAAAGTGGGCCGAGAAGCTGGCCGAGAATCTGGCGTCCCTCGTGGTCGGGGCGTACGAAAAATCGTGGAGCAAGTCGCGCGAGTCCGCTTACTTCACATAGCGCTTAACTTCGGCTCCCATTTGCCCGGTGAGAATCTTGAACAGCATTTTGAAATCGGCGGCGAGGCTAAAAATCGGGTAACGGAACGTCGCCGGAACGTTCTTTTCGAAGACGAAGTGACCGATCCAAGCGAAGCCGTAGCCGACAATGACGGCGACCCAAACCCAAGCCCACATTTCGTGGAACAAGAGCCACGCAAGCAAGGTCAGACCGAGCAGCGTGCCGAACGCGTGCAAGCTGCGGCTGATGCCGTTGCTGTGCTCGCGCACGTAGTATGGCCAAAAATCGTGAAACGTCTTAATCCCGTCCGGGGTGCGCTTTTCTTTCATCGCGTGACTCCGGCCTCATCATGCACGACCAGGACGCCCTTTTCACCCTTCAGAGCGAAGTTTTGTTGACGGTTCGACGCGGTAACTGTCAAAACGCCGCTGAATTCGCCGTCGCGAACCCAGGCGCCCTTGAATCGCCAAGGCTGACCGCGTGAGGTCTCCACGGCGCTGACCGATTGTACGACGCCGCCGTTGCGCTGGATTTCCAGCTTCGCCTGAATGTCCTTCCACTTCACGGGCGAGACCGCGTCGCTCATCACGGATTTCACTTGGAGGAACTGCGGCCACGCCGAATCGACCTGCATCTCCTTGGCGCGCGCATCCAGCAGGAACACGCCGGGTTGGTATCGGGAGTTGACCTGCATTCCGACTCCTTCCCAACCGATACCGCGGATCTCGCCGAGCTCAAAGCGACCCGTCCAATGCCCGAGCTCGCCGGCGAGCAGGCTGCCCTGACCCTTCACCGCGAGCGCGCCGAGCGACCCGCCGACGAGCAGCGACTGAATCGCGGGGCTGAACTTAAGCTTCTGGAAATCGGCCTCGAAGGTTCCGTTGCGCCAGTCTTCCTGAAGCTGGAAATTCAAAACGCCTTCGAACTCTCCGCCCTGAATTTTAACCTCGTCGATTTTGCCATTGAGGAGCGCGCCGTTCCTCGCCACGCGCGTGCGCAATTTCTCGAGCATTTGCTTTCCGCGAATACTTCGGTTCGAGAACACGATCTCGGCGTTTTCCAAATGACCCTCGAGCTGCCACGAGGTCGGGCTCAGGAACTGCAGCTCGCCGCTCCACACCCCGGGGCGCGCGACGACCGCCGGAAGAACTTTGCGGCCGACCGCTTCCAGTAAGGGCTGGATCTGCAGGCGCTCGACTTTTAGTTTCGCGGGCTCTTTGAACATCTGCGGCTGCCCGATCCAAAAATCGGCGCCCGCGAGCTCCATGCGGCCGTAACCGCCCTCGAATTTGCACCCTTGCACCTTCACGGGCATCGCCTTCGGGTCCGTGAACTGCCCTTCCCACTTGAGGCCGCAGCTGAGCCAGGTCGCTTTCAGCTGAAGATCTTTTTCGAGGAATCCCATTTGGTGCAGCTCGCTCAGGACGTCCTTCATCGGGAGCTGCCTCGCGGACGCCTGCACGACGGCGGCGCTCGTGGCGAGATCGAGGCTCCCGTTCAGCGCGACGTTGCCCTCCTTGAACTCGGCCTGCAATCCCCACTGCAGAAGATTGTCGTCCCCGTGCGCTTCGAAATCCACGGCGTGGGTCAACTCGCCGAAGGGAAGGCTTTTGTGAATCTCGAGCAGCCCTTGCGACGTCAGTTCGGACCCCGTAAAATCCAGGTCCATCGAGCGAACCGAGATCTTCCAAGTCCGGTTGCGCTCGTACGTCAGAATGAAATCGCGAAACTCGATCGCGTCGAGCTGCTCGCCGGCGCGGCGCCAGTTCAAGTTGTCCGGTGCGATCGCAGGCTTCGCCGGCGCGGGCGCGCCCGCGCCGTTCGCGGCAATGGCCGCTTCCGCGGGAGGAGGGCACGGCCGATAATTCAAATGAATGCGTCCGCCGTTCATCTCGACGCGGCCGAGCCGCACCTTGCCCTTGCGAAGCGCGAACATGTCCACCGGCAGAATCGCCGTCGGCACGTCGAGCGTGAAACTCAGCTTGTCGCAGGTCTCCTGCTTGAACACCAATCCGTGAACTTTCAATCCGAGGCCGGGCCACATGCCGCTTGAGAGCAGCACTTCGGTTTTTGCAATTTGAAACTCGTGCTTGGGGAAGCGGCTCTTAAGCTCGTCGACGATGCGCTTGTGAACGCGGTCCGAGCCGAGCATCGTGCGCACGGCGCCGCCGATAAACGTGGCCAGTACGAGACCGACCACGAACCAGGCGAAGCCTTGCGAGGAAACTTCCAGATCGGATTTACCGCGAAGTATGCGCATGAGAATAGCCTACGCCGGGAAGGCGCGGCTGTTTACCGAAAGTAAAAATTCAGGACTTCGAATTCTTTTTCGCCCTTCGGGCTCTTGAACTCGATGATGTCGCCCTTTTTCTTTCCGATAAGACTGCGCGCGATCGGCGAGAACACAGAGATCTTGCCCTGCTTCACGTCGGATTCGTCTTCGCCGACGATTTGGTATTTCACCTTCTCGTCGTTCTCCAGATCCTGCAATTCCACCGTGGCGCCGAAGATAATGCTGCTCGACTGAAGTTGAGTCGGGTCGACCACTTCCGCGTTCGCGAGCTTACCTTGGATCTCGGCAATACGGCCTTCGATCATCGCTTGACGGTCTTTGGCCGCGTCGTAATCCGCGTTCTCGCTGATATCTCCATGACCGCGAGCCTCTTCAATGGCCTTAATCACGTTGGGTCTATCCACGTGGATGAGATTTTTGAGCTCATTTTCGAGCTTGGCCTTCCCGGCTAACGTCATGGGTTGTCTGTCGGACATGATTCGCTCCCTTAAAAACGAAGGCTAAGATCATAGTGTTTCCTTTGACGCAGTCAAACAAAACATTTACCTGGAGCCAAGGCGGCAGGGTGTCGATAGGATGTATATAAGTAATGGGAACTCCGAGCCTTTCAGCATTGAATGTCGACTCTCTCGTTCGCCGGATTCAGGCGGCGCAGAGCGTTTTACTTACGACGCACAAGCAGTGTGACGGCGACGGCCTCGGCGCGTTGCTGGCGCTCTATCACGGTTTAAAGAAATCGGGAAAGAAAGTGCGCGTGGTTCTCGTCGATGCCTGCCCAAAGAAGTATCACTTTCTCGAGCCCGAAAAACACCTCGAGGTTTTCGAGGGCCCGCACTCTCCCCTCGAGGCGACCGATCTTTCGTTGATCTTCGATACGAACGACCGACGCCTGGTGGAGCCGCTCTACGGCGAACTGACGAAGAAGTGCCGCGAGATTCTGTTCGTCGATCATCACCCGGTTCTGAACCAGGGCCCCGAGCCCACGGCCGGCTCGTACATCGAGACCCGCGCCGCAAGTACCGGCGAGATTTCCTATTTCATCCTGAAAGGCCTCGGGATTCGCTTCGACGAAAAGATCTCGCAAGCGCTCTACACGAGCATTTGCTTCGATACGCAGCTGTTCAAGTTCGTGAAGCACTCGGTCAACTCGCATCTGATCGCGGCCGAGCTCCTCATGCACATCAATAACGCCGAGGACATCCACCGCCACCTGTTTTCCACGCATACGATCGAAAAGGTGAAGTTCCTCTCGGTGGTGCTGGGGCAAATCGAGTACTTCGGCTCGGGACAAGTGGCCGTGCTGAAACTTAAAGACTCCGTTCTCAAGGACCACAGCCTCGACATGGACGACTCGCGCGACGTGATCGACATGCTCATGAACGTGAACTCCCTTGAGGCCGCGGCGCTCTTTCGCGAAGACGCGAAGAACGAGTACAAGCTGAGCTTACGCTCGAAGGGGCGCATCGAAGTGCTGGGCATCGCCGAATCGATGGGCGGCGGCGGACACATGTTCGCGGCGGGCGCGTACATCAAGGGCGAGTACGCGGACCTGAAAACCAAAATTGTGGAAATGCTGCTCCACCGTCTCGACAGCACCCATGGATCAAGTAAACAAAAATAGTAAGCGCCGTCTGATATGCCTATGCAACGGCGTTTCGCAAGAGCGCATCGAGGAAGCCATCGCGCGCGGCTGCAACACGCTCGGAAAAGTCTTCGACGCGACCACCGCGGGCGTCGGAGCGTGCGGCGGGAGCTGCCAGCCGAATTTGAAGAAAATGCTCGACAGCTACGCTAAGCATGGAACATTCCCCGAAAATCCGCGTCCGCCCTCTCGGCGGCGTAAATCCGGCACATAAAAGTAACTTATAGTTGTTGCGAGGGTGTTTTTCGCAGACTAAGCCTGCCCTTGGTAAGGAGAGGAAAGTGCTCACATTGTTCCGTTTGGTCGCATTAGGGGCAGGGTTGTTGATGGTGCTGGGTGCGCGCGCCGATTTTTTCTCGGGCGCGCAATCAACCCTGGTTTGCGAAATCGAACACTTCGGAGTTCCTTCGAAGATGACGAGCTCGAGGGGCGCACTTACCTGGGAGAGCGGCGGAAACAATGACGCCGAATCCCTTCTCGTCACGATTCAAACCGACAGTCTTAACCAAGAAGCACAAATCACCTTCACCCAACAGTTGTCCGCCGAGGCCAAAGCCTCGTTCGACTTAGCGGCGAAAGGCCGGCCGATTTCCGACGAAGCGAAGTCGCGCGCGCAATCCGAGATCGCCGATCGCTCGACTCAGATCTTGGTCGCACTCGGAACCGACGGCTCACTCCTCTGGAGTGGCGAGATGTACGGCCAGCAATTGCGCATTTCCTGTCTCCCAAAATGACATAAATAGCGAGCGGATCTATCCTTAGGGGATGCGGGGATTCTTTCCTCTTCTTATTCTCATGTTGCTGCCCGTTCCCTCGCTCGCGCGCGAGGAATCCGCCGACACTCAATCCACGTCTTCTCTAAATGCGCGCATCGAAGCGCTAGAGAAGCGAGTCATCGAACTGGAGTCGCGACCGCAGGTCGCCCCGTCCCCAGGATCCCTTCGCACGATCCAGAGCCCAAGCCATCTGCTTTCGCAACTTGGCCCGGTCGCTTCGAAAATCTATTTCGACAAAGAATCCCAGTGGCAGTTCGGCATTAGCTCCGAGGTTTTTACTTTTCAAGAAAAGAAGGGCGCGAGCGGCTCCGATGAGGCCGTGAATCGCGCGAATGTGCTCAGCCTCTCGCCGGTCATAGCGTTTCGATTGCATCCGCGCGTGATTTTCAACTCGCA
>CAYPFC010000036.1:0-4281 GCA_964409815.1 uncultured Pseudobdellovibrionaceae bacterium
CGATGGAGGCCGAGTCGGGAAAGTTTCGAAACGCGACTTTGCTGTTCGAGCAGGGAAAGCGCGCGCGCGAAGTCTACACGAAAGTGCACCTGTTCGACGTCGACGTCGAGGGGGCGCCTTCGGTGCGAGAGTCCGAATTCTTTTTCAACGGAGAAGGGCCGCGGATGATCGAGTTCCGCGGGTGGAAAATCGGGCTAAGCATTTGCTACGACTTGCGGTTCTCCGAGCTCTATTCCGCATACGCGCAGAAGGCGGACCTCATTCTGGTTCCGTCGGCTTTTCTCGTTCCGACAGGAGAAGCACATTGGCACGCGCTCCTCAGGGCTCGCGCGATCGAATGCCAATGTTTCGTCGCGGCCCCCGCGCAAACGGGCTCGCATTCGTCGGGTGGGCAGACGCGAAAGACCTACGGCCACAGTTTGGTCATCAGCCCGTGGGGCAAGATTCTTGGCGAGCTGGACGGTGGGCCGGACGTCGCCACCTATACGCTTTCACGCGAGGAAATCGCGAAAACTCGGCGGCAGATCCCAATGGAACGCCATCGGCGCCTTCGGGACTAGGCCTCATTTGGCTTTCTGCTAGAATTGTATTAAGAGGCTAGTATGAATAAATTCATTCTCACGCTGTGTTTGATTTCAACCCCCGCCTGGGCTCAGGAAAATCCCGAGGCCGCGGAGAGCTCTCCGGACGCGATTCTCGAGGCCATGTCGGTCCCGATGGTGGATTCGACCGCGGCGCCGGACGCCACGGGTGAGGATGATTGGGGGCGCGACCCGGCCGCCGTGCCTCCGACTTTGAATACGAAACGCTCGTACCCGGGCGGCGCCGACGAAGAGGATCTTCGCGTGCAGGCCGCGCTTCCCGAAGCCGCTCTGAAGACCGACGCGCGCTCCGTTCAGCGCGAGGTCTACAAAGCCCTTTATAACCAAGAGCTCAAGGATGACCGGCACGACCCCGTGGAAGAGTAATGCCGAAATTCCTGGCGATCACGTCGCGCGGGCTGCTCGACCCGCTGACCTCCGAGCTGCAAGAACTTAAAATCCGGTACGTACGCAAGCGCCCCGATAGCGTCGAGTTCGAAGGCTCATGGGGAGACCTCTACCGAGTGCATTTTCATTCGCGGATCGCGACTCGCATTCTCATGCCCGTCGCCGATTTCACGGCATACAACGAAGACGAGCTCTATAACGGCGTTTTTAAGAGACATGATTTCACGAAGTACATCTACCCGAATCAGACGCTGAGGGTGGAGTCGCACGTTCGCGATCACAAAACACTGCGCGATCAGCGCTTCGTCGCCCTAAAGGTCAAGGACGCTCTCGTCGATCAGTTCCGCAAGAAATTCGACGAGCGCCCGAGCGTGGGCGACGAAGAGAACGCCGACCTCCGCATCGTCGTGAGAGTGGTCGGTCCGCAAGTCTCGCTCGCGCTGGATCTGACCGGCGATTCGCTGTCGCTGAGGGGATACCGCCGTTTCGCCGGTGAGGCGCCCCTGCGCGAACACGTCGCCGCGGGCCTTGTCCGTATCGCGAAGTGGGAGGCGCCGACGCCGCTCGTGGATCCGTTTTGCGGCTCGGGCACGCTATTGATCGAAGCCGCGTTGATCGCTTCGCGGGCGCCACTTCTGAAACGGCGTCGGCAGTTCAGTTTCGAAAAGCTGCGCGGCTTTCAGCCGGAGGTCTACGCCCAGGTGAAGCCCAAAGAATCGCGGCGCGCGGCTCCCTCCAAGCCTTTCCTTTTCGGGTACGACAAAGACGCGTCGGTGATCGAGAAAGCGCGCGCCAACGCGCGCGCGGCCGGCGTCGAGAACTGGGTTTTGTTTCAGCATCGGGACATGCGCGAGCTCAAGGCGCCGACCGAACAGCCCGGATTGATCATCACCAATCCTCCCTACGGAGAGCGCCTCGAGGACAAGGCTCAAGCCAAGCAGCTCATGGCGGATTTTTCAAAAACGCTGAAGACGTCTTTTAAAGGCTGGAGCGCGTGGATCCTCGCCGGCGACTCCGACGTGATCGCGGGCCTGCACCTTAAGGCGAAGCGACGCGAGCCCGTTTGGAACGGGCCGATCGAGTGTCGCTTCTTGAATTATCCGATCACTTAACCGTTTGCGCGAAGTCTTTGCGCGGGAAGAGCGGCTCGCCCTTGAGCATCTTCGCGCCCTCGGGAATCCCCGGCCATTTCGAAAGCGAGTCCCACGCCGTCGTCGCCACGCCGATGCGATTGAGCAACTCGGCTCCTTTGCGCGGCATGACCGGAATCAGAAGCGTGCCGCAAATGCGCAAGACTTCGGCCGTCGTCGCGAGAACGTGACCGGCCTCGGCGAGATTCTCCTTCGCCATTTTCCACGGGGCTTTTTCTTCGAGGTATTTGTTGGCCATCGTGAGAACGCCGACGATGTGCTCAAGCGCGAAGCTCGGGCGGACGTCTTCGATGTCTTTCTTCACCAGTGCGGGAAGCTTAAGACAAGCCTCCTTCAAGGCCGTGCTCGAGGCATCGTCCTTGGTGAATGGAGGTTTCACGCCGCCGAAGAACTTCTCGACCAGATTTCCCGTGCGCGAGAGCATGTTGCCGAGATTGTTGGCGAGCTCGGAATTGATGCGCCCCTCGACGAGCTCCAAGCTGAACGCGGCGTCGTTACCCATGTGTACGTCGCGCGTGAGGAAATAACGGAGCTCATCGAGCCCGATGAGATCCTTGATGTCCGAGGGATTCACGACGTCGCCCGCGGACTTCGACATCTTGGCGTTGTCTTTATTCAAGATCCAACCGGTCGCGAAGATTTTGCGGGGGAGGGGAATCTCGAGCGCCATCAGCATCGTCGTCCAATAGACCGAATGCGTGGTCAGAATATCCTTGCCGATCAAGTGCATCGGGCCGGCGTCGACCCACCACTTTTTCCAATCCGCTTCGCGGCCCTTTTGCTCGAGGCCGACGGCCGTCGCGTAGTTCAAGAGCGCATCGAACCAAACGTACGTGACATAATCCTTCGCGAACGGAATCTCGATCCCCCAGGCGAGCCTCGCCTTGGGGCGACTGATGCACAGATCCGCGAGCGGCTGCCTTAAGAATCCCAGAACCTCGTTCTTGCGAAAATCGGGCTGAATGAAGTCCGGGTTGTTGTTGATGTAGTCGATCAGCTTCTGCTGATACTTCGACATCTTGAAGAAATAGTTCTTCTCTTGGATGCGCGTAACTTCTTTTCCGGTCGGGCTCTTTCCGTCGACGAGCTCCTTTTCGGTATAGAAGATCTCTTCGCTGACGGAGTACCAGCCTTCGTACGTGTCTTCGTAAATCTCGCCCTTGTCGTAGAGTTTCTGAAGGCACGTTTGAACGACTTTCTTGTGAGTCTCGTCCGTCGTGCGGAAAAACTGATCGTACTCGATATCGAGCGCGGCCCAGGCGTTCTGGAAGTTCTTAACCATGTCGTCGCAGTGAGCTTGCGGGGTCATACCGCGCTTTTCGGCCGCTTGCTGAACCTTGAGCCCGTGCTCGTCGGTGCCGGTCAAAAAGTAGGAGCTCTCTCCGAACAGCTTATGGTAGCGCGTGAGCATGTCGGCCATGATCGTACAGTACGCGGTGCCCAAGTGCGGGCGGTCGTTTACGTAGTAGATCGGAGTGGTTACGTAGAAGCTCTTCATTCTTTGGACTCCAGCCCCAGGTGTTTCAAAATCTTTTTCACGCTCTCTTGGATCTCGGGCAGGTGGCGAAGGGCCGCGCGCGTCTTCAAAGTGTCGCGCAATTTCTGTAACGGGAATCCGCCGTATTCTCCACCCTCTTCAATGCTTTTGGTAACCACGGACATTCCCGAGATGTGCGACTTGCTCGCGATCTCCAGGTGCCCCGAGATCGTCGTGCGCCCGCCGAACACGCAGTAGTCACCGACCGTCACGGAGCCCGCCGAAATCATACCCGCCGTGATGAGCGAATTCTTACCGATGACGAAGTTGTGTCCGAAGTGACAGTGATTGTCGATTTTCGTCCCCGAGCCGACGCGGCTATCGAGGAAGGTTCCGCGATCCAGGCTCACGTTCGCGCCGATATGAACGCGATCCTCGAGGATCACTTTCCCATAATGGGTGATGCGGTACTGATTGAATTTCTCGTCCGCGGCGTACCCGAAGCCTTCGCTGCCGATCGTGGTGTTCGGGTGAATCTCACATTCTTCGCCGAGGATGCAGGAATGTCCGATGAACACGAGCGGGTGGAGGTGCGAGCGGCGCCCGATCTTCACATCGGGCTCAATCACGACGTTCGCACCGAGGATACAGCCCTCACCGATCT
>CAYPFC010000036.1:4291-11946 GCA_964409815.1 uncultured Pseudobdellovibrionaceae bacterium
GGGCGCTCGGATGAATCTTAGGGCCCTTGATAGGCTGGAAGTGGCGATCGAGCGGGAAGAAGCGCTTCCCGATGGACGACATCGCCAGCTGGACGTTGGGACTCGTAAGAACCACGGGGACCCGGGCCGGGACGCTCTCCAGCAAGTCTTTGTGGACGACCCAGGCGTCACCCTGGCTTTTGAGCGCTTCGCGTAGGTGGAGGCGATTAGCAACGAAAATGAGGCTTTTGGAGTGCCCCGCTGAGGGCGCTTGGAGCTCTTCGACCCGGAAGTCCCCGGAGCCACGCACCAGAGTCAGCAGGGCGGGAAAATTTTCCACAATTTCACGCAATTGAACGCTCATCCCAAATCACCCCAAAGGTTGCCCAACATCTTGAGCTCGTCCAGATGTGGAAAAACCCAGTCATAGCTAGACTTTGCATTTGTTTGTGCCATTTTAGTTCCTAGCCTTTCAAGGGAATTTGATGTAACCCGTAGATTTTGACATGGAGATTCTTGATGGCTCAGAAGAGTAAGCCTGCGCGCAAGGTTTCGTCCAATTCGGCACCCGCGAAACCCGCGGCTAAGAAAGCTGCGGTCAAAAAGTCGGCCGAAGCGAAGTCCGCGCCCGCAAAATCGGCTTCGGCGAAGTCGGCTCCGGAGAAAGCGAATCCCGCGAAGGCGGCTGCCAAGGCGAAGGGGAAATCCTCTCCCGCCGCCGCGGTGGAAAAGCCCGCCGCCCAGCAGATCGCGAAGGCCAAGGCCGCCCTCAAAAAGGAATCGGCGTCGGCCGAGCAGCCCGCCGCCGCGAAAGCGGAAGGCAAGCGCTCCCGTAAAATCACGATCGACGTGAATCCGGGGGAGGCGGCTACCGCGCTCTCGAGCAAATGGAACACGCTTTACAAAAAAGCCGAGCAGATCGAGGCGAAGCCGTACAACATGAAGGCGGTTTTCGAGGAGAAAACGGCAATCACCCATAAGGTGTTGGGCTGGGGCTATATTTTGGCGAACCGCAATGATCGTTTGGAAGTTTTGTTCAAAGATGGCATAAAGTATCTCATCTCGAATTATAAACCCTAAGAGCTAGGTAGGATTTTTTAAGAATGGCCAAAGACGATCTCGCGCAGCTGGAAGGACAAGTGGTGGATGCCGCCGCCGGTGGAATCTACAAAGTGAAGCTTGAAAACGCGATGGAGATTTCAGCGAAGCTCTGCGGGAAAATGCGCCGTTTTAATATCCGCGTGGTCGTCGGTGACAAAGTGACCGTGGGCGTCTCGCCCTACGATCCCACTCACGGCCTCATCATGTACCGCCACAAGTAAACCTATGCTTGCACCGAACGCTTACATTTCACGTCGTGTTCCCGGAGTGAATGCGAAGTCCATCGAATCCGTTCTCGCTCTGCATGCCGAAGGCGCGACCGTTCCTTTCATGGCCCGTTACCGCAAAGAGAAGACCGGAAATCTCGATGAGGTTCAGATCCGCGGCGTCCTCGAGGCGTTCGAGGATTTCAATACGATCGTCAAGCGCCGTGAGTTCGTCCTCGACGAGATTCAGAAGCAGGGGAACCTGACCGACGAGTTGAAAAAATCGCTCATCAACTCGTGGGACCTGAACGAAATCGAAGAGATTTATCGTCCGTTTAAAAAGAAGAAGAAATCCAAAGCCACCCTCGCGCGCGAAGCCGGTCTCGGCGTTTTGGCCGATTGGATCTGGAGTTTGAGCCACGGCGAGATTCAAGACGCGACCACGCTCGAAGTGAAGGCGAAGGAATTCGTCTCGGCGGCGAAGGGCTACGCGACCTACGACGAAGTCCTGCGCGGGGCTCAGCACATTATCGTCGAAAAGCTTTCGAACGATTCGACGTTGCGGGGTTTGGTTCGCGACGAATTCTATAATAACGGCAAAGTGAAATCGGCGAAGACGCCCGAGTTCAAAGCTCACTCGAAGTACGAGATGTACGCTGAGTATGCCGAGCCGGTGAAGAACCTCGACAATCGGAAGGCCTCGCATCGCTACCTCGCGCTCCGCCGCGGATGGCAGGAGGGCGAGCTCAAGGTCACGATGGAAGCGAACGAGGACATGTTGCTCGCGAAATTCGAATCGGTGGCCGGTACCTCCGCTCCCCAGGCGAAGGAGTTCATGAGCGCGGCCGCGAAGCAGGCGCTCACCGTACACGTCGTTCCCTCGATCACGAACGAGCTCCATAGCCAGCTGAAAGAGCGAGCCGACCTCGACGCGATTCAAGTGTTCGCGGAGAACGTGCGCAACGTTTTGATGAGCTCCCCGTTCGGTCCGAAAGTGGTCCTCGGCGTTGATCCCGGGATTCGTACCGGCTGCAAAGTCGCGCTGATCGATCGTAGCGGACATTTCATTTCAAATACCGTTTTACAAATTCATGGCGACGATGCCAAAGCGAAGGCCAAGGCCTTATTCGGCGAAGCGCTTCAGAAAATCAAAATCGAAGCGATCGCGATCGGCAACGGAACGGGCGGCCGCGAAGCCGAATCGTTCATCCGCGGCGTCTTGAAAGAAATCGGGTCGGACGCCCCGGTTATCATGATCAGTGAGTCGGGCGCGAGCGTCTACGCCGCTTCGGAAGTCGCGCGCGAGGAGTTCCCGGATCTCGATCTCACCGTGCGCGGCGCGATCTCGATCGCACGGCGTTTGCAGGATCCGCTGGCCGAGCTCGTCAAGATCGAGCCGAAGAGTATCGGCGTCGGTCAATACCAGCACGACGTGAACCAAGTCCGTTTGAAGAAGTCTTTGCACGAAGTCGTCGAGTCTTGCGTGAATCAAGTGGGCGTGGATCTCAATACGGCGTCCACCGCGCTATTACAGTACGTCGCCGGCATCGGGCCCGCGATCGCGCGCAACATCGTCGAGCACCGTAAGGCCATCGGTCTTTACAAAGAGCGCGACGAGCTTTTGAAGGTTCCGCAGTTCTCTACGAAGGCGTTCGAGCAAGCCGCGGGCTTCCTGCGCATTGCCGACAGTAAAACCGTTTTGGATCGCACTGGGATTCATCCCGAGCGCTACTCCGCTGTTCGCGAAATGGCGCAGGAAGCGGGCGTGAACGTATCCGCGCTCTTGGGCGCCGGCGCCGAGAAGCTGAAACCGCTTCGCGAGAAGTGGGCGAAGCTGATCGGCGAGTACACGTTCGACGACATCGTTCGCGAGCTGGAAAAGCCCGGCCGCGATCCACGTGACGCGTTCAAAGTGTTCCAGTACCGCGACGACATTCACGAGCTCAAAGACCTCAAGGGCGGGATGATTTGCCCTGGCGTCGTGACGAACGTAACGAATTTCGGCGCGTTCGTGGACATCGGCGTTCACCAGGATGGACTCGTGCACATTTCGGAGCTCAGTCATCAGTTCGTCGAGGATCCGCGCAAAGTCGTGAATCCGGGCGACCAAGTTCAGGTGAAGGTTCTCGGCGTCGATCTCGACAAGAATCAGATTTCGTTGAGCTTGAAACTGGAAGAGCGTCCCAAGCCCGAACCGCGCCCTCGTCCTCAGCAAGGCGAGCCGCGTGCCGGCGGTGGCGGGCGTCCTCAGGGCGGCAAGCGGCCTCCGCGTGACGGCGACCGGCCTCAGGCGCGCGGCGGTGGCGGACGCCCCAGCGGCGGAAGACCTCCGCAGGCTCGTCCGGAGCCCAAGCCGAAGAACGCGTTCAATAATCCCTTTGCAGCTTTAGCGGGATTGAAGACCAAGTAACCGTTCCGCGACCTCGCAGAACCCCTTGCCTTCTTCCTGGGTAGTTACGTAGCCGGGCTTGTGCTCGAGATCCGCGAGAAACTCTTTAATATTGGCGACCGCGAACGAGCTTGGAAAGAACTCAAACATGGGTTCATCGTTAGGCGAGTCGCCGACGAAGGCGCACTCGGATTTCATCTGGGCCTCGCTGAAGCCGAATTCGTTTTTTAGGTAACGGCGGCACATGGAGACTTTATCGTAGTCGCCGAACCAGCCGTTGACGTGAATGTTCGAAACTTTGGCCTGAGCGCCGTGCTTTTTAAAAATTTTCACGATCTGCTCAATCTGGGGCTTCGCGAGCGGTTTCACGTCCTCGCTGAAATCGATAGCGAGATCGAAGAGCCGGCTGAATTGATCCGACGCGATTCCCGCGCCCTGAACGCTGGCGAGAACTTCTTTGCGAATTTCTCTCAACTTCGCGCGATCCTCTTTGCGCTTTTCCTTCGCGCGCGCGAACACGCGCTTCATTTTTCCGTCGTAGCGAAAATAAAATGCGCCATTTTCTCCCACCACTCCGTGCACGGGCCAAAGTCTAGCGATAAGCTCGCACCAGCCGGCTGGACGTCCGGTCACCGGGATCACATGAATGCCTCGCTCATTTAGCTGGCTCAAAGCCGAGTAGCTGTGAGGTGGAAGCCGCCCGTGCTCGGTCAACGTGCCGTCGATATCCGTGAGTAGCACGCGCACGTTAGGATTTTTGAATTCGCGAAGTGATTTCATAAGGTCCATCCCGCCCAAGACAGAAGCATTGAGTCAAGAGAAAAGGATTGCGCGTTTTGAGCAATGAGTCCAAATCTTAATCTATATGTCAAAAAGCACCGGCAAGAAGTTAGTAATCGTTGAGTCCCCGACTAAGGCCAAGACCATTCGAAAGTTCCTCGGAAAAGAGTACACCGTCGAATCCTGCATGGGTCACGTTCGCGATTTGCCCCAGTCGGCGAAGGACATTCCCGAGAAATTTAAAAAAGAAAAGTGGGCGAATCTGGGCGTGAACGTCACGCAGGAGTTCACTCCGATTTACTGCGTGCCGAAAACGAAAACGCGTATCGTAAAAACATTGAAAGAGAAACTTGCCGAAGCCGAAGAGCTCATCCTCGCGACGGACGAAGACCGCGAAGGGGAGTCGATCAGCTGGCACCTCGTGGAAGTGCTGAAACCGAAAGTGCCCGTGAAGCGAATGGTGTTTCACGAAATCACGAAAGAAGCGATTCAGGAGGCTCTCGATCATTTCCGCAAGATCGACGAGGATCTCGTTCGCGCTCAAGAAGCTCGCCGTATTCTTGATCGCTTGGTGGGATACTCGATCTCGCCTTTGCTATGGAAGAAAGTAACCTATGGCCTCTCTGCGGGCCGCGTGCAGTCCGTGGCCGTGCGCCTGATCGCCGAGCGCGAGCACGAGCGCCTGCGCTTTAAACGTGCACAGTACTGGAGCCTGACGGGACAGAACGAAAAGGAAGGCGTCGGTTTCGAGAGCCGTTCGTTCATGCTCAAAGGCAAACGCGTCGCGACCGGTAAAGATTTTGACGACAAAACGGGAGAGCTTCTCGCCGACAAAAAGGCGAGCACCGTTTGGCTGAAAGAAGCCGAAGCGAAAGAGTGGGCGAAAACCCTTGACGGAAAAGAGTGGACGGTCGACGAGGTCGAAGAGAAGCCGATCTCGCGCAAGCCGGCGCCTCCCTTCATCACTTCGACGCTTCAACAAGAGGCCAACCGTAAGCTTGGGTTCACCTCGCGCGAAACGATGGAGCTTGCGCAAAAGCTCTACGAGCGTGGATTCATCACCTATATGCGTACCGACTCGACGAACCTTTCGGCGCAAGCCATTCAGGGCGCTCGCGCCACGATCGAAAAGCTTTACGGCAAGAAGTACCTTCCCGACGAGCCGCGCGAGTATACGGGAAAGAAAGCCAAGGGAGCTCAAGAAGCGCACGAAGCGATTCGCCCGGCGGGCTCGGCTTTTATGGCTCCCGAAGAGGCCGGCCTTACCGGCGGCATGCTGAGGCTGTACGAGCTGATCTGGAAGCGCACCGTGGCCAGTCAAATGACGAACTCGGAGCAGAAGCTCGTCAGCGTGAAGCTGAAAGTGGGCGAGGCCGTGTTTTCGGCGTCCGGAATGACGATCGAGTTCCCCGGATTCCTCAAAGTATACGTCGAAGACGTTGAAGAGGACGCGGGAGACGAAAAGGAAATCCGCCTGCCGAAACTCAAGGTCGGCGACAAAGTGAAGTGCATTAAGATCAACTTCAACGATCACGAAACCAAACCGCCGGCGCGCTTCACGGAAGCGAGCCTCGTTCAGACGATGGAAAAAGAAGGCATCGGCCGCCCTTCCACGTACGCCACGATTATCGGCACCATTCAGGACCGCGGTTACGTTCGCAAAGTCGGCAACGCCCTCGTTCCGACTTTTACCGCGCTCGTTGTTTCGAAGTTGCTCAGCGAGAACCTGCCCAATTACGTCGACCTCGGGTTCACCTCCGAAATGGAGCGCGCGCTCGACTCGGTCGCGCAGGGCGATTTGGACTACGTGAAGTACCTCACGTCGATTTATTTCGGCGACCAGGGCTTGAAAAACCAAGTCGAGACGCAAGAGAAAGCCATCAACGCCGAGACCTCGCGCTCGATTCAGCTGGAAGGCATGGGAGCGCTACAGTTCCGCATCGGTAAATATGGAGCCTACGTTTGCCGCAAGGCCGCCGGCGGAGAGGAAGTGTGCGCCTCGCTACCGGAGACGCAAGTTCCCGGTGACATGACCCCCGAAGTGGCGAACAAGCTGATCGATCAGAAAATCAACGGCACCGACGCCCTCGGAAAAGATCCCAAAACCGGCTTGCCCGTTTACGTTCTCTCTGGCCGTTACGGTCCCTACGTGCAAATGGGCGACAACGACTCGGATCAACTCAAGCGCATGGCGATTCCCGCCACGCTGACCCCCGAGAACCTGAAGCTCGACGAGGCGTTGATGCTTCTTGAGCTTCCGAAAACTCTCGGTACGCATCCTGATTCCGGCAAGGACGTGAAGAAAGGCCTCGGCCGCTTCGGCCCTTACGTCGTTCACGAAGGCGATTACCGCTCGATTCCCCGGACGGAGAATATCTTCGCCGTGGATCTTAAGCGCGCGCTCGAGCTGTTCGCGCAGCCCAAACGCATGCGCGGCCGCTCGGCGCCCTTGAAGGAGCTCGGAATTTTCCCGGATACGAATGAGCCGGTTCAGGTTCACACGGGTAAATACGGTCCGTATATCAAAGTCGGGGCGAAGAACATCTCGCTCTCGGAAGAATTCAAGATCGAGGATCTTACTCTGGACGCCGTTTTGCCTCTGATCCGCGACAAAATCGCGACTGGTAAAAAAGGCGGAAAGAAGGCTGGAGCCGCGAAAACGGCGAAGGCGCCAAAGGCGGCCAAAGCCGCTCCCGGCAAGCCCGCCGCGCCTCGTACGATCACCAAGAAGGCCCAAAAGCCCGCAAAAGACACCACCGCTTGACATGCGTCCCCGCCCGAATTAGCTGACGGGTGGGGAAGGCATTATGTCGAAATGGCTAAAGATTTTCCGCCCGCGCGGCGACGTCACCCAACTTGAGCTGCCCCTAGGACGTCAACGCGAGCCCGATCGCAACCTGCATAAGGGTGGCCGCAGTTTTTATTTCTTTGATTTCGACGACAACGTCGCATTCCTCACCACGCCCATGTTTCTCTTCCATCGCGAGAATGGAAACGAGATCGAGATCTCCAGCCGCGAGTTCGCCATGCACAGCGCTTTGATCGGTAAGAGCGGGATCTACGCCGATTACGAGATGAACCACGACCCGATCACCGGATCGTTCCGCCGATTTCGAGACAAAGATTTTTCTTGGCTCCAGCGTCTGCTCGGACATCGGCAAGTGTTTGTCGAGGACCTCGCGGCGGCGCTCGGGATGCCC
>CAYPFC010000036.1:12042-14858 GCA_964409815.1 uncultured Pseudobdellovibrionaceae bacterium
CCGAAGACTTTGAAGGAAGGAATTCGGCTTTGGGTGGAGGAGGGACATCTTCCGTGCGAGCCGAATTATCTGGCGGTCTATCCGGTAAGCCATCCCGCCACGAAAAGCGCGTTGAAGTTACCGGACAGTAACTCGGTACCACACTTGAAACAGAAAGCGTTGCGCGCGTCCGTCGAGGAAGCGCTTCGCGTATACGGTAATAGTCCCCACCACCGCTTCGGAATGTCCGACGACGATCCTCGCAACATCGAGTGGATTACGGAGGAAATGCGGGCATTAAAACGCGAGTACCCGCAGATGTCGTTCTTCATCATCCAGACGCACGGCGAGCAAATGACTAAACTTGAGATATTTCCCGATCACATCGTCGATCAGGTTTTGCAGCCCGCCGCCCAGTTGAGTCTCTTTGACGAATAACGCTGGACCCCTAGCTGGTAAAACGCGTCCAAAAGTGAGAAAATGAGTCCTATCGTCAGTTTAGCTGACAAACTGCCGAAAAGTAGCAGGACACAACCTTGCAAGGACGTTCGAATGCGCATTTTTACGGTTCTCCTATTGTCCCTCTTCACGTTCACCGCTCACGCCCAGTTCCAGCGTAGCCAATCGCTCGAGCTCAGCTGCGTTCACCTCTACCCGGTGCAGATCAAGTATCTGGAAAAGCATGTGAATTTCTCGAAGCTTTCGAAGAATCTCGAAACGCGTACGGTTGAGCAATTCGTGAAGCGTCTCGACGGCTCGAAGCTTTACCTCCTCGAAAAGGACGTGAAAGACATCGAGAAGATGATGGCGAACGTCTTTGATAAGACTCGCAACAAAGATTGCGCGGGTCTCGAGAAGGCGAATCAGCTCTTTGTGAAGCGCGTGGAAGAGCGCGTGGCTTACGCGAAGAAGTATCTCGGCGCGAAATTTAAGTATGAGCCTAAGACGCAGATTCACCGCGATCCGCAAGATCGCCCGCGTCCGAAGACTCTCGCCGAAGCGAACAAGTTCCACGAAAATTACATGCAGTACCAGGTTGCCAGCTACCTCGCGACCGATATGAAGATCGACGAAGCCAAGCAACAGATCGTCCGCAACTACGAGCGCGCTTTGAAACGCGTGCAGGAGTTCAAGAAAGAAGATTTGCTCGCTTCGTATCTCGACTCGTTCGCGCGCGCGCTGGACCCGCACTCGAGCTACCTCTCGGCGGACGCGCTTGAGGATTTCGAAATCCAAATGCGCCTTTCGCTCGAAGGTATCGGCGCGACTCTGAGCTCGCAGGATGGTTTCACCGTTATCGAGCAGTTGATCCCCGGCGGTGCCGCGGATGCCTCGGGAAAGCTTAAAGCCAAGGACCGCATCATCGCGGTCGGCCAGGGTAAAGACGGCCCCTTCCAGAACGTTATCGAGATGGAGCTTCGCGATGTCGTGAAGCTCATCCGCGGACCGAAGGGCTCGGACGTACGCCTGAAGATCCTGCGTAAATCGTCGAAAGATCCCCAGCGCTTCGAGCTCACGCTCGTTCGCGACAAGATCAAGCTTGAGGACGAAGCCGCGGCAATCACGTACATGGATCGCGATATCGGCGGTCAAAAGCTCAAAATCGGATTGCTGAATCTTCCCTCGTTCTACGCCGACAACCGCAAAAACGGCCCCTCGGCCGCTGGCGATATGAAGAAGATCCTCGCCGAGGCCGCGAAGAACAAAGTCGACGCGATCGTTCTCGACCTATCGAGCAACGGCGGCGGCAGCCTTCGTGACGCCGTGGACATCGCGGGTCTTTTCTTCGGCACGGGTAACGTCGTGAAGCAGAGCCAGCGCGTGACTTCGGAGCTCGAACAAATCAATTACGAAACTCTGCGCGACACCGACTCGACGGTGGATTGGGCGGGACCGCTCGTCGTTCTCACCAGTCGCGTGAGCGCATCGGCGTCCGAGATCGTCTCGGGTACCTTGCAGGACTACCACCGCGCCGTCGTGGTCGGCGGAGACCATACGTTCGGTAAAGGCAGCGTTCAGTCGGTCGAGTATCTGCCGCTTGGTTTGGGCGCGATCAAGACGACCGTGGGAATGTTCTTTACCCCGGGAGGCGAATCGACCCAGCATCGCGGCGTGAGCGCGGACATCGTGTTCCCGTCGACGTTCGCGTTCGACGACGTGGGCGAGAAGACTCTCGACTATTCGCTTCCGCCGAAAAAGATCAAAGACTTCATTTCGCCGACGGCCTACGTGACCGAGGGCAAGAGCGCTTGGCAACAGGTGAGCCGCGAGCTAGTTAAAAAGTTGGGCGAGAAATCGAAGACCCGCGTGGCGAGCGCTACGGAATTCAAAAAGGTCCTAGCCGACGTGGATAAGCTGAAAAAGCGCGGCAAAATGATCATCGTCGGCGATCTGGTGAAGGACAAAGAGGAAAAAGATAAAGAAAAAGATCCTTCGAAGAAGAAGGACGGCGCCGAGCCGGGCGACGACGAGGACGATGAGACCGCATCGCTGACCCGCGAAGAGCGCAAGAAGAAGTACCTCGAGCGCGCCGACGTCCTCGAAGCCATTAACGTGGCGGCGGACTTGGCCTTAGAATTGCGCTCTCCTTCGATTAAACTGGGCTCCAAGGGTAAACCCGCGGGAGCGACCGCTGAGCCCACCGCCGCTTCCGACAACGGCACGGCGAATTGACAAAGAATGGGCTCCTCATTACATCTCATAGCTCCAGATAAGAGCAATGAGACGAAGGGGCCCGGTCAATGGCATTATCGAGTGTCACCGTGAAATCCAAATCCAAGGCGAAGAAGAATCTTCCGAAAGCGCCGGCCGGCAAGGCTCGCGCGAAGACTTTGCCG
>CAYPFC010000036.1:14868-15875 GCA_964409815.1 uncultured Pseudobdellovibrionaceae bacterium
CTGATTAAGATCTATAAGGCGGGCGACGCCTATTTCTGGATCGGCGCGCCGGGCGAGGAAGCCTGGGGCGTTCCCCTCGGGCTTTTGGTCGATAAAGGGCAAGGCCCGCTGCACGATTACCTGCACTTACATTACCGCGCCACCCCTACGCTGACCGCGATGGGCATGCCGATGATCGATTCGATTCGCCTGATCATGAATCGCGCGACGGATCCCTCTACGGGCGGGCGCAACTTTTGTAACCACTATTGCTTTCCGCAATGGAATGTCGTGCCCGTGTCTTCGCCGATTGAAGTGCAATACGGAACCGCGATGGGTACGGCCCACGTTCAGAGGCGCCACAAAAGCCGCGCGATCACGATCGTCACGGGCGGGGATGCGGGAACGGCCGAGGGAGACTTCGCGTCTTGCTTGATTTGGGCGAGTCGACCCGGAAACGAGTTGCCGATTCTCATCACCGTTCAGAATAACCTCTGGGGAATTTCCACCGACTATCATAGCCAGCACGGTGAGGCGCACGTCGCCGATCGCGGGAAGGCGTTTAACATTCGCACCGCGATCATCAACGGAAACGATCCGATCGAGACGTACCTCGCCCTGGAATCCGAAATGGCTTACATCCGCAAGACGCGTAAACCCGTATTGCTCGAGGCGCGGGTCTCGCGACTCTACGGGCACTCGTCGGCTTCGGGGGCGAATTTTATTCCCGAGGAAGATTGCGTGAAGACCTTCGAGCAGAAGCTGCTCAAGAACGGCGTGCTGACCGAGAAATCCGCGAAGGAGATCTGGGCCCAGTACGACGAAGAAGCGCGCGTCGCTCAAGAAACCGTGCGCGGCGAGCCTCCTCCCGCGCCCGAGTCGGTGTGGGATCATTTCTATGCCAACGGCGAAAACGGCGATTGGAGGAAGTTCTAATGGCTAATATGGCTCAGGCCATTCGCATGGCCCTCCACTTCGCGGAAGAAAACATGCAGCTGATGGACGTTTTCGGCCAGGACGTGGGCGCG
>CAYPFC010000036.1:15885-16603 GCA_964409815.1 uncultured Pseudobdellovibrionaceae bacterium
CCCTGGGCGGCGTTTTCACGGCGACCCAAGGCTTGAAGACCGCGTGGAACACGCCGCTCGACGAGCGTGGGATCATCAGCATGGCGACCGGCATTGCTCTGACGGGCGAGCGCTGCGTGGCCGAGATTCAATTCGCGGACTACATTTTCAACACGATGGACCTCTTGAAGATCGCCGGCAACACGGCGTGGGTTTCAAACGGCAACTATCACTTGCCGATGACCGTGATGACTCCGGTCGGGGCCGGTATTCGCGGATCCGTTTACCATTCGCACTCGTTCGACGCGTGGGCGTCGCGCCTGCCGGGCTGGAAAGTCGTTATGCCTTCGACTCCGCTCGATGCGTACGGGCTTTTGCTCTCGGCCATCGCGGATCCCAACCCCGTATTGTTCTTGAAGCCGAAGGCGCTCATGCGCGTTCGCGGCGAAGAGCTCATTCCAGGTGAGCCTGAAAACGAGAAGGACCTAAAAGCGCGTATCGACGCGCCCCTCGGCGATCGTACGAAGTGGAAGCCGAGCTGGCCGAAACTCGAGGACTATAAAATCAAGATTGGGCAGGCGAAGATCACCCGCGCGGGCGACCAGCTTACCGTCGTCAGCTATGGCCGCCACCTTTTGATCTGCAATAAGATCGCGGACTCCCTGCGCGCCGAGGGACTTTCGATCGAAGTCATCGATCTGCGCTCGATCTATCCGTACGACTGGCAGGCGATTAAGGA
>CAYPFC010000037.1:0-7815 GCA_964409815.1 uncultured Pseudobdellovibrionaceae bacterium
CCGTCGTCGCGGAAAATCAGAGCGCGCTTTGATGGTCGGCGGTCGAGGAGTGAAGCTCTCGCCCGCGTCACAGGTAAAGGCTTCCGAGTTCTTCGTCGCGCTCCAGGGAATCGACTTTCCGGGGCAGCCCGACACCACGATTTCGCAGGCGTGCGGAATGTCGAAGGACTTCATTCTCGAAATGCTCGGGGACCAGGTTCGCGTTCGCGAGGAGGTTCACTTCGACGAGGACAAGGAGCAATTCTACATGCGCCGCGGGAGATTCATCGATGATCTGCCCATCGAAGAGCCGTCGCTCACGCCGATCGATCCCGCGCGCGTCGGCGAGAAGCTTGTCGACGTGTTGCTCGCGAAATGGGACTGGCTCGTCGAGAAGAACGAAGGCCTTCGTCTGTGGCTCGAGCGCTTGAGTTTTCTCTCGGAGCGCGAAGAGCGTTTCCGCGCATTGCTCGAGGAAGACAAGCGCCGCGAGCTCCTCGAGATGGCGGCCTTCGGCAAGACGAGCCTTGCGCAAGTGGCGGCGCTCGATTTCGCGAGCTTCCTTGAGATGGTCGTCGGCCGCGAGGTCGCGCGCGAGATCGACGCGCTCGTGCCCACGCATTATCTTGCGCCGTCGGGATTCAAGCAAAAGATCTCTTATGGGGAGGGGCATTCGGCCTTCGTGGACGTGCGCCTGCAAGAGATGTTCAGTCAACTCGATACGCCGAAGATTCTAAACGGGAAGGTGCCTCTCACGTTTCGATTGCTCGGCCCGAATTACCGTCCGGTGCAAGTGACGTCGGACCTCGCGAGTTTTTGGCGAAACGGTTATGTCGAGGTTCGAAAAGACCTGCGCGCGCGATACCCGAAACACTCGTGGCCCGAGGACCCGCTCACGGCCAAGCCAGAAGCCAAGGGGCGGCGGAGATAGCCTGTCATTCAGGGGGGTTATAGTGTCTAAGCGTTGGCTATTGCGCTCGGATTCCGCTTCCCTATACCTTAGAAGGATGAAACGACGTTGGCTCGCGGTTTTTTTGTTAAGCTCGGTCGCGCAGGCCGCAGAAATTTTGGTTATCGGAGACTCGCACTCGTGCGGCGCTTTCGGGAAGCGGCTCTTTGAGAACCTGGTCTCCGGCGGAGATCGCGTGACGTTGTATTGCACGCCTTCGAGCTCGCCCACGCATTGGTTGGATGGGCGGAATCCTTCAGGCCATAAATGTCAGGTTAGATCGAGCGATGCTTCCGAGCTGGCGGACTGCGGCGGCAATGGAGCGACTCCGTCGCTTCGAACGCTGCTGGCAAGGCATGCCGGCGCGCGCGTGATCGTCGCGCTCGGTACGAACTCGCTGCATTCCTCGTCCGCGGGCGATACTTACGCGGAAATGGCGGCGCAGATTCAGAGCGCGGGACGCGCGTGCGATTGGATCGGGCCGCCGCACTTGAATCCCGCCGAAGCCCCGAGCTCATCCCGCGAACGTATTCGTCAGTTCGAGTCCAATCTCAACGGATTCTATGCATCGCTCGCGAGCGTCAGCTCTCCGGCCTGCGCGCTCGTCGATAGCCGTCCGGCGACGGAGCGTGGAACTCCGGGCTACTCTACCTCCGACGGCGTCCACCGCGGGCGAATTGCCGGCGGTGCCTGGGCGGATCGAGTCACTCCGAAGCATGCGGCGAGCGCGGAGAACGGACCGGGCTTCGTCATTTCTCCCGGTGAGTCCGCGCGCTAGGCGTTCACTTAAGTCCGGAAATCATCCAGGTCGCTCAGATTTGAGAAGTCTTATTCCGACACGACAGATGGATGAATATCAAAAGCGTCAGTCCCAATCCGATTCTCTCGATCGATCCGAAGCAAAAGGTCGAAGGGAACGTGCGCGCTCAGAGCAGCACGGATCGCGACGCCGACGGCCGCCGCGAAAAGCAGGAGCCCGAGATCAAGCGGCACCTGACCCAACAGGAATTTGACGAGGCTTTAAAGATTCTGGGAGACCATCCCGGACTTAAAGCCAACGACCTCGTCATCAAAGTCGAGGTTCAGGAAGATCACCGCGTGATTTTGATCCTCGATCCAGAGGGCAAAATCGTCCGCAGGCTCTCCGAGAGCCAACTTTGGTCCGCAACTCGGGACAAAGATCGCCAAACAGGACGCATTCTAGACAAAGCGATGTAGTCATTTTATTGACTCACGTCCCCAGGTCATTCCCAGTGAAAATGATTGAACGAGGAGTACCATGGCTGGAACGATCTCATTCGGAGGATTGGCTTCAGGGTTGCCACCAAATTTGGTGGATCAGCTCATCGAGGCCGAGAAGATTCCGATTAAGACAATCGAAAAGAACAAGGGCAAGCAGGAAAACCGCCTGAAGCTCGTGCAAGAGCTCGAGACGAAACTCAACGGCGTAACGGGCACGATCGGCGCGCTCGCGAGCACCAAAGGATTCAGCGATATCAAGTTGAACTCCGGCGATCCGAACGTCATTTCAGGGGTCGTCGATCCCAATGCCGCAGTCAACGGTAACTGGAATGTCGAAGTTCTTGAGCTCGCGCAAAAGGCCGCCGCGATCACGAACGGCTTTCCTGATAAGGACAAGACCCAAGTGGGCGTCGGATACTTCCGCTTTGAAACCACGGACGGCTCGAAGGACATTTACATCAACGGCGAGAACAACACGCTCGAGGGCGTGATGAACGCGATCAACCGTGCCGGTATCGGCGTGAAAGCCTCGATCTTCAACGATCGAAGCGATCCGGACGCTCCCTTTAAACTCATGATCTCGGGCGACAGCGTGGGCGGGGACAACCAGGTCCGTTATCCCACGCTCTACTTCCTCGACGGCGACCAAGACTTGTATTTCGACGACGAGAAAGAGGCGAAGAACGGTCGCATCAAGGTCGACGGCTTCGAGTTCGAAATCGGTGACAACAAAGTTCCCGACATCATTCCGGGCGTGACGCTCGAACTGCGCCAGGCAAGCCCTGGCCGTACCGTCAACATCAGCGTGAAAGAAGACCGCGAAGTCGTGGCCGGAAAAATTAAAGGCTTCGTCGACGGCGTAAACGCGGTTCTCGGATTCATTCAGCAGCAGAACGCGCTGACGAAAGACACGGACACCACCAGTACACTGGGTGGCGACAGCCTCTTACGAAGTATCGAGAACCGTTTCCGCAGCCTCGTGCAAAACCCGCAGTACGGGGTTTCGGGCGCGATCACCCGCTTGAACCAGATGGGCATCCAGTTCAATCGAAACGGATTGCTCGAGTACGACGAGAAAAAATTCAACGACACGCTTGCGCGAAATCCCGCGGCCGTTCAGGGCTTCTTCGCCGGAGACGGGTTCAGCACGGGTTTCATCCCCGCGCTGAAGCGCGAGATCAGCACGGTTTTGAACTCGGCGTTCGGCCCCGTGGCGATCCGTAAGCGCGCTTTGCAGGATCGAATCAGCCAGATGAATGACCAGATAGCGAATAAAGAGCGTCAGCTCGCGCGCAAGGAGGAAAACCTGCGCAATAAATTCGCGAAGCTCGAAGAGACGATGAGCCGTATGAAAGGCCAGATGGGACAGCTCGCGGCGGCGGGCGCCGGCGGTGGCGGACCCATCCCCGGATTGGGTTAAGTTTTAGGTAAATGTAACCGATTGAGACAGTATGAAAAGCGCGGCCCAAAAATATAAGCAAACGTCGGTGCAGTCGGCTTCGAAAGAGAAGCTGCTCCTGCTCTTGTACGAAGGCGCCATCCGCTTCATGAAACAAGCGGCGATCGCCATCGACAAAAAGGACATCGCCGGCCGCGGCCTGAACATCGGTCGCGCGTTCGATATCGTGAACGAGTTGAACAATACGTTGAACCACGAGGCGGGAGGCGACATCGCCAAGAACCTCGAGCAGTTGTACATGTTCGTGTCGGAGCAATTGACGAAGTGCAATGCGTCCGGACAAAAGAAACCTTTGGAAGACGCGATTAAAATTATGGAGACGCTCTACTCAGGATGGGTAGAGGCCGTCGAAAAAGTAAAAGCCGGCGAAGCAAACAAATAGGTCACGGAGGGCCAATGGACACCATCATCAATCTGCTGAAAGACAAGAACTATCACCTTGAAAAGTTCTTGCAGCTCAACGAAGGCGAGCTCCTCAATTTCACCGAGGGCAACTTCGAAGGCCTCGAGGTGTTCTATCAATCTCGCGAGACGATTTTGGATCTCGTTCGCTGCATCGACCGATTGATCGAAGCCGCGGCCGCGACCCAAACGGACACGAACGGCGTAACCGACGCTCACAAGCGCGAGATCATGTCATGCATGAACGCGAAGAACGATCTCGTGACTCGCATTCTCGCTCAAGACTTGCAGATCCTCTCGGTGATCGAGCAAGAGAAGTCCAGCATCATAAAGGAGCTCCGTACCGTGCAGTCCGGCAAAAAAGCGATCGGCGCGTACAAGTCGGGCGACGCTCCCAATAAACTGGACGAGGAAGCCTAACAAGTATTTGACGCTGGACTAGCGATTCCGTCCCTCCTTTAGGCGGGAGTTGAGGTCTCAACTCCCATTTAGCGCGAAAAGATTTTTGGCACTCCCGTTGCTCTTAGATTCCTGAATCGGAGGCAACCGTGGAGATTCTTAGACACTCGTCCAGCGAGGCGCGGCCGGAACGCGCGCGCGAGACTTTCGAGAAAGTTAGCTCGGAGTCGAGTCTGGACCTTCAAGATCTGTACTGCATTCTGCAGATCGAGCCCAACGACAGTTTGATCGCCCTCGAGCTTGGCCGCAGGCTCCGTACGCTCGGAAGACTCGACGAGGCGTTACGCGTTTTGACCAACGTTTTGAAGATCGACTCGCGTTTCGAAACGTTGAACGAACTGGCGCAGGTGGAATACCAACTCGATATGATCGATGAGGCCTTCCATCACTTGCAGCAGGCCGTCATGGTCGCGCCCGAGGATGGGCCGATCCTGTTCGAAGTTTTTAAGACTCTTGGCAATGTGTTTGTCCGCAAAGGCGACTTCGAGTCCGCCGAGGACAATTACAACAAGGCTCACCGGCTGAGCCCGAGCTCCGACGTCCTTCACGTGAATTTGGGCACGCTTTCCATTCAGCGTCAGGATTGGGACGAGGCCGCCGAGCGTTTTCGTCTCGCGCTGGCGCTCAATCCGGTAAACGACAAAGCTTGGGTGGGACTCGCGATCGCGCATCGCATGAAGGGCGACTTCGAGCTCTCTTGGGGCAACGTGGAAGCGGCGCTCGAGTACAATCCGCTGAACGAAGTGGCGCTCGGCCTCGCGCTCGAGTGGAGCACTTACGACGGTCGCGAGTTTCGCGCGTTGGAATTGATCCGTACTTTTCTGATTGAGGGTGGGTGGAGCGAGCGCATGTCGCTCGCGTTCGCATGGCTGAGTTTCCGCAGGGGAGAGGGCGATAAGGCACGTCTAGAGCTCGAGCGTCTGCTTGCCGTTAACCCCGGTAACGTTCAAGCTTTAAGCCTACTGGATGAAATGAGGAAGACCTCTTGATCGAGATCGTGAGCGCCGAGACCGGCGAAAAAGTCTTACGCTTTCAAGGCCGACTATTGGCTTCGCGTTTCGATCCAACTCGCGAGGCGCAGGAGTGGGTCGCGTCTCGCCGTAAATTCCTCGGTAAGGTTCGCTCCGTTTTCGTGCTTGGGCTGGGGTCCGGGCATCACGTGCGCGAGCTCTTGAAAGCGACCGACGCCAACATCGTCGTGCTCGAGTCGAACGCCGACATTCTTCAGGCCGCGTTCGATCTTCACGGCTTCGATCCCAAACGCGTGAGCCTGCACCATGTAGCGAACGCGCGTGCCCTACGCAAGATCGACGAAGTCAAAGCGGCGGTCTCGAAAAGCTTCATCGTGCTGTCGCACGCGCCCTCTTGCGCGCTCGCTGCGGAAATCTATAAAGACTGCCGCGCGCAACTCATCGCGCGCGATTGGGGTAATCTGAATTGGCAATGGAAACTTCGCGGCTCGGCGGATTTTGACCGCACTCCGCGCATTGATGGGACGGGCGAGACTCTCTCGCTCCACGATCTCGAGCAGACGGAACTCGTACAGAGTTCCGAAGAGCGCGAGAAGTTACTCTTGAAGGCGCTCCGGGAGCTCGTGAAATGAAGATTCTTGTAATCGATCTCTTACGTCTGGGCGACTGCCTGATGACCGTACCCGTACTGAACGGACTTCGAGCCGCGCGTCGGGACGCCCAGATCGACATGCTCACGTTCAAGCCGTGCGCGGCACTGCACCCGATGCTTCCCGTCGTGAATAAATGGTGGACTCTTGATCGCGATGAGCTGCAAGCGGGACTCGGGGAAGCCGACATTCCGATGCTCACTTCGTTCGCGGTGCTGCAAGAGCAGCTCGATACTGTGAATGCCGAGCGCTACGATCTGATTGTCAATCTCACGCAGACTTCTTTTTCGGCGTGGATCGCGGGCTACCTGAAAGCGAACGATCGCCTCGGTCTCACATACGACGTCAAGGGTCTGCCGCATTTCTATTCGCCTTGGTTTCGCTACCTCAACGACAAACCCGAGGACGCGGAAGACATTTTTCACTACACGGATATCTTCCGGCACGCATGCGGACTGGACGGCGCGAGCCGCGACTACACGATGCACGCGTCGAAGGCGTCCGAAGGCGAAGTGAAGGCCCTGGGCCTGACGCCGAAGCCCGTTTGCGTGTTTCAGCTCTTTACTTCCGACGCAAAGAAGGACTGGAGCACTTCCGACTGGTTGCAGATGTCCCGCAAGCTCTCGAAGGAGCGCGCGGACCTGCAACTCGTCGCCCTCGGCGCTCCGAGCGAAGAAGCGCGAGTCGACGCGTTCATTGCGGAAGCTGCCCGGCACGACGTAAAGATCACTAAGGCGATTCTCTCGCTCGAGGGCGCGCTTCATCTCTTGCGTCGCGCGGATCTTTTGATCAGCGGCGATACGAGCATTAAGCATCTCGCCAACGCCGCCGGAACGCGAGTTATCGAGCTTTGCATCGGCTGGAGCGACTGGCGCCGGACCGGAATTTTCAAAGCGGATTCTTTGATTCTTCAGGCGACCAGAGGCTCCATCGGGCCCGAGCTCGTCGCCGAGTCGGCGAACGCCATGCTCGCGGACGACTGGGATCGTCTCGCGAAGCTCGCGCACGAGGCCGACGGCGTACGCATGCTTCGTACGCGCCAGCTCGACATGGGATTCTGGTTCGCGGAAGATATGGGAGAAGCAGAGGATCGCATGATCCTGCGTACCCTGATCGAACGGAGCGCATGGAAACTCTCGCTAAGCCGGGAGCGCCGCCGCGAAGTGACCGAGTTCGGTAGCGCGGGCATGAACCTGCGCCGCGATCTTAAGCAGATTTTCTCGGGAATCGACGAGCAGCCGATGCTCTCGCATCTCGACTTCCTTGATCGTCAGGAGACGGACGCCATCTCGACCGCGTCGTCGAAGCTTCGCGAGCTCCGTCACGGCCGCCCCGTACGCTCGGGCGACCTGGTCGAGATCGCGAATCACCGTCAGCGACAAATCGGGCTCGAAACGGAATTCGAGCATTCCGAGTACAAAGCAAAGTTAATTCGGATTCTCAAATCCCATTGGACGGAGATGATATGAAGGATTCGGCCGATAAATTAAGGAGCGCGCTTCAACGTCTGGAGATCTCAGCCCAGAAGATTGTCGCGACTCGCGGCTACGGCAAGGACGCCAAAAGCCTCAAAATGCTTGAAGAACTGATCAAGGAGCAATTGATCCATGCGAACTCTCGTTCTTCAACTCGCACGATTCGGTGATATCTACCAGACGTGGCCGGCACTGAAAGCGCTCGTTCGCCGCGGAGGCGAGACTCATG
>CAYPFC010000037.1:7825-16456 GCA_964409815.1 uncultured Pseudobdellovibrionaceae bacterium
ATCACGGTCCACACGCTCCCAACGGCGGAGATTCTTGCGCCCATTATTGACGGCGGCGACGAGAATCTCGCTCTCGAGCGTTTAACCCGGCTCGCGGACGAGCTGCGCGCGATCGAATTCGACCGGGTGATCAATCTGTCGTTTTCGCCGTTTTCAAGTTTCCTTACCGAATACGTGACCGTTCCCGAAAAGACGCGCGACGTGCGCGGGTACACGCGCTTCGCCGACGGCTTTCTGAGTATTCCGGACGATTCGAGCGCTTACTTCTATGCGCAGGCCGAGATCGGCGGCGCCAACCGTTTTCACATCACCGAGATTTTCGCCGCCGTCAGCGGCGTCGAGTTGAAGCCCGAGGACTTCGCCGGCCTCGTGGGCCCAAGCCCGCGCGAGCGCCGCGTGATCGTTCATCTTGGCGCGAGCCAGGCGATGAGAATCTACCCGGGAGAGCTCTGGATCGAGGCCTTGAGAGCCGCGGTGCCGACCAGCTCGGCCGAGTGGATTCTCGTCGGGAGCGCCGACGAAAAGGCTTTGAGCGATGCGGTTATCAAAGCTGTCGATCATCCGCGCCTCACTTCGCGGGTAGCGCAGACCAAGCTTCCCGAGCTGATGCAGTTGATCGCGAGCTCCGCGCTCGTCGTCGGATGCGACAGCGCGCCGTCGCAAATGGCCTCGCTCACTCAGACTCCCGTTTTGCAACTGACTTCCGACGTCGCGAATTTCTGGACGACGGGGCCGACGAGCCCGGGTAGCCGCGTTCTCTACGCGAAAGATCTGCACGAAATCCCGCCCGAGCGAATCGCCGCCGAGACCGATGCCATGCTGCGCGGTTTGGCCCCGAGGGGCCCATGCGCGCTTCGTGCTTCGGTACTCGGAAGCTACGAGCTTCACGAGCTCGCGTTCGACGACTTCTCTTGGAATCTGATCGAGGCGCTTTACACCGAAGCGAACTATCCCGAGACGAGCTTGCTCGCCGATCGCATCGCGTTTCAGCGCCTCTTTGAGCTTGCCGAGCTCGCGCTTTTCAATCTGAAGCTCATCGAGAAGCCGGATCAGCGCGCGGCCGCGGCGGCCAACTTAAGCGGCATCGACAAGATGATCTCGGAAGTCGGCCGGCTCAATCCGCGCGTCAATCCCCTCGTACAGTGGTTCGAGACTCAGCGACTTCGCATCGGGCCCGGCTCGATGGAAGACACCCTGAAGGCGACTCAAAAAATCTTCGGCGATCTTCACCTGATCGCCGCCGTTTACCGCCGCTTCGAGAGCCCGCAGGCCGAGGGGCGAAACGCCTCGGAGCTTTGCCGGAAGGTCGCGCCGAGCTTGCGTGAGTACGAGTTCGGCACCGTCGAATCCGAGTTTCAAGAGTTGGTGACCTCCTTACAGGAGCTCGCGCGCCACTCGACAAAGGTCGGTGGGCGCGAGTGGTCCGCGGTCCTCGGGGACATTCACGAAGCGCTCGATCGTCGCGACTTCATCGAGCTCGCCGATCAGCTTGAGTACGTGCTCGTACCTGCACTATCCTAGAGGACGTGGAACGCAAAACCGTCCAGCTATACACGCGCGCCGCGGAACCGGCGTGGTGGTCTTCGTTAAAATCCTCATCGGGGTTGGACTGTGATTGGGTCGTGGCGCGCGAGTTCGTCGCGGCCGCGTCGATCGTCTTTATTCCGCGCGCGGAGCTTGCGGACATTCGCAAAGAAGAGTTCTCCTTCTCGAAAGCGTACATACTTGCCGACAAGGGCTGGACGGCGCAAAACTTGAAGCGAGCGCTGAGTACGCTCAAAGGCGCTTTGTTCATGGACGTAAACGACGGTCCCCAAGAGATCGCGAAGATCCTGCAAGTCGCGCTTTCGCGGCAGCTCGAAAAAGAGCGCCACGGGCGGCTCATGCAAATGATGCGGCAACAGAACCGCCAGATCGAGGAGCTCAATCGCGGGCTCGAGCAAACAGTCGGCGAGCGGACGCTGACCGAAGCGGACTCCCGCCGCGCCAGTCAGAAAAACGTTTCGCGTGTGCGCGAGATCATCGGTTTCATCAAGGACCTCACGCAGCTTTTCGACGTTTCCGATCTCCTCCCGCTGGTACGCCGCCAGCTCAAGGAATACCACTCGCTAGATTCGCCGCTGCTTTTCATTCCGCGCGGTGAGGCGTTCGGTGACCTCTATTACCTGCGCGGCTCGCAGACCATCCGCACGCGCGTCCGCGGGGAGTGGGTGGCCTCGCCGCGCATTCGCGTGAACGAACCTGAGGACAGCCTTTTTCTCGCGAACGCGATGGGGCGCCCGTTCGCCAAGGTTTTGCGCTTTCCGCTCATTACGATCCGCCACCAAAAGGACGTTTCTCGCTCGCCGCTCTTGATGTTCGAGCACAATGTCTCGGCGAAGGAGCTTGAGTCGATCGTCGACGCCCTCGGCGAGAAACTTCAGCCGGTAGGATGGGCTCTCGATCGGCTGGTGCTCGAGCAGGAGCTCAAGAGCACGTCACGCGATTGGGAGATGACCTTCGACGAGCTCAGCGAGCCGATCGCCATTCTGGATCACGACGGCCGCGTTTTGCGCGCGAACTCGCACTGGCAGGATGAGTTCAAGGGCGTGCTTCAGAGCCAAAGCTCGCAGTTTCGGCTCGGGCAAAGACTCTTCGCGGTCGAAAAATATCCGATTCGCATGAGCCTCGACGATCCGCCTCTATCGTGGGTGGTCTATCTCCGTGACGAAACGCGCTCGCAGCGGCTGAAGAGTCAGGTCGTTCAGGTCGAGAAGATGTCGGCCATCGGACAGCTCGCGGGTCACATCGCGCACGAGCTCAACAATCCGCTCACCGGGATTCGCTCGCTTACACAAGTTCTGCTCACCGAGACGCCCGCTGACTCGCAAGTGAATAAAGACCTTCAGGAAGTCGAGAAGGCCTCGGCGCGTTGTCAGGGAATAATAAATAATTTATTAGATTTCTCGAAGGGCGGGCTCGACCAGAAGGTCCAGATTATGGATCTCAATGAAATCACGCGACGAACTTTGCCGTTCTTGAAGTCGGCGACCGGCCGCCTGCGCAGCGAAATTCAGCTCAGCGAAGAGGAATTGTCCGTTAAAGTCGAGCCGCATCTCATGCAGCAGGTGATTTTCAATCTGGTCAACAACGCCTGCCAGGCAATGCCCGAGAAAGGCGAGATCTCGGTGCTGACCAGTCGCAACGGCTCGTGGGCGGTGCTTGAAGTGCACGATAGCGGCCCGGGTATAACTGAAGAGCTCAAAGAAAGAATCTTCGAGCCGTTTTTCACCACGAAGAAAGAAGGCGAGGGAACTGGATTGGGCTTAAGCTTGAGCCGCGATTTCGTTCGCCAGTTCGGTGGCGACCTCGAGTGCGAGTCGCGCGTCGGCGAGGGCTCGATTTTTCGCGTGCGCCTTCCATTGGAGAGCGAATCATGAAGATTCTCGTGGTCGATGACGAGCCTCTCGTGCGCCTTTCGCTGAAGCGCGCCTTGCAGAAGGGCGGGCACAACGTCGAAGAAGCGGAAGACGGGCAATCGGGCCTTGAAAAATGGCGACAGTTCCTACCCGATTTAGTTTATTTGGACGTGTTAATGCCCCGTCTTTCGGGTCCTGATTTGCTGCGGACACTCGGTAAGGGTGGAGAGATCAAGGCGAAAGTCATCTTGATGAGCGCCTTCACCGGAGAGTATGATCTTGAAAAGGCGAAGTCGCTCGGCGCGGATCTTTTCATCCCCAAGCCGTTCGAAGACGTGTTTCAGGTCACCAAACTCGGAGAGGACTTGGTTCGTGGCGCAGACGCCAAAGGTCGTTAAGAAAAAGGTACGGCCGTACCCCATCGAAGCTAACTTGGACGCGAATGGCTTGAAAAAGCCGGTCGAGGTCATTTATGTGACCGCCATGGGTTGCATCGTTCGCCTGAAGGCTCAAATGGTTTTCGTCGGCGAGTATTATCAGATCACGTTCGAGCTTCCCGTCTTGAAAGAATTTATCAATACCCAGGTCCGCGTTCTCAAGACCTACGACAAAGCACTGGATCCGAAGCAGAAAATCGTCGAGCGGGTCGCGGAACTTCACTTTCAAGCATTGAGCAATGACCACAAGTCGCGTATCGTCGCCTTTATCACGGCGATCGGACAAGATAAGTGAGAGTGATCTCGGGAAAATTCAAGGGACGCCAACTGGTTTCCTTTCAGGCCGACAACATTCGGCCCACCACCGACCGGGTCAAAGAAACCCTCTTTAATAAGCTGATGGGACGAATCGAAGGCGCGCGCGTGCTCGACCTGTTTTCCGGCACCGGCAACCTCGCGATTGAATGCATTTCACGCGGTGCCGAGTGGGTGGACATCGTCGAGAATCACCGCAAGAGTCTGGGTATCATCCGTGAGAACCTGGAGCTTTTAAAGATTCATGAGGGTTATAAGATTCACCCGATCGACGCCTTTCGGTTCATAAAGGGCTACGAGGGCCCGCCGTTCGACGTCGTGCTGGCCGATCCCCCGTTTACCGAGAAATGGGCGCACGATCTCGCGACCCAAATTGGCGCCAGCCGCCTGCTTGCCGAAGGCTCGATTCTCGTCATCGAAGCGAGCTCAAAAGAGAGAATGGACGAGGCCTATTCGGGCTTAAATCGCTTGGATCAACGTACGTTTGGTGATAAACACTTGAACTTCTTTGAGAGAGCGCAAAATGAGCAAGGCGATATACCCCGGTAGCTTCGATCCCATCACGCTCGGACATCTTGATATCATTCGACGCATACAACCTCTGTTTTCCGACCTAACCGTCGTCGTGGCGAATTCCGAGCGTAAAAAATATTTATTTACTCTCGAGGAGCGCGTGGAGTTCATCCGTGCGAGTTTGTCCGGCCTGAAGGGCGTTCACATTGATAAGTGCGACGGACTGATTACCGATTACGCGGACAAGAACGGAGCCAGTGTGATCGTTCGGGGTCTGCGCGCGGTTGCGGATTTCGAATACGAGTTCGCGATGGCCGGCATGAACCGCAAGCTCAAGCCCGCGATCGAAACGATGATGGTTTTCACCAAGCCCGAGTACAGCTTCGTCGCGTCGACGATGGTGAAGGAAGTCGCCGCGCACGGCGGAGACCTGAACGGCCTCGTGCCCGAAAACGTGATTCAAGCACTCAAAGCCCGTATGCAAAGAAAGGGAAAGTAAATGCTCTCCAAGAAAGCGAAAAGCCTGAAGCCGTCTCCGACTCTCGCCATTGCGGCCAAAGCGAAAGAGCTCGCGGCGCAAGGACATTCGGTGATCGGACTTTCCGTCGGCGAGCCCGACTGGGACACCTTCCACGCGATCAAAGAGGTCGCGATTCAAGCGATTCAGGCGGGGCAAACGAAGTATTCCCCTTCGAACGGCACTCCGCAGCTGCGGACCGCGATCGCGCACAAGACGCAAAAGCTATTGGGCGTCGAGTATTCGCCGAATGAAGTGACGGTCAGCGCGGGCGCGAAGTTCATTCTCTTCGGCGCTCTGCAAATGCTCTGCGATCCGGGCGACGAAGTTCTGATTCCGGCGCCGTACTGGGTGAGTTACCCCACGATGGTGGAGCTCGTCGACGGCGTGCCGGTCATCGTTCCAAGCGACGAGCTCACGGGTTTCAAGCCGCTCGCCGCGCAGATTGAGAAGTACATCACGCCGAATACGAAAGTTCTGATGTTGAACAGCCCGAACAATCCGACGGGCCAGATGTACACGCGCGAAGAGATTCGCGACATCGCGAACATGCTCAAAATGCATCCGAACATCGTCGTGATCAGCGACGATATTTACAATGAGCTCGTGTTCGAAGGCGAGGCGGTCGCTCCGCACCTGCTGCACGTCGCGCCCGAGCTGAAGAACCGTATCGTAATCGTCAACGGCGCTTCGAAAAGCTTTTCAATGACAGGTTGGCGCCTCGGTTGGGCGCTCGGGCCCGAGCCGCTGATCAAGGCGATGTCCAATTACCAAAGCCAGACGGTGAGCTGCGCGGCACCCTTCACGCAGGCGGCGGCCCTCGCGGGTCTTCAGTACTGCGACGAAGAGATCAAGAAGAGCGTCGCGATTCTTCGCGAGCGTCGCGATTTGTTCGTCGAGGCGCTGAACAATGTGCCGGGCTGGCGCGCTGGCTATCCGCAAGGCGCGTTCTACGTTTGGGCCGACGTGCGCGCCCTCTTCGGCCGCAAGTACCAGGGCAAGGCGATGAACAACTCGTCCGACGTGGCGGCGGCGCTGCTCGATGCCCAGAAAGTCGCGGTCGTTCCCGGCGGAGAGAGCGGACTGGAAGGCTACCTGCGCTTGAGTTTCGCGCTCCACGAGCGCGACTTGAACGAAGCGGTGAAACGCATTCGTCTCTTTACCGACGCCGTCTAAAATTTCATAGGACTTACAAATGCAAAAGCGAGTCCTGCATTCGCGGGATTCGCTCTTGGAAGGACTCAGGCCGGGCGGAACAACCGGAACGAGTCCGAAGTGATTAAAAACACCTATTTACTTTATTGGCGTGTTCTCGAGATTTTAAAGCGAGCCCTGACCATCGTCTGGAGGAGTCGCGCCATCTTCCGGAGCCAAGTCCATCGCGAGCGACCCGCGAAAGCACCTCTACCTTGGTCGTCTTGTGGAACACAGACCTAAACCCTAAACTATATTTAAGTACACCCCGGGGGCTTTGTGTCGAACTGGACCTTACTACAGATCGTTTTCAATCTCATAACGGTAGCTTCGATCGCGGCGCTTTGGATGCGCCTGCGCCGCCCGCCGCAAGACGATCCGCGCCTCAGCCGCGGCCTTCAACTTCTGCAAACGAAAATCACCGTGCTCGAAGACTTGAGCGACCGCACCGACAGCCAAGTGAAGCAACTCACGCAGCTGCTCGATCAAAAGAACCGCCTCTTGCAAAATCGCATTCTCGAAGCCGAGCAGCAAATGGTGAAGATCGATCACTCCATGCACAAGTCGATGGAGGTCGCCGAGATTTTTCAGGATAAAATTCCGCATCACGAGATCGCCGAGCGCCAGCGCACCGTCGAGTACGTGAAAGCCGCGCGCATGGCGAACTCGGGCCTGAGCGTCGATGAAATCGCAGAGAGCGTCGCGCTCCCCCGGGAGCAAGTGGAGCTCATCGCGAAGTTCAACCGCGATCAACTCATGTTCGACGAAGAAGCCCTTCCCGAATGGGCCGCGCGCGGAATGGACAAAGACGGCGTCACCGCGAGCTTCGCGCTCAGTGAAATCGATTTCGTCGGCAATCTCGATACGCGCCCGCAGCCCGACCTCGCGCAGATGGCCCGCATCGGCAGCGAGTTCAAGGCCGCCGTACAAACCGCGAAGGAGATCGAAGCGACCCCGATGCCGACGCTGCTCGATAACAAAGTCGCCGACGCGCTCAAGACGGGCGTCGCGAGCGGCGTGAATCATATCTCGAGCGGGTTGCAGACGGGCGCGCAGCACATGCAGCCGGCCGTCATGTCGATGAAGGCGACCGCGCAAACGCTCAAAGACAAACTGGTCTCGACCGCGGAAGACTTGCTCAAGGCGCAGTCGACTCAGAGCACGCAGGCGCGCACGACGACGATGTCCTCGTCGTCCACGCCCTCTCCTGTTAAGACCTCGTCAACGGACGTCAAGCGGGTGGTGTTCCCGCGCATCGAAAAGTAACCGCGACGTAAAATTATGGGATGGTCTCTCTCCGGCCCTAAAACGACGATTCGATGGTCGAAGCGCAGAGTCTTCGGCCGCAACGATTTTCCCGAAGAGGGCGGGTTAAGCCGCAAACACTTCGAGGTCATCGACCGCAAAGGGCGGATTTACGTTCAAGACCTGAATTCGCGAAACGGCACGTTCATCTACGGTCAGCGCGTGAAGCCCGGCGAGGCGATCGAGATCCAGCCGGGCGACTCGGTCAAAGTGGGCGAAACGAAGTTCACGCTCGCGGCCGTCGAAGACTTCGCGCCCATTTGGGTGGACTTCGGGCTCTTCGCGATCGCGGCCGCGATCACGCTCGCCGAGCCGTCGTCGGCGTGGGGCGCGAGCCTCGGCCTGCTCGGTCTCGCGATGACGATCTCCGTGCTTCTGATCGCGTTCGTCGCGGCGGCGATGGCGTCGAATCTTTTGTTCATCCGCGCGCTCGGCAAATTCTGGGATACGAAGACTTACGCGCTCCACGCGGCCACGGTTCTCGCCGGCGCGCTCGCGCTCAATCAAGCGTTCATGGGTTACGCTTCGAAAGACCTCGGGCTCGGCGAGGCCGTCACGCAAGCCAAGATCGAATATTTCTGCCTCGCGAAGTTCAATTATCCGCGCTGCACGAGGCTCGTCGGCGAATGCGCCGAATGCGTTCTTCAGATCGAGAGCTGGAAGCGCGAAATGATGCTCGAGAAGATCAAGCAGGCGAAAGCGTCTCAGTCTCCCGCGCGCGTGCCCGCCGCGAAATCCCCGAAATAACCGCCCTAGCGGGCCGAGTCCTTTACGAAGCGGCTCATATAGTAGCGGATCAGGTAGTCGATGTTGATCTCGTGATCGTTGTACGTCCAGATCAATTGGCCGAAGGCGCCCCAGCTCGCGCGCAACTGATCGACCGCGTGGCCCTCGTCACCCTTGGTTTGACCGGGAACGTAATGGGCACCGGCCGACGAGTACGAGACCGCGA
>CAYPFC010000038.1:0-897 GCA_964409815.1 uncultured Pseudobdellovibrionaceae bacterium
CTTCACGAGCTCTTCGGCGGGCCTCACTCTCGAGAGCAAGTACGCCGAGCTCGACACGCGCCGCTCGCGCGACTGTTACACGGTCGAAGCTCAGATTACTGAGGAGCAATGGTACGGGTTCTTCCTCCTCACGCCGATGATGGAAGGCCCGCAGGCGCGCTACTTCGTCTGCTTCCCCGAGAAGCGCGAGGAGCGCAAGCTCGCCGAGCGCTATTACTTCGTTTACAGCGGCGGCGATGCCCAGGGCGCGATGATAGACAACGAGCGCGCGGTGAACCGCTGGATGCTCAGCTTCCGCGGCGAGCGCGACTTCAGCGTGTTCATGTACAATATCCGCCCGCACGTCGGCGCGATCTTCCGCGACACGCCCGGAGCGATGGAGCCGGTCAACGGGTTCATCGACTCCTTACGCGAGAGCCGCCTGATGGACCAGACGATGTTCCCTGGGCTAGTTTCGGCTCCGCTTCCGGGCGAGCAGAATTACGACAGCATCTATAACCTTGAGGGCTGGTGGCCCAAATTCTGGCGTTGGCTGTCGGGAGAGACTCCCTTTACCGATAACGGCGCGCCCGTCCAGCGCGATCAAAACTCGCCCGATACGCGCCAGTGGTTCGAATACCATTGATGTCCAGGATCTGACCGTAGCGGAGGCGCCTTGCCGTCATCCTGTGGAATTTTGCCTCGCTCCTCCGCTCATTCCGTCTAAAACACGTCGGAAATCACGGCCGTACAATTGCACTTCCATCTCCCTCGTAAACCCAAACCCGAGGGAAACGAATGAACAACGAAAAAACTGTCCATCAACCCCGTCAGCGCGCGAAGGCAAACAAAGACCCGCTTAAAGGCGCTCCGGGACATCAAACCTCCGAGCTGTTGGCCGAGGAAAACCATAACGCC